>CAYZVT010000020.1:0-22698 GCA_964481585.1 uncultured Pirellulales bacterium
CCCCGGGCCAGCTGTGGACCGAGCGCGGGGTGTCCGCGCCGACCGGCGCCACCGATCAGCACGGGCTTACCCCACCAAGAGCACCGGCCAAGCACCGAGCGGGCCGCGATCCGCGTCAGCGGCACCGCCGGTAGTGAAAGCAGCCAGCCGATCGTCAGCAGATAGGCTTCAAATGCAACGATGTGGCCGAAGGTGGCGTTGACCAACAGCAGCATCGTGAAGTTGAGCGTCGTGGCAATGATCAGTTGCCGGAATTCGAAAACGGGGTTCAAGCCCGCCCCGGGATAGAGGTTGCAAAAGGAGTAAATCAGCAGCAGCCCCGCCGCCAGTGTTAAAAGCTGGGCGTCGATGCTCGGGTAGTTGGGGAAAAAGGTATGCGCTACGGCGGCGACCAAGGCGGTCGTGCCGAGGCTGGCCGCGAGATCCGCGATCACCAGCGGCACGCTCGTGGCGACGATTTGCAGCGTGCGTGGCAGAAACCTCCGCAGCTCGCTGGCCGCCGTCGGCGGCGGCGTTAGGAGGTGATGGTCCAGCAGCGGAGCAACCGGCGATTCCGGCAGCGCAGCGGAGTCCGTGCCCGCGCTCACGAGGGGAGAACTTTCGCGGCGTAGGGGCGTTTCCGTGCTCATGCTTAGCCAGAATAAGGAAGACAGGTGCTTCAGGCAACCCGCTCGCGTTGTGGAAGGTCGGCAAACTTGGTCGCCACAGCCTGAGCAGCCTGACGAGCGCTTCCGCGTTGCGGTGCGCCCCCGCCAGCGGTCGAAGCCGGCAGTTCCACGACGTTGACCAGCCCCCCCCGGAAGCCTTCGAGTTCAGCGGAACTTTGCGCCAGATCGGCAACTCGTGGGGCCGTAAACTCAAGCCGCTAGCGCTGAGTGACGATAGGGGTTGTAACGACTGTGCCGGTTGCGTGCTTTGTAAGGCCTCTGCGTCGCAGTATCCGGTTTCGGGCCGGAATCAAAATCACGGGGGGATGTAGCTGTGCGAGCGTGGCGATTTCTCTGTATCCCTTTGCTGCTGTTGGCTTTAGGCTGCGCCGGCCTGCGCGATCATGAATACCGCCTCACCAACCGCTGCCGGGCACACCTGGCTTGGATTGCCGCGGACGGGGAAATCGAAGGCTCTCGGGACTACCGCAAGGGCTGGAAAGCGGGCTATTTCGACGTGCTGACCGGAGGCGCCGGCCAACCGCCGGCCGCCCCGCCCAACCGATACTGGGACGCGAAGTACCAGACCCCGGAAGGGATGCAGGCGATCGAAGACTGGTATCTCGGCTACCAGCACGGCGCCATCGCCGGGGAGCAGTCGCCGTTTTGGAACGAGCTGCCGATTTCGACGGCGACGATGGGGGCACCGCTGCCTGAGCTTCACCAGGTCGTGAGCTGGGAAGAAACGGTCCTGCCGGCACCGGCTCCAGCAACTCCGCTTGAACCAGTACCGGCTCCAGAACGCGACTAGCATCACGACAAACATCAAAGCAGCCATCGGGGGCGATGGTCCACGCCAATGTACGAGAGCACCATCATGGGTTTTGAAATGCGGCGTTTCTGTCAGAGCACCCGTCCGGCAGCAAGCTTGATCGTCGCGGCCGCCTGTCTGATTTCCTCGGGCTGTGTCACCTGGGCGAAGCACGCGGTGCCGGCCTACCGGCTGCCGATGGTGGAACGCTGTGACGCGGAAGGGGCGAAGGTGCCGATCGACTTGGCGCTGCTCCGTCAAGATCCGCCGCCTAGCCACATCATTGGCCCGGGAGACGTGCTGAGCGTGTACGTCTACGGCGTGCTTCCACCGACGATTGAGGAGGCCCCGGTCGTTCAGCCGGCGCTCGGCGCTCCGCGCGACTATTATCCGCCCTATGGTGCGCTGCGTCTGCCGACACTCGGCCTGCCGATTGAAGTGGAGTACGACGGTACGCTGGTGCTTCCCATCGTCGGGGCGGTTGAGGTGGCGGGGCTGACGCTGCCGGCCGCACGGCAAGAGATCCTCGAAGCTTATCAAGAGGCCGGCGTGCTTCAGGTGGGCCGCGAACGGGTGACGGCCACGCTGCTCCGCCCGCGCGTGCATCGCGTGCTGGTGATCCGCGAAGATGCCGGTTCCGAGCTGCCCCAGCAGTTGCTCAACGCCGAGGCTCCCTACACCAAGCGCGGACGCGCCGAGGTGCTCGACCTGCCGGCTTTTGAGAACGATGTGCTCCACGCCCTGACGGCGACCGGCGGGCTGCCGGGGATTGATGCGCAAAACGAGGTGTGGGTGCTGCGGGGCAAAACCAGCTCGGCGGCGATGCTCGGCGGACTGGCCGCGGAAGCCAATTCCGACGAGGAGCTGGACGCTCTGTTGCAGCGACTAGAGGTGGAACGCTCGGTCGTTCGCATACCGCTGCGGGTTCACCCCGACGAGCCGCTTTGCTTTGGGCCTGCCGATGTCGTGCTGCATGAGGGGGATGTGGTTTTCATCCCGCCGCGCAACGAATTCTTTTACACCGGCGGGCTGCTCCCCGGCCGACAGGTTCCGCTCCCCCGCGACCGCACGGTCGACGTGGTCGAGGCGATTGCCCTGGCTGGCGGTTCGGTGGGCGGGCCGTCCGCGATCGCCACCCCGCGCACGTTCCTCCCCGGAGCGGGGCCGGGCAATGCGATCATTCCCCCGACGCGCGTGCTGATTCTGCGCACGCTGCCCGGCGGACAGAAGTTGCCGATCCGCGTGGACCTGGCGCGAGCGATGCACGACCCGAAGGAGCGGATCGTGATCAAGCCGGAAGATGTCGTCTTTCTGCACTACAAACCGGGCGAAGCGACGGCGAACGCGGTCTTGAACTTCTTCCAGTTCAATGCGGCCTTGCCGCTCGACTTCTAGTTCTAACCGTGCTCGTGCCGGGGGCCTGGGCTACCGTTTCACCGCGTCGCCATTGCGCCCGTTATGCTCGGCAGCAGGGCTTTCATCAACGTGGTAATAGCCGTTGCCGTCGTCGCCGCGCTTGGCATGTCCGTAGTAGTAGCCCTGGCCGCCGTAGCCGAACCCGTGCCCGGCGTCCCAGCCATTGATCACGGTGCCGACGACATTCGCGCCGACACCGGCGAGCATCTCCTTGCTGTGCAGGGCTTGAGGCCGGCTGTCGCGCGAGACGCGCAGCACCAACAGCACCCCGTCGGCGTGAGCGGTGACAATGCACGGATCGGAAACGGCCAGCACCGGCGGCGTGTCGAGCAAGATGTAGTCGTAGCGTTCGCGGGCGAGCGCCAGAAACTCACGGAAGGCCGGACCCTCCAGCATTTCAGCCGGGTCGTGCGGCAAGCTGCCGCAGGGGAGCGCCCAGAGATTTTCCACGTCGGTCGCCTGAACCGTGTCCCACGGCTCGGCGCGACCTTCGAGAACATCTGCAAGCCCGCAGTCGTTGCTCACGCCAAGCAGATCGTGGACGCGTGGGCGGCGCAGATCGCAATCGACCAGTAGCACGCGGCGGCCTGCTTGAGCGATGCTGACGGCAAGATTGGCGGTCAGCACGGATTTGCCATCGCCCTGGTTCGGGCTTGTCGAGGCGATGACCTGCATCTTCTGCCCCTGGGCGGTGAAGAAGAGCGAGGTTCGCAGGCTGCGGAAGGCTTCCGCCTCGCGGGAGCGCGGCCGGTGGAAGGCGCAGACTTCGCTTCCCACCGAAGCACCGGCAACGGTAATCGACTGCCGGGCGTGCAAGTTTTGCAGTTGCGCCAGCAGCGGCAGTTGCAGCGTCCGCACGACCTCCTCGGCCGACCGGAAGGAGCGGTCCCGGGTTTCGGCCACCGCAGCCGAAGCCCCCCCTAGCAGCAAGCCCACGAAAGCCCCCAAGGCCAGGCAAAGCGGCAGGCTCGGCCACACCTGCTTGCCGGGCCGCGCCGGAGCGATCACCTCATTGACGAATCCGCCGTAGTCGCTGGCCAGATTCAGCTCGCGCAGCCGCTCGACCACGGCGTCGTAAAGTTCCTGCTTGCGGCCGATCTGCGTGCGCAGCGTCTGGTCTTCCAGCTCGAAAGCGACAAGCGTCTTGGCCGCTTCCTCCTCCTGCGCGGCGAGTATCTCGAGTTCGTCCTCGCGCCGCGTGAGCGTCGCCAGATCGTTTTCGAGCAGCCGCACGTAGGCGTTCAACAGCTCGTCGGGGTCGAGTAGCTCCGCCTCGTTGCCGACCTGCGTGGCCTCCTCCTTTTGCCGCAGAAATTCGCGCACCACGGCAATTTGTTCCCGGGTGCTGACGACTTCGGGGTGGCTGGCGCCAAAATCCTGTAGCAGCATCTTTTCCTGGGCGAGCAGACTCAGGAGCTGCGCGTACTCGGCCCGCGCTCCCTCCAAGCGCGCCGGCTGAAGCGCCAGAAACTCGGCCGTTTGCGCTTCGCCCTGGTAAATCTGCGCAAAGATGCCCACGCGGCTGAGGCTGGTTTCGTCAATCAGCGCGAGCCGTTCGAGCGTCGAGGCCCCGACCTGCTCAAGCTCCGTGATCTCGGCCTTGACGGTTTCCAGGTGCGCGTTCGCTTCGCTCCTGCGGAGACGGATGTTCGACAGTTCGCTCTGAATCTGCTCGTAGCGCGTGCGATGCACATTCGTGCTCTCCTCGCCATTCCACAATAGCGGCGTGTTCTTGCGCGATGCTAGGTACACGTCTTCGGCCTGTTTCAATTCCGATTCGAGATCTTCGCGCGCACGGGCAATCAGATTGGCCGCCTCTTGGTTCACATCCTGCGACTTTTCATCGAGAAAGCTTTGGTAGCGGCGCACGACGGCGGCCACGATCCGCTGCGCGTCGGTGGCCGACGAGTGGCGAAAGGCAATGTTCAGCACATGCGCCGAGGTGGCTTGGCCTTCGCCCCCGCGCGTGATTTCAAGCTGCTCGATTACGTAGTCGCTCGGCAGCATGTCTTCCTCGAGTGCCGCCTGAATGGAAGGCAGCTTGTCGAGTCCTTCTTCCGCCAGCGCCTGGGAGACGATGCGCTGACTTTGCACAATCTGCATGTGCGTGGCGAGCAGATCTTCGGAAACCTTAGCCTCCATCTCCGGCGTCTGCGGCCCCACCGTCGTCGGTAGGGCCGGATCTTTGCGCATGATGAGCACTTGGACTTTGGATTCGTACGTCGGGGGAACGAGCCGCCAGTAGACCACCGCCGCGGTCCAGCCGACCGCCAAGCAGACCAGAAACACCACCCAGCGCCGCTGAATGACCTGCCAGAGGTTGGGATACGAGAGGTCGTCTCCCTCGGGAACCGTGGAGCCTAGCCCGCCGTCGACTCTGCTCGGTCGGATCATCATCGTTCGCCCTTCTCAAACTTAGCGGAGGCACTGCGCCCCGCGACTGGGGAAACTCTCTTGTCGCGTCCGCACGAACCCGGACCGGGACCGGGCGGCAAGCCGAAAGCGCCCCCTATCGTAATTCACCGCCCCCGGCCCCTCTAGGCATGGCCCGAGGAATCGGAAAAAATGCTGGCATCGCCGGAGGCGACCGGAACGCAAGTTTTGGGAGCAGGACGGCGAATTGTCGCACCTGCACGCGGCCCGCCGGCGCTGGCACGGCTTGCAGCCCCCGAGCATGGCGCGCATCGCGATTTTGATGTCACCAAATTTTCCCTAGCGAAAAGGCACGTTTGCCAATGCGCAGTCGCTCAATGATTCGCCTTGTCCTGCTTTTGACGCTCGCGCTGTCGGCACCGCTTGAGGCCGCCGCGCCCGAGGCGGCGCGCGGAGTGGTTCGCCTCACGCTGCCGGCTCGGACGGTCGCTTCAACATTTCAGGTGCCCGGGCCGCTGCCGACCGTGACCGGAGTTTATCTTGCGCACGATCCCCAGCGGACACCGCTGACGTTCGAGCAGCATGCGGACCAAGCGGGGGTGACGCTGGAGTTGCCGCCGCAGCCGGCTGCGGCCGAGGCGACCGTGCTCGTCGAGACCGCCGCTCAGTCGCGACAATGGAGCGATGGCCGCATCAGCTTCCTGCCGCGAGACGCCGTCGCTCAGGAAGTTGCCACCGCGTTCTCCCGTGATTGCGGCGAGCAACGTGGAGCCGGCGGTCGTTCGAACGCTCTCACTTGGCACTACCATCCAACTCGGCCGGGCAGGTACGCGCTAGAAATCACTTACTCGCTCGCTGGACACCAGGACGCCGAAGTGACCATCGACGTGGCGGGACACCAGCACCCGGTCACGCTTGCTCCCACCGGCCGCTCGTCGCGCTACCGGGTGGCCTCGGCCGGAAAGGTAAAACTTATCGGAAACCAAAAGCAAACGATTCGCCTAGCTGGCTTACAGAAGACTGCCAGTGCGGAGATGACACTCGCGGCCGTCACTTTGCGGCCGATAAGCGAAGGCTCGCCTCCGCAGCAGATGGCCGACGGCAGCATCACCTGTCATGCCCGCGATGTCACGATCCACGGCGTGCGCGTCCAATATGAGCCACAACCCCACAAAAACACCGTTGGCTGTTGGACGAACGCGGACGATACCATTTCGTGGACGTTCACCGTCGCGCAGCCGGGCGAGTTCGAGGTCGAGGTCTTGCAAGGCTGCGGAGCAGGGCACGGCGGGAGCGAAGTGGAGCTGCGCCTCGCCGAACAGTCGCTCCGCTTCACCGTCGAAGACACCGGCCACTTCCAAAACTTCGTGCCCCGCCTCGTGGGACGAGTCGCCTTAGGCACGCCCGGCGCCTACACGCTGGTGGTCGTGCCAATCAAAAAAGCGAAGCTGGCCGTGATGGATGTGCGCCAGATCCGGCTGTTGCCGGTGCGTTAGTTCGCTACCTTCAATTTGCAACCCTGAAACAACCGAGGAAGCACCATGCCGCGCCTGATCTCAGAACCGACGGTGATTGAAGCGGCGGGCAATAAGCCGAAACGCATTGAGGAATTCATCGGCCGCGTCAACTCCGGCCACGACCGCGTGAGCGTGGCTCGCATGGTTTCTCCCGCAGGTTGGCAAGAGCCGGGGCAGCGGCCTGAGTTTGAGGAAATCACGCTCGTACTTGCCGGCGCCCTCTATGTCGAACACGAGGGGGGCGAGCTGAAAGTGCAGGCCGGGCAGGCCGTCGTCACCGCGCCGGGCGAGTGGGTGCGCTACCGCACGCCGGAGGAGGGCGGCGCCCAGTACATCGCCATTTGTCTTCCCGCTTTCTCGCCGGAAACGGTCCACCGCGATTCTTGAATCGCCGCGCGGGGTTCGGCCGAGCGACGGCCGCTACTTCCACGCGTGCTCGACCGGCGCGCCGTTGGTGTCGAGAATCTGAAAGTGGTGGACGCCGTGAGGCTTGCCGTCGCGGAAGGTCCAGACGATCTTTTTCTCGGGCGTCACTTCGAGCAGTTTGATTCCTTTGCGGCCTGCGTAGCTGGCGATGACGGTGTTGCCATTGGGGAGACGCTGCACGCCGCAGGCGTCGCGAATCGGATCGCCCGGCAAATCGTCGTTACTGATTTGCCACACGACTTTGTCGCGCGGATCGACCTCGATCACCTTGTGGCCGTTCGTGCAGCCAATCACGGTATTGCCGTTGGGCAGTCGAATCGCGGTGAACGGCCAATCGTGTACCTCGCGGCCGTTACGGTCGGTGGCGATTGTGTGGACGACTTTGCCCGACGGGTCGTATTCCTTGACCGCAAAATCGAGCAAGTGCGGAACGAGGTAGTTGCCGTTGGGGAGCTTGCGCGCCATGCGCGTTTGCAAGTGGATGTTTTCTTTCTGACAGGCGAGCGGAAACTCGACGATGATCTTGCCGCCGGAGTCCACTTCCAACAGCCGTGGGTTCGGCCCGGCTTCGGTGAGCACGATGTTTCCGTTATCGAGCTTCTGTGCCGAGTTGACTTCGCCTTGCGCCCCCCGATACTCAAAGATCACCTTGTCGTCGGGCGTCAATTCCACGACCGCGCCGCCGGGATACTTGCCGCTCTTGCTCAAGACCAGCAGCCGGTTGCCGCTTGGCAGAACGTAGCCGTCGCGCGTCGCGTGCGGATAGCGCCACGTCACGCGGCCTTCGCCGTCGAGGATGTACGTTTCTTTCCCCGTGGCCAAGAAGCTATGGCTAATGCCCTGCGGCGACTCGATCACCGGCCGCGGAGCCTTTGCGGACTGATCGGCGGCGCGCGTGTTGTTGCGACGGGCCCAATTGGCGGCTTCCACGCGGCGGGGGCCAGGGTCAAAAAAGCGAGCGCCACGCCCAATCCGATCGTAGTCGCCTAGCTCCGTGCGGCCCTGTTCGACGACCTGCATGAGCCGCGCGACGATCTGCGGATGGGCGGAAGCGACGTTGTGCTGTTCGCTCAGATCGTTTTCCAGGTCGTACAGTTCCACGTCCGTCACGCGGTCGATCATGCGGCCATACCAACTTGTCCACGGCGGGTTCTTGGGACGCGGCAGCACGAGTTTCCAGCGGCCGTCGCGCACCGCCTGAAGATGCGTGTAGCCATAGTAAAAGAAGTGCTTCGTTGGGCTGGGCGTCTGCGGATCGCCGGCAAAGAGCGCGGTAATCGAATGCCCGTCGATCTTCCGATCCTCCGGCAGCGCCGCCCCCGCGACCTCGGCAAAAGTCGGCAGCAAGTCGAGCGTGGTGACAAGCTGGTCGAGCGTCCTGCCCGGCGCGATTTTGCCGGGCCAGCGCAGGATGCAGGGCACGCGCAGCCCGCCCTCCCAGGTGCTCATCTTAAAGCCCCGCAGCGGCGCCGCGCTGCCGCCGTCCTCGCCAATGTGGTCTTCGATCCATGGCCCGTTGTCCGAGGTAAAGACCACTAGCGTATGCTCGTCGATCCCAAGTTCTTGGAGCGTGTCGAGCACCTGGCCGCAGCTCCAGTCGATCTCGCGGATCACGTCGCCATACTTCCCACGCGGCGACTGGCCCCGGAAGGATTCGGAGACCCCCAAGGGCACATGCGGCATGGTGTGGGCGAGGTAGAGAAAAAACGGCTCGCCCCGGTGCTCGCGAATAAACGCCACCGCTTCGCGCGTATACTTTTGCGTGAGCTGATCCAAATCGGCAGGGCTTTCGAGAACCTCATCATTGCGCATCAACTCGGTCACGAACCGCCCGGGGCGTGGCTCGCGCGTCGTGCCGTTGTGCATCGGCGTGCCATAAAAATAATCGAAGCCCTGCGCGTTGGGCATCAGTTCAGCGCGGTACGGCCCCTTGCCGGCCGGCTTTCCCGCGCCGCTCCCCGCCAGATGCCACTTGCCGATAGCCGCCGTCGCATAGCCCCGCGCGCGCAACACCTCGGCAATCGTAACTTCCTTCGGGTGCAAAATCGTATGCGCGTGCTTCTCGTTGTTCGGCTCCGCACAGCGAATCGGATAGCACCCCGTCAAAATCGCCGCCCGCGACGGCCCGCACACGTTCTGCGCATAGAACGTGGTAAACCGCAGCCCCTCGGCCGCCATCCGATCCAGCCGCGGAGTGCGAATCTCCGGCGAGCCGTAACAGCCGAGATCATTGTACCCCTGGTCGTCGGTAAGGATCAGGATGATGTTCGGCTTCCGCTGCTGCTCGGCCTGGGCCGATGGCGGAGTGAGCTGCGACACAATCATGGCGGCGGCGATCGGCAGCAGCAAACGCAGCCCCATGCCGTGACGAGGTAAAATCAAGGTGAACATGGGTGATGTCCTCGCGCAGGTGACAAGGTTTTGAGAGGTGTGAAATGGTCGTAGCATGATCGCTGCTACTTCATGCTCCGCACATGCGTTTCCGGCGGACGCGTGCCGCGGGCTTCGGTAACCAGCGTTTGGCAGCGCCGCCGCAACTGGTCGAGCACTTCGGCATACTTCGGATCGCCTGCCAGGTTGGTGCGTTCCTGAGGGTCCTGTTTCAAATCATACAGCTCCTCGTAGATCGGTGGCTCGCCTTTGATCGAAGCGGTGAGGGCGTGGCAGTGGTGCTGATCGCGCGCTTTGTCGAAGTAGCGGAGGTACTTGAACGCTCTGCTGCGGACGCCTTCGATGCGCGGATAGTGCTGGCCCATGAACATATTTTCTAGAAAAAAATCGTCCCGCCAGTCAATCTCCTCGCCTCGCATCAGCGGCGCGAGCGTGCGACCTTGCATCGGCTCGGGCACCTGCAGGCCGCAGAGATCGAGCAGCGTCGGGGCGATGTCGATCGCGAGGGCCATTTGCTCGACGCGCCGCGGTCGGTCTTCGCGCTTTAGCCGTGGATCGTAAACGATCAACGGGATGCGAATCGACTCTTCGTAGAGCAGCACCTTGCCGCCCAGGCCGTGCTCGCCGTGCTGGATGCCGTGATCGGAGAGGAAGACGATGATCGTGTTGTCGGCGAGCTTTTGCTGCTGGAGCTGCGCAACGATATTGCCCACGAGGTTATCAATGCCGGTGATCGTCTGGCACTCGCGGACTTCGTGCTCGCGCAAGGTTTCGGGCGTCTTGACGTAGTTGTAGCTGGGGATGCGCTCGCCGCTATAGACGCGCGGCGGGATCTTGAGCGTTGTCACTTCCGCCTGGGCGATATAGGTCGGCGGAATCGGCATCGCGTCGATCTGGTCGCGGTAAGCCGTGCGGTACAGTTCGGGGTCGCTCGGCAACTGCCGCATCGATCTGGTCCCCGCCGAATGCGGTACATTGAAATTGACCAACAGACAAAACGGCTGATCGTCGGGCCGGGCGCGAAGAAACTGCTGGGCCTGGGCGACAAAGTCGGAATGGGGATCGGGCCGTAGAAAATGGCGCACCCCCTGGTCCAAAATCTCAATCTGCGTGTCGGCTGTTGCGTTCCGAAAGATCTTGTGGTGACGCTTGGGATAGAACTGCAAATGGCCGTGGCCGCCGTACCAATAGTCGAAACCGGCCTCCATCACGCCGGAGCTGTAGCCGAACCCTTGTTTCGACTGGCCGATCGGTGTGTGGTTCTTGCCGACGTAGCCCACAAAATAGCCGGCCTCCTTCAGCAACATCGGATAACTGCGGGCGAACGCCGCTTGGGTGAGCGCCGACTCCGAACCGAACGTGACGCCGTGCCGCCGTTCGTACTGCCCCAGCAGAATACAGGTGCGGCTGGGCGTACACGAAGCGCTGGTGACAAACGCATTGGGAAAGTAGGTCCCCCGCTCGGCCAGCGCGTCGAGATTCGGCGTCCGCAGGATCGGATGCCCGGCCACGCCCAAGTCCGCAGCGCGCTGGTCGTCCGAGAGAATGACGATCACATTCGGCCGCCGCTCCTCAGCAGCCTCGGCCGCCGGCGCGAACAGGACTAGAGCGAGAAGCGCACGCAGCAAAAGTCGGAGCCTCATGGGAATTCTGCACCTCCAAGGAGGGAACCTATCGCAAGGGGGGACGAGCCGCTTTGACGCCTGCCGTGCCGGCAGCAAAGGCTCTATTTTTTCTATAACGGCCAAGTGCTTTTCCGCTCTCCGCTTTCCGCCTCTCTCGCTACGAGCCGACTTCCGTGGAGCGGCGTGGCGGGCGGGCGAAGGTGATCGTGGGGGGCGTGCGGAGTTCTTCTTCCAGGCGGCGGCGGTAGCTGGAAAGAATGTCGCTGCGGGTAATGATGCCGATCACGCGGGGCGGCGTATCGCGCGAGACGACTGGCAGCCGGCCGATACCGTGGTTGACCATATGGTCGGCCGCTTGGCGGACGGTGCAGTCTTCGTAAACAAACTTCGGCAGCCGGCGGATCAGGTTTTCGATCAACAGATGTTCGTCCCTCTGGGCGCCGAGAATATCACGCCGCGTCAGGACGCCGACCAGCACGCCACGGGCATCGAGAATCGGAAATCCCTGGTGCCGGCTGCCAGCCTCGCCGGACTCGATCCACTGGCGAACGTCGCTGACCAAATCCTCCGCTTGCAGAACGATCAGCGAAGTCGAGGCAATATCACGGACGAAAAGCTGATCGAGAGCGTCGGCTGAGTATTCCGCCGGCGTCCGCACGCCTCGGCGGGCAATCTTTTCGGTCATCAGCGTGTGCCGCATGAGCAGACACGACACCAGATAGGCCGTCGTGCAACCGGCCAACAGCGGCAACAGGCTCATTGGCTCCAGCGTGGCTTCGAAGGCAAACACCGCCGAGGCCAGCAAAGCCCGCGACGCTCCGGCAAAAATCGCGGCCATCCCCACCAGCGCCGCCACGCGCGGATCGATCCCCGCCGCCGGCACCAGCGCCGCGGCCACGGCGGCAATCGCGGCGCCCAGACCACCGCCGATGGTGAACATCGGCGCGAGCGTTCCGCCCGAGGTTCCGCTGCCGAGCGAAAAGGACCAGGAGATCAACTTCAGCCCACAGAACACGAGTGCCGTCTGTCCGGTGAGTTCGCTGGAGAGCAGCGCGGAGATGTTTTCGTATCCGACGCCGAGAGTCGCGGGGGCAAAATAACCGACCACGCCCACCACCACGGCTCCCAGCGCGGGCCACCACATCCAATGGATGGGCAAGCGTTCAAAACCATCTTCGATCGCATAGAGCAATCGCGTGATCGCGGCGGCCGCCAAGCCCATCAACCCGCCCAGCAGGGCATAGAAGGCGAGCGCCGCGAGCGAGGGGGGCAACACCGCTGGCATCGAGAAGACCGGCTCCGGGCCACTCAAGGCAAAGTGCATGCCGGTCGCCGTGGCGCTGGCCAGCGCCACGGGAATGACCGAGCGGGCACGGTATTCAAACAGCAGCAGTTCCACCGCCAACAACACGGCCGACACCGGACTGCCGAAAGTGGCCGCCATGCCGGCCGCCGCTCCGGCGGCGAGCAGCGTTTTCCGCTCGGCCGCCGTCACGCTGATGGCCTGTCCCACGAGCGAACCCAGGGCGCTGCCGGTGGCGATGATCGGCCCCTCGGCACCAAAGGGTCCGCCGGTGCCAATGGCGACGGCTGCCGAGAGCGGTTTGAGAAACAACACGCGGGCTGGAATGCGGCTCTGGTTGGTCAGCACCTGCTCCATCGCCTCGGGAATCCCGTGGCCGCGAATCGCCTTCGACCCGTAGCGAGCCATGAGGCCCACGACCAAGCCCCCGACGATCGGCACGCCAATCACCCACAGCCCCAGCGACGCGCCCGCCGGCGCAACTTCTTCCAGCGAAAACCGCTGATAGAAGCTGAGATTGGTAATCAGGGCAATCAGCCGGATCAGCACGACCGAGGCCAAGGCCGCGGCGAAGCCGAGCACCACGGCGATGCCCGAGAGATAAATCACGCGGCGATCGACCAGCGAAGCCTGCGGCGGCACCTGCGCCGCTTCGGCGACCAAGTCGAGCGAGGGAGAGATCGTTAGCCCATCGGTGAGGGACGAGTGAGGAGAGGCTTCGGAAGCAGGGGAGGGCTTTTCTTCGGTCATGATTCCTAGAGGGGGGCAGTGAAACGTCGAATAAACCCTCTAGTATAACAGATACCAAGAGTCGCGCGGCAGAGGTGCGCAAGCGCGACATTTCCGTGCCGAGGCACGTCCTTCCCGGGCAGGCGGGAATTTAGAGAGTAGACCCTGCGCCCTGGATTCCCGCCTGCGCGGGAAGGACGTATTCCGCCACGGGAGCGCCTCCGTCTCCCGCCGCTAAGCCAGGCCGTCGAGACGCGTTTCCGCGTCCCCGAAGGTCTCGGGCGAGACGCCCATCCGGTCGAGGAGCGAAAGATGGAGACGGCAGAGGCGGCGGTTTTCCTGCTCCGTGTAGTCCAACACCTGGCCGCCTTTGATTGAGCCTCCCCCACGGCCGGCCAGAACGACCGGCAGTTGGGTCGAGTCGTGAGAGTTGCCGTCCATCAGGCTGGAGAGCAGGACGATCATGCTATTGTCCAGCAGGCTGCGTCCGCCTTCGTCGGTGGCGGCCATCTTCTTCAGCGCGTCCGCCCACAGGCCGACGTTGAACTCGTTGATTTTCTGGTACATGGCCACTTTTTCCGGGATTCTTCCGTGGTGCGAGATGCCATGCGAATGGCCGCGCACGCCGTCCAGGAAGCCGTAGTCCATGCTCGACAGGTCGTTGTTCATCATGTAAGTGATGACCCGCGTCTTATCCATCTGGAACGCGAGCACCATGATGTCGAACATCAATTTCATGTGTTCGGCGACCGATCGTGGGATCGCCGCGTCGGGGCGCGGAATGTTCGGCTCGGTCACGGTCGGCTGCCAGCCTTGGCCATTGGTCTCGGACTTGCTGAGCTTCTCTGCCCGCACGAGGCGTTGCTCCAGCTCGCGGACGCTGGTGAGGTACTCGTCGAGCTTGCGCTGATCGTACTGGCTGAGGCGGGTCTGGAGCGACTTGGCCTCATCGAGAACCGAGTCGAGAATGCCGCGATTGCGCTGCCGATACTCGCCACTGTTGAAAAGACGATCAAACGCGAGCCGAGGGTAGATTTCTTTCGGGGCCGGCGTGGTGGGCGAACTCCACGAGATATGGCAGGCGTAAAGCGTCGCGTAGCCGGCCTCGGTCCCGCCGCCCGAGCCTTCGGTGCCAAGGACGAGACTGCCGATCTCCGTCTCTTTGCCCGCGACTTGAGCCGCCAACTGATCGACCGAGATGCCCAACTCCACGTCGGTCGTGGTGCGCTTGACGGGCAGCCCGGAGAGGACATTCATCTTGCCGTAGTGCCCCTCTGGCGTTTTGAAGGTCGACTCGTTCGCCAGTCCCTCGATCACGGTGATTTGATCCTTGAGCGCTTCGAGCGGGCGGAGGGACTTCGCCAGTTGCAATCCGCCCGCTCCTTGGGCGGCTCCCCAGTGGTCGACGCTCACGCCGTTGCCCATGAAGACGAAGCCCAGGCGGCGCGGAGCCTCGGCGCCGGCAGCGGTGGAGGCGAACGTCTTGATCGACTCCATCCACGGAAGCGCCAAGGTGACGCCGATGCCGCGAAGAAACGTGCGACGGGAGGGTTTCCAGGTGTTCATGGCGAGACCTACTTGTTTCTACGGTACTGGAATTGCCTGCTCTGGACGACCGCGCGGACGGCCGCCGAAAAGCGGTAGTCGGCCTGCGCCAGATCCGCTTCCATCTTTTCCAACAGCGGACGATCGGTGATCACGACTTCGCGGCCCAGCGCGTAGCCGAGGAGTTTGGTGCAGAACTGGCGGAGGAAGTCGGACTGCTTGCGGGCGAGTTGCTCTTTCAAGCCCACCGGGCCGGTGAACTGCTCACCGCTGGAGAGCGTTGCGGTGGCGTCGATCGGGCGACCCTCTGCGTCGGTCTCGCACCAGCGGCCGATCGCGTCAAAGTTCTGCAGCGCAAAGCCCGGCGGGTCGATCCGCGAGTGGCAACCCATGCAGGAGGGCGAGTCGCGGTGCTTTTCCAGTCGCTTGCGGAGCGAGAGCTTATCGGCCAGGCCGTCGCTGGCGAGTTCCGGCACATTCGCGGGAACCGGAGGCGTCTCATAGCCGAGCACGGTGGTGACAATCCAATTGCCACGGCGGACTGGGCTGGCACGGTCGGGAAAAGCCGTGCTGGCGAGGATCGCCCCCATGCCAAGAATCCCGCCGCGCGGCTGGTGCATCTCCCAGCGGGTAAAACCGCCATCCTCGCTCGGCTTGAATCCCTTGATCCCATAATGCTCCGCGAGCCGCTTGTCGAGATACGTATAGTCGCCGTGAAGTATGTCGGTGATTGGCCGGTCGCGCACGACCAGTTCAGTGAAGAAGTGGGCGACTTCCTGGTACATCGAGTCGCGCAGGTCGTCGTCAAAGGCCGGAAAAATCTTGCGGTCGATCGTGGCGTTCTCGCGGAAGTCGTGGAATCCGAGCCATTGGCCCGCGAACTCGGTGGCCAGCGCGGCCGCCTTCGGACTCGCGAGCATCCGCGTCACTTGCCGGTCCAGCTCCTGCGGCTCTAGCAGTGAGCCGTCCGCCGCCGCCTCTCTCAGTTCCTCATCCGGCATGGTCGCCCAGAGGAAATAGCTCAGCCGCGAAGCCAGCTCCCACGCATCGAGGCGCGATTCCGGCTCCTCGCTATGCGGCGGCTCGGTTTTGAAAAGAAACCGGGGGGAGACAAGAATGCGAGCAATCACCTCCCGCGCCGCTTCCTCCCGGTTTTCCACTTCCTCCACCGCACGCACATATTGCTCGTTCAGCGATTGCCGCTGCGCCTCGGTGAGCGGGCGGCGATAGGCAAGCTTCGCGAACTCGGCCAGATGTTCCTGAACCAGTTCGTTCCACAGCGCGGCGTGCTTCGGCTCCAGTCTGTTTTTCGCCAGCAGGGCCACCAAACGGTAGTCGTCCGCAATCTGCCGCGGAATCTCCCGTTCGTGCTCCGGCAGGCGCGCGGCGAATTGCTCGCGGTTGAGGTAGTAGATGCCTTCGGGGTCCCGGTTCTCGCGCAGGTGAACGCCCGTTTCTTCCAACCGTCTTGCCCGGCTGCCGGGCAGAATACGGCCCTTGGCTTTGAAGGCACGCCAGAATTTTCCTTCGACCGCGCTCTTCTCGGCGAATTTGAAACGAATTCCGACAATCAGCGACGGCACCTCCGCGAGCTGACCGCTGATCACGTTCGTCTGGACGGAGGCCAACTTCGACTCGGGATGGTCGGGGTCCAGCCTCGACCCAGCATGCAGGCCGCGGACTTCTTCGGGAAGCCAAATGCGGAGGTTCGACGGAGCCAGGACGGCAAAGCCTTCCTCGGGAGCCTTGCTCCCCTCCGGATGCGTGCCGCGCAGGGCAAGCGTGGCGCGGAGCTTCGCCAATTGCGCTTGGAGGCGCTTCGGATCTCCCGAGCCGGCGGCGATCTGTTTCTCGTGGAGTTCGATCTGCTGCTGGACGTAATCGAACAGCGGAACCTTTTGTTTGTTTTCCAGAATGACTTCGAGCTTCAACCACTGAACCACGTCGCCCCGGTTTCCATCGCCCATGTCGGCGACGCAGAGAGAGAAAAAGGCGTCGCCCTCCTCGCGCTTGGCTCCATAGTCGTAGGGTAAATCGACCGCCCAACCCTTCTGCTCGGCGACGATGGCGGTAATTTGCTCGACGACTTCGGCATCATGCCCCGGTCCCGGCAGTTGCTGCCAGGGGATGCGGATGCGGTTGGCGAACGGATTGGAGGTTTCTTTCTGCAGAAAGTTCCACCAGTTCTCCAGGAAAATGGGGTCGAGCTTGTAGGACTTTGCCAGCTGCGCAAGGTCCCCCTGTCCGTGGTGATGACGCCAGCAGGCGTGGAGATACGATTCCATCCGCATCTCTTCGAACTTGTCGGGAAGCATCGGGCCGAGCCGATCGAAATACCACGAGCGGATGCGGGCATTGACCTCGGCAGCAATCACGCCCGGGCCTCGCAGGCCCACCGGCTCGGCATGAAACTCAATGCCCGATCCTGGCAACACCGAGGCGCGCTGCGCAACTTCCCGCGCCGCGTCGAGATATTTTGCCAACTGTTCGGGACTGACAAACAGCACGTCGCCGGTGTTGGTGAAGCCCTCTCCGCCGCCGCTATCTTTGACGAACTTCTCCGACAGTTTGAGGTCGAGGCCCGTCAGGTCGCGAATAGTATTGTCGTACTCGGTGTTCGTCAGACGGCGGAGCGTCACCCGTCCTGGATCGCCCGCGTTCGCCCGAGCCACGCGCTGCAGCGCGCGGTCGATCCAGCCGAGCAGCAGTTCGCGTTCGTCGGTCGAGAGCGGCGTTGCATCGGCCGGCGGCATTTCCTGGTTCTTAACAAGCTGCTGCACCTTTTGCCAAAGGTGGTGATTGGCCATCGCGTCGGCCTCGCTCGCAAAGGAGGAAAGATCGACCTCTCCCTCTTTGAACGAGTCACTGTGGCAATCCCAGCACGCCTGTTCCAAAATCGAAACCGCCGCTTGCCAAGTCGGCTCGGCCGGCGCCGGGCGCACCCAAACGGCGAGGCTAAGCAGGCCGGCGATCAACAGCGGTAGGCGGTGTCTCATGATTCCGGCGTTTTCGGGCGCGCCCGATGCTGCCTGTGCCCCTGGCGTGCTGCCAAAGGCCGGCCTATCTCGAACGAGGGGTTAGCAAACTGGCTGTTGAAAGCGAGGGCCATCTGCGGGAAACGGGCCGCGAACCGTAGCTCGCACGTTTATGCCAAGCCGCGCCTGTAGCATTGCTGCCCGAACACCGCCGACACGTCTCATCGAAAAAACAACGTCCACGATCACGCGACGGTGACACGGACGATCGCGCAGCAACAGGGGCAGGAAACGGGCCTGCAGGTTCCAACGCGGCCAGGAAGGTGGGCGGGCGTTTGGCCCACTCGCGGTAACACGGTGAAACGCTGGGCCACGCCGCGACTGGGGATGGTCGTAGTATAATCAAAGCGCGCGGGGCGCGTCAATCTTCACGTCCCCGGCGCTCAAGTCCCAAGTCGATGCAGGGCCAAGTCTTAGCAGTTCGCTCACACGCCGTTCCCGCGCAGCACGCCGCTCCCGCGCAGGGGGGGAATCTAGAGCGTAGGTTTACCTTCTCGGTAGCGGCAAAGCGGCTAAGGGGGCCTGAAGGCCGCAGGCGAAAAAGGCATCAAACGCCGCGGCTGCAAGAAAAGATCCTGCGGCCGCGACTTCTGTTGATCCCGACTTCTTTCGCCATCGCCCAGCAGCCGCACGGACTATGCCGAGGCGGCGGCGCTGTGTTTGGAGACTTCGCGGACGACCTCGGCGGTCGCTTCGGGAGCCGTCAGCGCGATGTCGGCTTGCGCTACGACGCCGCAGCAGCGGCCTTGCTCATCGACGACCGGCGCCCGCCGGATCTGATGATCTTCGAGCACCTGGCAGCATTCTTCCAGGCTCGTCTCCGGCGTCACGGTCGCGCAGTGATCGGTCATGCAATCCTTCGCTTGCAGCTCTAGCGGGTTCTTGCCCTCGGCGACGCTGCGGCAGCAGATGTCTCGGTCGGTGATCATGCCGACCGGGACCGGATTGTCCTGGCTCTCGACCACGGGGATTGCGCCACAGTCATGCTGCACCATCATCTGCGCCACTTCCTGCAGCCCGGTGTCGGGCGTACAGCACACCACCTGGTTCGTCATGATTTCTCGAACTTGCATGGCCTCACTCCTCGCAAGAGTTCCTCGTTGCCGCCGGCACCTGCTTGCCGGCCTTTTCCCTTTCGCATCGGGGAGCAATTGCTATGCCAGTCGCGCGAATCGCGCGTGCTCAGGCGGGTCCGCACTTCCGACGCTAGCTATCGGTGGACCTGGACCAAGCTGGTGATGTTAATCCCCGTCGCCCCAGAGGCGTGGCGACACGGCCAGCTGCGAAGCCGGGCGGCGTGTTAGGCGGCGACGTGGCGGGGCGCGTCGGTCTGGGGAGTGAGTTGCGAGGGCACGGCGAGGGCGTTGCCGGCCGGGTGTGGGACTCCAAACCGCGGCGTGCCGTCGGCGGCCCAGTCGAAGGATTGGACGTGAATGGCGCGGTTCCAGCCGGGCTGGCGATCGACCTTGGCGTGATAGACGATCCAGTCTTCGCGCCCGTCGGGCGAGGTCGTGAAGCTGCAATGGCCGACGCCGACCGTGTCGGCAGTCGATTGGAAGACGGGAGCCGGATGCTTCATCCAGTCGTCCGCCACCATCGGATCGCCGCCGTAGCGAAGGTGCAACATGCCGAGCTTGTAGCCCGGCAGCCAGGAGGCGCTGCACGAATAGATGAGGAACGTGCGGCCGTTGCGTTCGAGAATTTGCGGGGCTTCATGCAGCCCGCGCCGGCGGGGCGACTCCCCGACGCGCTCCCAGTGGTAGTCGGCGTTGTGGCAAAGCTGGACGCGATTGGAGCTAATTGTCCAGGGATTGCTCATCTCGGCGATGTACAAGTACTGCACATCACGGGCGGCGGGCCAGCCGGACCAGAGAAAGTAATGCTGGCCGTGGTGCCGAAGCACGGTGCCGTCGATCGCCCAGCGGTTGCCCGTCCCGCGCGCGACGCAATCGCCGGTGTAGAGTGTGCCGCGATTGGTGTAGGGGCCGAGCGGGTCGTCACCTGCCGACTCCAGGACCCACATCCGGTGGTTTTTGTTCTTGCCGTCCGACGCGGCAAAGTAGATGTACCAGCGGTCGCCGATGCGGTGCAGCTCCGGCGCCCAGACCTCCGCGCTGCACGGCCCGCTGGCCGGCGGCTCCCAAACGACCTGCCGCTCAGTCCACGAGCTGAGACAATCGCTGCGCCAGATGGAGATCGCCAGATGGTCCTGCGAGAGGCAAAGATAGTACGCCCCCGCGTGCCGCACGACGTACGGATCGGCTCCCGGCAGGACGGGATTCACAAAATGCTTAGTAGCAGGCGCGAGCACCGCAGGACCCAACGAGGTGTTGAGGGACGAGGGGGCGTGCAGGCCGTCCATGACCGCTCCTGGCTATCCGTAGCAGGAAGGAAATGAAGAAGTGGGGGACGATTTCATATCGTAATTGGCATCAGGAAAACTACTATACTGATTTTAGCAGTTTCCCGTAATTTTGCTCGTTTCCCGCTTCGTTTCCCGCCGGTGCGGCAGATGCATCCCCCTTGAGGCGGGGGCAGAAGGCGGCGATTTCCCGGCCCAGAACCCGTCCTTCCCGCGCAGGCGGGAAACTAAGGCGCATGGTCCACCGTCTGGATTCCCGCCTGCGCGGGAACGACGTGTTGCGCGACCTAAGCGCTCTTTTCGCCCGGAGCCGCCGGGCCGGGTAGCCGCTTTGCCGCTCTAGCTACCGCAAGACTGCGCTCGGTCCTTTCCGCCTGCGCGGGAAGGACGATTGGGGCAGCCGAGCGCTCCGGGGGCTTCCGCGTGCGCGGTGCGCCCCCGCCCCCGTCGTTGGAGTGCGTCCCCCACCCAGCGCTACTCCAGGGTCGCGTCGGGACCGAGGTAGTGGAGCAACATGCGGGCGAGAAGCTGCTTGCCGCGCGCGTTGGCGTGGACCACGTCGCGGTACAGCCAGAGCGGGTGCTTCCGCGTCGACGCCGTGTAGTCGTCCCACAGCGGACGCATGTCGAAGTATGCGGCCTGCTGCTGCTCCGCGATCCGGGCCAGGGCAGGGCGGTAGCCTTCGATGCGGGCGGTCGCTTCGGCTTCGGGGAGTTTGCTCGAACCGCGAAAGTTCCTCGCCATGAGCCAGGCCGGCGTGACGGCGTCGGAAAGCAGCAGAATCTCGGCGTCGCTTGCCGCGCGAATTTGCTTCACCACGCTCTCGACCGGCTGCGGATCGAACTGATGGCTCACGCCGCCGATGATGACCAGGTCGGGCTGGAAGTCGAGCACATACGGCTTCACCCGGTTCTCGTCCTGATAGTATTGGCAGCCGGTGCCGCTGCGGACGGCGGTAATAACTTCCACCCGCGCGCCGGGGTAGGCCCGTTCGAGCAGCACGTCAAAAGCCGAGTTGCCGGTGTCGGCGACGATGCTGTCGCCGAGCATCACGATCCGCAGCGTCTGACCACTGCGGAGCTTTTGCAGGCTCCGCGCCAGGTTCTTGCCGGCGCGCGGCGCGTCGTCGAGCATCAGGGGCTTTTCGGCGCGATAAAGCTGATCGGCCCACTTCGCCACCTCGGGCCGCGAAGCCGCGGTGACTTGCACCTCGTCGATGTACACCGGCGCGTCGATGGCCTGGAAGCGGAGCTGCGCGGTCTTCGCCCGCAACCGGGCGCGAAAGCGGAAGTCGCCCGCCTGCCAAGTCTGCGAGGGATCGATGCTCGAATAATGATCCGCGTCGAGCAACTTGCCTTGGTCGTCGTAGAAGACGACGCCCCAGAATGCTTTGCCTTCGACCATCGACTGGAACTGCAGGCGGTAATAGGCGAGCGGCTCGACATTGAAGCGTGGGCTTGCCCACCAGCCTTTTTCGGCGACCAGGGCGTGCTCGCCCGAGGTGCTAACCGAGTCGATCCGCTTGCCGGCGGGCTTTTGGTGGGGCCAAGAGCCGGTGGACCAGCCTTGCTGTGTCGGATCGCTCTCAAAATCCGCCGACCACGGCACGTCGAGCGGCTCCGCCTGCTCGGCGTACACCGGCTGAGCGGAGAAGAACGCCAACAGGGCGAACGGCGCGAGCGACAAGGAGAGATGATTCAGGACGGAGGACGAGGTCATAGGTGTTCAAGCTCCCAAAGATAGATCAATCGATGAATGAAACCGCAGCGCCGGCGAAGCTGGCGCGCGTTTAGTCGCGTTGGCCAGAGCCAGGCTCAAGCTGAACCTTGCCCACGTCGAGATTGAGCGAGTGGGGCTTGGTGGGATCGGTCTGGGCGAGGTATTCCTCCAGATTCGTCTTGCCGTCGCCGTCGGGGTCGTCTTCGGGCGTGGCGTACGTGGCGGTGCTGAAGTCGCCCCAAACGCTGTACTGGATGTTTTCGTTTTCCTGCTCGACCGCCGGGCCAAGCCCGACGCCCTCTTCTTCCAGTGCGTCGTCGATCAGGTCGCCGATCTCCTCCTTCGCGCCCGGCGGCTTGGCGAGCCGCTGGAAGCCGCGCTCCTTGCTGAACCAGTACATCTCGAACCAATTTGGCAATCCGTCGCTGTCGAGGTCGCCGTACTCGCTGTAGTGCCACGGCTCGCGGTCGCCGAAGTCTTCTTTCCAGTACCGCTCAAACTCCGTCGAGTAGCAAACCATCGCGTCGTCGACGCGGAACGGCCGATCGGTGATCGGCTCGGGGCTTTCGAGCCGTTTTTCCACTTGGCCGTTGCGGACCAGTTCCGCGATGACGGGGCCAGCGGCGAGCGGGAACTGCGCGCCGCCCGACTGCAGCTTGCGGAGCACCTTCTCCCATGTCTCCGCATGGCGATCGATCTGAGTGAGTTGTGCCGGATCGAGTGTCAGCCCACCGGCTTTCGCGCGAGCGTTGTGGCAGGTGACGCAGTACTGCGTCAGCAGTGCCGCCGAAGGCGCAGC
>CAYZVT010000021.1:0-5026 GCA_964481585.1 uncultured Pirellulales bacterium
GGTGCCGCGCACACCCGTCCTTCCCGCGCAGGCGGGAATCCAGTAGGACCAGGTTAACTCTCAGATTCCCGCCTGCGCCGGAAGGACGCATTTTGCTAACCGCTAACGGCTAATAACTATTTAGCAAAAAAAGCGGGCCGCACCTGGGAAGGCGCGGCCCGCTGGAATTTGTTGAACCGCAACGCCGCTTAGACGCGGGGAATCTCGAACCCTTCGCGCGGCTTGCGGGCGAAGAACGCGGCGGCTTGGTCGTCGCCGACGATCTTTTCGGCCTTCGGGTCCCACTTGATCGTCCGGCCGAGCCGGGCGGCGATGGCCGCCAGATGGCAGGTGTTCATCGCCTGCACGTGGGTGTAAACGTCCGAAACCGGCAGACCGCCTTCGCGGATGCAGCGGTAAAAGTTCCCCTTGTGCCCTTCGTGCGGCTTGCCCTTGTAGAGCGCGGCCAGATCGTCGGCGGTGAACTGGTCCTTGTCCCAATTCTCCTCAACCGGCTGGCCAACAATCTTGCCACGGTTGACGAACAGCCGGCCCTTGGTTCCCTCGAAGAGGATGCCGTTGTCGCCACGGCTGGTGACCGTCATTTCGATCCCGCTCGGGAACTTGCACTTCACGGCGTAGTCGTGCGAGGTGTTGTAGCAGTCGTCGACGAGCGGATAGCCGTCCTTGAATTCGACCGGGTGCTTGGCATCGGTGCCGTCGAACTCGGTCGGCCCCATGCCTTCCTTGTCCTCGCCCAAGGCCCAGGTGGCGATGTCCACGTGGTGCGCGCCCCAGTCGGTGAACTTGCCGCCGGAGTACTCGTACCACCAGCGGAACTGGTAATGACCGCGTTCCTTGATGTAGTCGACCAGCGGAGCCTGGCCGAGCCACATGTTCCAATCAAGTTCCTTCGGCGGTTCTTCTTTCTTGAACGGTCCACCGACCGGTCCGCCGTTGATGCCGACCGTCACCTTTTGGATATCGCCGAGCAGGCCCTTCTGCACCATGTTCACCGCGCGGAGAAAGCGGTCGCGGTCGCTGCGCTGCTGGGTGCCGACGAAGAAGACTTTGTCACTGTGCTTCTTGCAGGCGTTGCGAATCAGTTGGTTTTCTTCGAGCGTCAGCGTCAGCGGCTTTTGGCAGAAGACGTGCTTGCCGGCTTGCAGCGCTTCGATGGCAATCTTTACGTGCCAATGGTCGGGCGTCACAATGCTCACCACGTCGATGTCGTCGCGTTCCAGCACCTTACGATAGTCGTGGTAGGCGTCGGCTTTGCCCTTGCCGATCCGGTCGTCGTACTTGGCTCTCTCGGCGTGACGCGAGTCCACGTCGCAGACGGCGACGATATCGCCAAAGCCGCTATGGCCGCGGGCATCGCCGGTACCCATGCTGCCCACGCCGATGCAGCCGATGAGCGGCCGATCGTTCTTTGCGTCGTTGGCAAACGCCTTGCTGGTCGAGGTGAAGTAGGGAACCATGCCGGCGACGGTCGCCGCGGCGGCCGATTTCTTCAGAAACTCGCGTCGCGAACTCTGGTGTGTTGACATCAACATTTTCCTTCTGGTCGATGAAAATAGAACAAGATGCATCCGCTCAGATCCGCCGCGCTTCGGCCGCCTCGGGGCCTGTTGAATCGACGGTTCGCTCTTGAGGTTGGCGTCCGCGAAAATCCCGAACACCGGTAGCTATTTATTATGGCAGCGCCGCTGGGCCGCCGCCACGCGATTGCCCATCTTTTTTCGCGGCCAGCGCGGCGCTGCGGCGCGGCAGCGCGAACCCGTTTTTACAGCCCCGCTTGCGGCTCGTGCTGGGCTGGCTCGTACCACTCGCCACGGAGCCAATCGACGATCAATTCGAGCGATTGCCGATCGAGCAGGTTGTTTTCCGGGTGCTCCCGGTCGGCGGCAAACGCCGGCATGCGGTCGTTGTTGCTCTCGTAAAAGCGTTCGTGCTCGGGATTGCTGATAAAGTCGATGAGCCACTGCCGCGAGCCGTAGCCGGTCAGATCCGGCGCCGAGCCGAGGTAGCCCTCGTCGTGGAATTTGTGGCAATCGGTGCAGGCGAAGGTTTCGACGAGCGCGGTCTTGCCCTGCTCGATCGTGCCCGCCTCGCGGGCTTCACGGTCCGCCTCGCGCTGCGCTTTCAGTTCGGCTTCCGCCGAGAGGGCGACGATGAGCTTTTTCAGCTCCTCGGGGCTGTCGTGGTCCATGTCGTCGCGCACAAAGCCGACCATGTCTCCCTCGCGGTGCGCGGTGTTGCCGAAGTACGGGGCGTTCTCGACCGTCATGCGCTCGGTGTTGTAGTGCGCTTGGGCGATCCGTTCGGGATCAAGCAGCCCAGCGATCCACTGTCGGCTGGCAAAGCCGTACAGATTGGGCGCGGCGTTGGGAATCGGCGGCTCGTCGGTGAGCACCTCGCCCGACTGCGGATCAACGGGATATTCCAGCGGCCGCAAAGCGCGGATGCCCTCACCCTGCTCGTCGACATGGTCGTGGCAACTGACGCAGTGCATCTTGAACAGTTTGGGGCCTTGAATCTTGGGGTCGGAGCGAACTTGGGTCAGGTTGCCGGTGGGCGGGATGCCTTGGGCCGCCAGTTCGCGTGCCCGCTCGCCTTCTCGCTCGGCTTGCTCGACCGCTTCCAAATGCCCCCGCGATTTTTCATAAGCCTTGTAAGCCGCAAGCCGTTCGTGGAAGGCCGCCCGCTTTTGCGGCTCGCCGTCGAAGTAGGCGGCAATCTGTTCTTCTTCACTCCGGCCGCTGTACTTGCTCTTGGCTTTGTGACGCCGCTGGTCGATGTCGATCTCGTCGAGCACTTGCTGCACGTCCTGGTACTCATCCTCCGCAACGTTCAGCGCGTGGTAATCCTCGTGCAAGGCCAGTGCCGTCAGCACGCCCGCTCCCGTGAGCAGGAAGCACAAGAACGCGATGTTGAAGCGATGCCCGATCTTCCAGCGGCCGACCAGCGGCATCAAAAAGAGCATCAGCATGACCAGCCCCGGCACGACGATCGCACCGAGGATTTCGCCCGTCTCGCCGTGGAAGAACTTGAGGAACTGGAATAAGAACAAGAAGTACCACTCCGGCCGGGCGGCATCGTAGGCATTGGCCGGATCGGCCGGCGCGGTCAGTTCCGCCGGCCGCAGCGTCGCCAGCACGCCGACGGTAATCAGCACGGCCATACAAGCAATGGCATCCTTGAGCACCTGGTCCGGCCAAAACATCTGGTCCGCCCGCCCGGCGGCGGCTTTGGCCTTGATGCCGTGCTTGCGAAACAGCGCCACGTGCAGCACCAAAAAGCCGATCAGCATCGCCGGCAGCACGCCGGCGTGCAGGGCAAAGAACCGCGTCAGCGTGTGGTGGCCGTATTCGTTTCCGCCGACGACCAGCCGCTGTAAGCTCGGCCCAATGAGCGGCACGATGCCGGCGATCTTCGTCGCCACCTGGGTCGCCCAATAGCCCTTTTGGTCCCACGGGAGCAAATAGCCGGTCAGCGCCAAGCCGAGCGTGATCTTCATCAAGATCAGCCCCAGCCAGAAATTGAACTCGCGCGGAGCGCGGTACGCGCCATCGACCACCACCTGCATCAGGTGCAATGCCAGCAGGACGACCATCGCCTGCGCCGTGTAGTGATGCAGCCCACGCAGCAGCCAGCCGTAGTTCATCTGGAACTGGATGAAGTACACGCTCTCCCAAGCGGTCTGAGCGCTCGGGCTGTAGGCCATCCACAGAAACGTGCCGGTGATGACTTGCATCACGAACGTAAAGACGAGCGTGCTCCCCCACACATACCGCCACCGCGCGCCGCCGGGCACGTGCTCGAACAGAGCGGCGGAAAGAAAGTCGCGGTACCCGGTCCGGTCATCGAGCCAGGCGTCGAGCTGTTTGGTCCAAGCAGGCATGGGGGATTGGCGATTGGGATTGTGGATGGTGGATTCTGGATTGTGGATTTTTCGCCTGCGGCCGCCAGGGGAGGATCGCCGCTTTAATCTACCGTGACGCAAAGCTTACTCTCTAGGTTCCCGCCTGCGCGGGAAGGACGCGCTTGCGCTGTAGGCGGTGAGCTATTCGGGGATCTTTTTTTCAAGGCCGCTGCGGAAGCGTTGGTAGCTGACCCAGACTTCGCTGTCGTTGCGAATTTCAACTTCCAGTTCGTCCAGATCGCGCGGGGCCGGACAGGTGGCCGGATTGACGCGCTCGGCGTCGATCGTCCAGACGCTGTTATGACAAGGACAGACGTAGACGCCACGGCTCGCTTTGTAATCGACGGCACAGCCCAGATGCGGACAGATCGCCGAAAAGGCCTTCGGCGGCTCGCTCTCGCTCGTCCGCTGCAAGTAGACCGCGCCGATTGGCTGCGGCGGATAGACGTTCCAGGCGTCGCGCCGGGTGTCGACGACCGGGAAGCGGTGCGGCTTGCCGTCGGCGGGAATGGCTTCGAGCGTCGCCACGCGGATCGGCTTGCCCCCCTTGGCCTGCTTCCGCTTGAGCGGATCGAAAAAGACTAACAGCCCGCTCACCGCCGGCACCAGCGCCACCAGCGCGCCGCAAGCGCCTGCCAAAAATTCGACAATAAAGCGACGCCGCGGCGGATCTCCGCCGGCCGGATAGATCTCATCAGCAGACATAGCAACTCTCTCCCGGCGGATCGGGGGCAGACGTTGGTATCCGAATTTAAGAGAAGTACGCCGCGCCGCACGGAAGATGGGACGAGACGCATTCGGTGGGACAAATCTCGGCGGGACTCCCCACGCAGCGTTCCTCTGGCTGCGACGAGCGGGCGGGGGAGGGCACCGGCCCGGGAACCACTTGCACCGCAAACACTTCCGTCGCCGGCACGAACGGCAATTATCGCATAGCTTGCCGCACGGCGTCAAGAATCTTTCGCTCGGCCTCGTCCAGCGGCTCGTGAACGGTCGCCCCGGCCGCCGCGATGTGCCCCCCGCCGCCAAACTGCTCGGCCAGGCATCGCACATCAACCGACCGCCGACTGCGAAAGCTGACTTTGATGTTGTTTGGCGCTTGTTCGATGAACAGCAGCGCGA
>CAYZVT010000021.1:5036-22474 GCA_964481585.1 uncultured Pirellulales bacterium
CCTCCGTGCCCGCCACGCGCAGGAGCAGATTGATGACATCCTCCGTATCGCTGGGGATCGCGCCGCTGGCGGCGAAGTCGCTGATTTCGACGCGGGCATAAATCAGCCGCCCATCGAGGGCCGTTTCGGCTTTGGAGAGAATCCGGCCTCGCAGCCAGATGCGCTGCAGGGACTCTTGCTCATAAAGCTGCCGGTAAATCGTCTCGGGCTTTGCGCCGGCGTCGAGCAGCCGCCCCACGATGCGGTACGTCTCGCCCGTCACCGAAGCGAAGCGAAACCAGCCGGTATCGGTGGCGATCGCGGCAAACACCGGCGCGGCAATCTGCGGGCAGAGCGGCACCCCGAGCGCATCGGCCACCTCGACCACGAGCCGGCCCGTGGCCTCGGCCTTCGTGTCTTTAAACGAAACCGCCCCCAGATCGTCTTCGCTCACGTGATGGTCGATCACCACCTTGCGCGCCCGCGTCTTGCGCAGCACGTCGGCCATCGGCCCCAGCTGAATCCAAGCGCTCGTGTCGAGCACCAGATGCACGTCGCAGTCGAGCAGTTCTTCCGCCTGCACGTCGCAGCCGAGCGTCTCGATTTTGTTCTCGGGATCAATGAACGCGAGATGGCCGGGAATCGTATCGCCGTTGACAATCCGCACCGACTTGCCGAGCGACTCTAAGATCGCCGCCATGCCCAGCTCGCTCCCGAGTGCGTCGCAGTCGGGGCGCATGTGGCTCGTTAGGACAAACCGCTGATGATGCTGCACCAGTTCCACAAATGCTTGCCAGGAGAGGGCCATCGGTGTTTCTCAATCGCGGGGAAAAGGGCGGATCAAATTTCGCGGTCGCCGACGATTTGCAACGTCTGTTCCACGTCGCGCGTCATCTGCCTCTGAAGGGCCTCGACCGTGGGAAAGGTCTCCACGTCGCGCAAGCGGGCGAGAAAGTCGACTTCGAGCGGCTCGCCGTAGAGCGTCTGCCGGCAGCCGATCAGGTGGACTTCGACCTTCAGCGTCTGTTCGCCGAAAGTGGGATTCGGGCCGACGTGGATAGCGGCGGGCCAGTTTGCTTCTGCCGCGTAGCCGCGCCCGGCGTAGATGCCCTTGGCGGGGAGCAGCGTGTCGATGGCGTCGACGTTCGCCGTGGGAAAGCCGATCTTCGCGCCCCGGCCGGCCCCGTGCGTCACCATGCCGCGAATGCGGTAGGGCTGCGTGAGCAAGCGAGCGGCCATTTCCACCTCGCCTTGCGCGATCGCGCGCCGCACGCGCGAGCTAGAGACGATCTCGCCTTCGAGCACGTACGGCTCGACAACTTCCAATTTCACGCCAGCCGACGCGGCGAGCTGGCCGAGCAGTTCCACATCGCCGCTGCGATTGTGGCCGAAAAAGAAGTTTGGCCCTTCGACCAGCGCGCGGGCGTCGAGCGCTTGGCGAATGATGCGGTCGAAAAACTCTTGCGGCGAAAGTTCCAACAGGGCTTCGTCGGTCGGGTAGGCGACCATCGCATCGACGCCCAGCGCGCGGAGCAGTTCCGCCTTCCGCTCGGTCCAGGTGAGCGGCGGGGGCGCTTGCTCCGGTCGTAGCAGTCGTACCGGATGGGGATCGAAGGTGAATACGACCGCCGGGCCACCGACCTGCTCGGCGCGGCGGACGAGCGTGCTCATGATCCGCGCATGGCCTCGATGCACGCCGTCGAAATTGCCGATCGCCACGGCTCCGCCACGCAGGCGAGTCGGCAGTTCGGCAAGATCGCGGAGGATTTGCATGAGCCAAGGAAAACCTGGAGAAGGGGAATGGCGGCGTGGGCTGCTCGCGGTGCCGCTCGCCGCCCTACTTCAAGATATGATATAATTCTCCTTTACGACGGAAAGCTCAATTGGCCGATCGCTCGGCCGGAGGAAGGCTTGGCACGATGCCCGAGCGGCAAAAACTTTTTCAGGGCGCGATGCCCCATCGCCTGGCGGCGATTGACATCGGCACCAACAGCATGCGGCTCGTGGTGGCCGAAGCCCTGCGCGACGCCAGTTACCGCATTCTCGATGAAGAACGCGAGCCAACCCGGCTCGGCCGCAGCCTGCAAGCCACCGGCCAGCTTGATCCCGAGGCCATCGAACAGTCGCTCTCGGCCCTGCGCCGCTTCAAGCAAATCGCCGAGGGTTTCAATGTCGATGAGCTGCGCGCCATCGCCACCTGCGCCGTGCGCGAAGCGACCAACGGCGGCGATTTTTGCCGCCGCGCGCAGGAAGACATCGGGCTAGAGATCGAAGTCATCAGCGCCGAGAAAGAAGCCGACCTGGCCTTTTACAGCGTGCGCCGCAACTTCGATCTGCAGGGCAAAACGATGGTCATGGCCGACATCGGCGGCGGAAGCACCGAGATCGTGCTCGCCTCGGGGCCGCTCGTGGAAGCGATTTTCCCCACCGATTTGGGTGCGGTCCGCTTGAGCGAAATGTTCGGCGGGCAGGCGACGCTGGGCGATGACTATGAGCATCTGCTTGCCTACATCGACCGCCGGCTCCGCAAAAAGACCAAAAAACTCAAGCTCCAGCCACACGTGCTGATCGGCTCGGGGGGCACGTTCACAAACGTCGCCTCGATGATGATGGCCGCCAAGAACCAAAGCAATCTGCCCATGCGCGGCTATCAGGTCAGTTGGGCCGAGCTGCGGCATCTCTTGGACCGGCTCCGCAAAATGTCCCCCAAGGCGCGGCGCAACGTGCCAGGGCTGAATGCCGATCGCGCCGATATTATCGTCGCGGGGCTGGCGATTATCGACCGGCTCCTGCACCGCTTCGACCTCAATTCGATGCTGATCCACAACGGCGGCGTCCGCGACGGGCTGATCCTGTCGATGATCGACCAAGCCCACGGCGCGCGCCGGCCCACGACGCCCGTCGATCGCCAGCAGGCGGTCGAACGCTTCGCCGCCGCCTGCGGCAGCGATGTCGAGCATGGCCGGCACGTGGCGCGCCTGGCAGGACAGATTTTTCAGCAGTTGGCCGCCCCGCTAGGGCTGCGGGCCGAGGACCAACCGCTGCTGGAAGCGGCGGCGCGGCTGCAAGATGTCGGCTATCTGATTAATTACGAGCGGCATCACAAACACAGTTACCACTTGATCCTCAACAGCCGCATGGATGGCTTTCAGCCGCACGAGCTAGAGCTAATCGCCAATGTCGCCCGCTACCATCGCGGCGCGGAGCCGAAGAAGAAGCATGCCAACTACAGCCAGCTTGCTCCCGAAGACCGCCAGCGGGTCAAACAAATGGCCGCGATTCTCCGTCTTGCCGGTGGGCTCGATCGCAGCCACAGCCAGCAGGTCGAGAGTGTTTCAGTCGAACCAGGTGCCGACGCCGTGACGCTGTGCGTCCACGCGCAGGAGTATCCCGATGTGGATGTGTGGGGCGCGCGACGGCGAGCGGACATGTTCGAAAAAGTCTTTGATGCCGTGCTGAGCATCGAGTGGGACAGCGCGGGCGAGCCGGTCGCAGCCAGTGGCAGCAACGGCGCGTCTCCCGTAAGCGGCCGGCGACGTGCTACGCGGCGTGTTCCTGAAACGCCGCCGGCAGATAGTTAACCAGATCGCTGGCGATGAGCGAGACTTGCCCTAGCTCCTCCGCCGCCATGTCGCCCGCCAGCCCATGCAGATGCACGCCCAGCCGCGCCGCCGCCCAGGGCGCGAGGCCCTGACAGACAAGCGCGGTGATTAGCCCGGTGAGCACATCGCCGGTTCCGCCGGTCGCCAGGCCGGGGTTGCCCGTTTCGTTGATGCCCGACCGCTCGCCATCGGTAATGAGCGTTCCCGCGCCTTTGAGCACCACGACAATGCCGCACTCGTGGGCAAGCTGGATCGCGCGCTGGCGGCGCGCGTCGGAGTCCTGCTGTTTTTCGGAAACGAGTCGTGCAAACTCGCCGGGATGCGGGGTGAGAATCCGTGGCGCGGGCGGCTGATGAAGCACGTCCGGCCTTTCGGCCAGCGCGTTGAGGCCATCGGCGTCGATCACCATTGGTTTTTCAAGTGTGGTGTAGAGCCAGCCGACCAGCTCCACGAGTTCGCCTGAACGCCCCAGCCCCGGCCCGACTGCCACGGCAGTTGCCGATGCGGCAAGTTCGGTGATCTGCTCGCGTGCGATGGTGGTGAGCCGTCCCTCGCCATCTTCGGGCAGGCCGCGCACCATGTACGAAGGCTCGTAGCTGGCGACGACGTTCTGAATCGACTTCGGCACGCCCAACTGCACCAGCCCCGCGCCGCCGCGCAGGGCGGCCAGGCCGCTCATCGTGATCGCGCCGCTCATGCCGAGCGAGCCGCCGATCAGCACCGCGCGGCCAAAGGTGTTTTTGTGGCTGTCCGGTTCGCGGGCGGGCAGGCGCGGCAGTTCGTCGGTGAGCGTTGTGGATAGATCGCGGGACACTAGGCCGAGGCTCCTTTCGCTGCGCGGGTGGCGATCATGCCGGCCACGTAGCCCGCCTTAAAGCCCGCGTCGATGTTGACAACCGTGACGTTCGCCGCGCAGCTATTGAGCATGCTCAGCAGCGCCGCAATGCCGCCCAGACTGGCCCCGTATCCGACGCTGGTGGGCACGGCGATGATCGGACACGGAACGTAGCCGCCAACGACGCTCGGCAGCGCGCCTTCCATGCCGGCCACGACCACCACCGCATCGCTGCGTTCGAACTTCGCCAAGTGCTGCGGCAGCCGGTGCGGCCCCGCCACGCCGACGTCATGCACCATCGTCACCGCCACGCCCATCCAGGCGAGCGTCTCGCGGGCTTCCTCGGCCACGGGCAGATCGCTCGTGCCGGCGGTAATCACCGCCACCTGGCCGCGCGTCGCGCGCGGTGCGGCGCCATGATCGACGCGAAAGGTGCGGCCGAGCGGATTGTAGACCGCCTGGGGAAAAGTCTTCAGCAGCGCCGCGGCTTTTTCGGCATCGACGCGCGTGGCGAGCACGTCCGTGCCGTCGGCGAGCAGCGCATGAAAGATTTTTTCGAGCGTGGCGACCGACTTGCCTTCGCCAAACACTACCTCGGGAAACCCGCAGCGGCGACCGCGATCCAGGTCGAGCGTCGCTTCGCCCAGTTCGGCCGTCGACGACTCGATCGCGCGCGTAAACTGCTCGACCGACAAATCGCCCGCAAGCAGTTGCCGCGCCAGGCTCTCCAGGTGGTGCGTGTTCATGCCGCTATCGTAGCGGGCGGCGGCGGGAACAACAACCAAGCCCTGCGGCGTGACAACCGCTACGGCGAAAGAAAGTTCTCGACCGACAACCGCCCGTCGCGTGCGATCCTTACCTCCACCGCGCCGGCGTCGTGGGTGGTGAAAACGCGGGCGCCGGCGGCGCGGTAGGCGCGGCTTGCGGCGTCCTGCCGCCCACGATGACCGCTGCTGATGACGACCCACTGCGGCGTGCTCCACGCGGCGAAGCCGGGCGGATCGCTCCGTCGGCTGCCATGATGCGGAGCAAGCAGCACATCGGTATCGCAAGGCGCGGTGGCAAGCAGCGACTCCAGCCCCGGCGACTCCAGATCGCCTGGCAGCAGAACGCGCCGGCCGGCGTAGTCGATCGCCAGCACGATGCTGTTGGCGTTGTCGCTCCCCTGCACGCCGCTGGGCGGCGGATGATAAACTTCCAGGGTCACCCCCTTTGCCAAGAGCCGGTCGCCCGCCCAGAGTGTCCGCACTGGCACTTGATGACTCTCGACTGCCTCGCGCAATGCCCACAGCGCGGCCGGCTCGTGCTGAAACATCGTCGGCGAGACGTAGAGCACGCCGACGCTAAAGCGTTCGAGCAACTCTGGCAGCGCGTTGTAATGATCGGCATCGGCATGGGAGACAACAACCGCGTCGAGATGCGTGATGCCCTGCGACCAGAGCGTGGCGGCAATCGCGCGGGCGGCTCCTTCCGGCGCGCCGAGTCGGCCGGCGTCATACAAGAGTGTCTCGCCGGCCGGCAGTTGCACGAGCACCGCACAGCCATGATCGACCGCCATGAATGTCGCGCGCAATTGCGGCTCGCGGGGCAGCAGCGGCGCGGCGAATCCAACCGCGAGCCAAGCGGCCGCAAGCGCCAGTGCCCACCGCCGGGGCGGCCGCCGTTGCGGAAACGCCCACAGCAGCACCAGCGCCACGTACCAGACGACCGTCCACCAAAGCGCCGGCCCCGGCACCCAGGTGTGGCTACCGGGCAATTGCTGCGCCCCGGCCACCAATTGCTCTAAGCCAGCAATCGCCCCGCCGCACACAGTTCCACAAGCCCCGCCGGCCAGCGGCACGACCGGCCCGATAAGCAGCAGCGCGAAACCCGCCGCGAGTGCAAGCCACACGAGCGGTCCGAGCAGCGGGGTCAGCACGAGCGCGGCGGGCGTCAGCAGATGAAACTGCAGCATCACCAGCGGCAGCGTCGCCAGCCACACCCATACGCCAGCCAGCGTCACTTCCCACGTACTGCGGCCCAGCGTCGAAAGCCAGCGAACGGGGAGAGGCCGCGTCTTCGCAGTCAGCCGCAGAAGCGGATCTTCTTCGCGACGAGGGCGGCGGTGGCTAAAGAACGCGGCGAGTGCCGCCACGGCAAGAAAACTCAACTGCGGCCCCGTGCGAAACAGATCGGCCGGATTAATCGCCAGCACAACCAGCGCCGCAGCAGAGAGCGCATTGGCCGCGTGCGCCTTTCGTCCCAAGAAGCACGCGGCGTAAAAGACGCCAAACAGCGTCGCGGCACGTAGCACCGGCGGATTGGCTCCCGTTACCAAAGCGTAAAGCACGACCAGCGCGGCGGCCAAAACGAGCAGCGCCCGTCGCGGCAGCGGCAGCAGACGCAGGACCAAGTACAGCAGACTGGCGAGGATGCCCACATGCAGTCCCGAAACAACGAGCAGATGCAACGTGCCCGTCAGAAAGAACGGCTCCGTCGCGCCGCGACCGACGGCCGCACGATCGCCGAGCAGCAGCGCGGCGGCGAGTCCGGCCTGCGCGCGTGGAACGTGCCGCTCGATTTGTTGCCGGCCGACCTGCCGCAACCAAGCCAGCCCACGCCGCACGCTCAGCGCGGCGGCACGCTTTTTTATGGTTAAACAATGTGCCCCGTCGCAGCGGAGTTCGCAGAGCTTGCGGTCGGCACGGGCGTAACGGGCAAAGTCAAACTCGCCCGGATTGCGCGCGGGCCGAGGCCGAGCAAGCTGCCCGAAGATGCGGAGCCGATCGCCGACCTGAACACCAGCGAGCCGGCCTTCGACGAGCAGTGTCGCGCCGCCCGACACCTCGCGCCATCGCGCGCCGCAGCGCAGCGCGACCGCCGCCACGTCGAACCGGCTCAAGGCGCTCGGCGGGATCGTGCGGAGCGGGTCGGGCGGCGGAGCCGGCAAGTACGCCGGCTCGCTAAGGACGACGGCTTCCACGCACACCGGCTCAGCCACCCGGCCCGCAAACCGGCCGAGATCATCCGCAGCAAAATAGTGCCAGCGAAGCTGGTGCCAGGCGGCAGCGGTGCAAGCGATGCTCACAAGCAGCAGCAGCGTCGCCCGGCACAGCGCGCCGCGCCACCAGAGCCACGCCCCGAGGCTCGCCGTCGCCAGTGCTCCCGTCCCGAGCAGAAGCACCGGCATGGGATGCACGCGCACCAGCACCATGCCGCTGGCCGCAGCGAGCAGCACAATCACGAGCGGCTGGGGCGAAGCGCGGTTCCCTCTGGCAGAACGCGGGAGACGCGGAGCTTGCTCGGTGCGGACCGGCGGGGCGAGATTGGTCACCGCAATCCCTTCCTTCGCCCCGGCTTCGCCGCTCGCCGACGCAGTGGCGCCCGCTTCCACGGCCTGCTGTGAGGAATCGTAGGGTGCTAGCTTTTCTCGCGGCCAGCGGGCGTTTTGCTTGACGCTGCCGGCGCGGCGGGGCTAGATTCAACTGCATCTGGCCGCTGGTTTTTCTGCCGCTTTGCTCGGAGGTGATCGCGATGCGAGCTTCGATCGTGCTAGTGATAGCACTGCTGTCGGCAACCGCTCCGCCCGTCGCGGCGCAAACGCCCGGCGAGCAACGCGAGCAAGCCTTCCTCGATAAAACGGTCGGTGCCGAGGTCCAGGCGGTATGGAAGGTCACTCCCGGCGGCAAGCAGGCGGCGAAATACCAAGCCGAACTGAATGACCGCCTGCAAGGCCTGACTTGCACGGTCAAAAGCGTCTCCAAACTCGGCAACAACGCCTATCTGGTCACGTTCGACCTAGCGGGGGACGGCTTCCAGTTTGAATTGCCGGTCACGATGCCGATTACATTTACCGGCAGCAACTCCGAGGCGGTCGGTCCGGCTTCGGTCTGCATCCCGGGCTTTGCGACCGTTTCCGGCTCGGGCACCATTTCAGGGAAACATTTTCAAGGCGCATGGACAGCCGGTTCCGCCGACGGCACGGTTCACGGCCAGCTTCGCCAGCCCCCGCCCGGTCAATCGAAGCCGAAGGGAGGGCACCCGCCCGACTTTTGGAGCGATCCGAGGAATCAAAACCAGTGGAGAACCTGGACCCCGACGGATCGGTTCGCCGTCGTCTTCGACCTCACAGCCGACCAGCCCTCCACGCTCAGCCAGGCGCTCCAGCAGGGGAATACGCCGGTCGAACTACTCATGCAAGAGGCAACCGCCGCACTGCTGAACGCCAGCAACCGCCAGGTTGGCTATGCCTATAGCGCCACGCAGGTGAAACGCATGGTGCAGGCGGCTTTCCGCTCCGGGAGCTACGACGAAACAATCCGCGTCCTCTCCGAGCAGAACCGGCGAAGCAGCGGCTTTTAGAGCGCGCCGCGCCGAGAGCGTCCCCCCGCGCAGGCGGGAATCTAGGGGCGGCCCCTGCCGACGCGGCACCGGGGCACCGCGGGTGCCCTCTTGGCGAACTCCCTTCTCATGGATTATGTTGTGCAGATTGGATTTACGACGAGTCGGCCGCTGTCGGCCGTTCGCCGCCTTCTGCCGATCTTCAGGAAGAGAGTGATCGAATATGACATTTTCCAGCACTTGGCGACGGCTCGCTTGCCTTGGCTCTTGCGTTCTGCTGGCGCTCCCGATCGGTTGCTCGGAGAGTGGGAACGAGTTGAGCGTCTCCGAGGCGGAATCCGCCGCTGGCGAGGCAGAGGCCGCCGTTTCGCCCGCGGGAAGTGAAGGTCCGGCAAGCACGGAGACGGCCAGCCCTGTTCCTGGTCTGACCGAGCCGGAAAGCCCAGAACTCCCCGCCGCGCAGCCGATGCCCGAGAGCGAAGCACTCGCGCCGCCGGCAAGCACCGCCGCGCCGTCCGGTCCGGCCTTTCCTGACGGCCTGCCTGCGGCGGATGATCGCTCGACTCCGGCGAACGAGTCCATGACAGAATTAGCCGCAGCCCCCACCGCGCGACCGGCCCAAGAGGCACGGCAGCGCGAACTGGAACTACCGCCGCTGATCCCGCGCAAGGTGCTGTTCGGCAATCCCGAGCGCGCGGCGGCCCGCATCAGCGCCGATGGCAAGCGCATCAGCTTCCTCGCACCGGTCGAAGGCGTGCTCAATATCTGGGTGGCTCCGACCGACCAGATCGACCAGGCCAAGCCGATCACCCATGACCGCGATCGCGGCATTCGCCGTTACTTTTGGGCCTACACGAACGAGCATCTGGTTTATCTGCAAGACGCCAAGGGCGATGAAAACTGGCACGTCTACCGCGTGAACGTCGAGAGCGGCGAGACGAAGGATCTGACGCCGATCGAAGGCGTGCAGGCGCAGATCGAAGGCGTGAGTGAAAAGTTCCCCGAAGAAATTCTCGTCGGCCTGAACGACCGCAACCCGCAACTGCACGACATGTACCGGGTGAACATCAAGACCGGCGAACGGGAACTTGTGCAAGAGAACCCCGGCTTCGCCGCCTTGATGGCCGACGACGATTACAACGTCCGTTTCGGGCTGGACTTCACGCCGCAGGGCGGCCAAGTCCTGCTCAAGCCCGACGGCGAAGGGGGCTGGGAAGAGTTCATCGAAGTCGGGCCGCTCGACGCCATGACCACCAGCCCGATCGGTTTTAATAAGACCGGCGAAGTACTCTACTTCATCGACAGCCGTGGGCGCAATACTTCGGCGCTGACCGAAATGGTGATCGAGACGGGCAAGCAAACGCTGATCGCCGACAATCCCAAAGCCGACGCCGGCGGCGTGCTGATGCACCCAACCGAGAAGAACATCCAGGCCGTGGCGTTCACGTATCTGCGGCGGCAGTGGGTCATCCTGGACGACGCGATCCGCGCCGACCTGGAGTACCTTGGCACGGTCGAAGATGGCGAGTTCGAGATCACCAGCCGCACGCTCGACGATAAGCACTGGACGGTGGCCTATATCATCGACGACGGCGCGGTGCAGTTCTACCACTACGACCGCGAAAACAAAAAAGCCCATTTCCTGTTCAGCAGCCAAAGCGATCTGCAACAGTACGAATTGGCGAACATGCACCCGATCGTGATCGAGGCCCGCGACGGGCTGAATCTGCCCAGCTATCTGACGCTGCCGCCGGGAAGCGACCCGGATGGCGACCAGACGCCGGAGCAGCCGCTGCCGCTGGTGCTCGATGTCCACGGCGGCCCCTGGGCACGGGACGGATGGGGCTACAATCCGACGCACCAATGGCTCGCCAATCGCGGCTACGCCGTGCTGAGCGTCAACTTCCGCGGCTCGACCGGCTTTGGCAAAGATTTTATCAACGCTGCCAACCGCGAGTGGGCGGGCAAGATGCACGACGATCTGCTCGACGCGGTGAACTGGGCCGTGGGGCAAGGCGTCGCCGACCAAGACCGCGTCGCCATCATGGGCGGCAGCTACGGCGGCTACGCCACGCTCGTCGGATTGACCTTTACGCCCGAAGTGTTTGCCTGCGGCGTGGATATTGTCGGCCCGTCGAGTCTCATCACGCTGCTCGAAAACGTGCCGCCGTACTGGATGCCGTTCATGCCGGTCATGAAAGACCGCGTCGGCGACTGGACGACCGAAGAAGGACGTAAAGAGCTGCTCGCCCGCTCGCCGCTCAACTACGTCGAAAAAATCGAGCGGCCGCTGCTGATCGGGCAAGGAGCGAACGACCCCCGCGTCAAACAATCCGAAGCCGACCAGATCGTCGAAGCCATGCAAAAGCACGGCATCCCCGTCACCTACGTCCTCTACCCAGACGAAGGGCACGGCTTCGCCCGCCCCGAAAACAGCATGTCCTTCAACGCCGTCGTCGAAGCCTTCCTGGCCGAACACCTCGGCGGCCGCTTCGAACCAGTCGGCGAAGACTTCGCCGGCTCCTCCATCGAAATCGTCACCGGAGCCGCAGGCGTGCCGGGCTTGGTCGATGCGCTGGAAGCGCAAACAAACGCGAAGCAGGAAGACGAGAAGCAGGCGGAGGAAGTGGGGGAGCGGTAGAAGAGAGGTTCGCGGCCGCCTATAAAACTCCGCTGCCAAGCGATTGTTAGGCGCGGCGTTTGGGCTGATACTGAACACCAGGCACGCCTTCAAAATCGGCGTCCTGCGTCCAGAGCGCGGCACCGTATGCCTGGGCTGTCGCGAGTATCACGCTGTCGGCAAGCGGGAGCCGGTACTGAAGGCCCAGCTTTGCCGCCCGAAATGAGAGCGCCGCGTCCAGGTCCACGACCTCGCCCTGCTGCATCAATGCCGCCGTCTGGAGCGCCGCGTCCTCGCCGCGCTCGCGCAGCACCCACTTGAACACTTCCAGAATGCTCAGGCTGGGCACCACCAGTCGATCCGGCGCCTCAATGGCTGGCGCAAAGAAATCGGCATTCGCTTCATCCGCCAAATACTCCAGCCAGCCCGAGGAGTCGACGACTACCCGACCGTCACTCATCGGCGGTCCGGCTCCCGTGTCAGATCGGTCGGCATTCCCCGTAGCGAGCCGCGCAGTTCATGCGCCGGCCGCAGCGGGATGAATTCGATCCGGTCCTCGTAGGGGATCACCTGAACCTGTTGACCCGGCCGCAGATTCAAACGCTCGCGCACCGAGCGTGGGATCACGACTTGGAATTTCGGCGAGATCGTGACCGTTTCCATGAGCTACTCCATCGACTGGCATCCTGTTGTACGATACAACGATCGACGGCCAAAGGCAAGCCGGCAACGGACAAGCTCAGTCTGCAGCGCGTTTCCAATGATTTTTCAAGGGTGAAACGCGCGACGGCCGAACGAACCACCACCATTCGACAAGCAATGCTGAAAAGATAGAGGGTAAAACGTAGAGGTGGAGAACTTCAAATCGATTGCGACTTTCTTCGACTACATAGTTCACGTGTGTTGGTCCGAGATAACCAGTGAATGACGCTATGAGGGTAATAGCCACAACTAGCGAGAGGGCGAAGAACTGGGCAAACGCGACCGCCGGTCGATGGCGAAGAATCCGCTGAAAAGGAACGCCGACCGCAAAAGGAACAGAGAACCACATAAGAATCAACAGGGCATGTCCGCTCCAGCGGTGCAGCTCCGAAACCGGACCGCCGCCACGAAAAATGCCCGTCAGCACGAGGCAGGAAAGGATTGCGGCGGCCGCGATCGGCGGGAGTTGAGCAATACGTCGCGCGAGTTCAGGTCGGTAGCTTGCGACCAGCCATCCGATGCCGATCAGTCCCGGCAAAAGGAGCCATCTTATTGCCTCAGCCATTCGTGGAGCACCTACTGAAAGAGCTCAGCGGCCCCAGCCGCCGGGACGGAATGAACAACAGCAATGCAGCAGCGAACGCGACCGCAAGCAGTTTCCCGCGTCACGTGAGCAGGCAGATTGCAAGCAAGACGACGGCGAAAAACGCAGCGGTGATTTGAAACGGCAAGACAATGGGCGCAAGCATTTGCTGCCGCCTAACGGCCAAGTTCAGCGGCGCGACGCCGTCCGGAGACGACGGGCTCGGAGGCCAAAACATTGTCCAGCGAGTTCTCGCGGAGATTGGGAACGATTTCTTCCGGAGCCTTGCCGGTCAACCGCAGATACAACGCATCCGGGCACATCTCAACGTCGTCACCCCAGACAACTTCGCCGTGGGCGCCAAGGGAGACGGCTTCAAAGATGCGGCAGTCATTCCAAATCTGGAAGACGCCCTTGCCTGCGAACTCTGAAAGATCGACTTCTCCCTCGGCTCCGTCAGAATACCGAATCCAGAGCTTGTAGTCCTCGCGCGCTTTGACTGCAACGGGTTTGAACATCGCGGACCTCCATCCAGTTCTTGAGTCGGTTCTGGCTCTCTACTGGTGGATCGGTTTTTCTATAGCGCAAAAAGCTGCAGCACTTCGTTAGATGCCTTTGGGTCACGGCGAAAAGTCGAACCAGTCGAAAATCGATGACAGGCTGATGTCAGGCCACTCGAGCCAGGACAGATTAATGTCGAGCCAGGAAAACGACGAGCCGGCCGCAAGGTCTGTCAAAACCTCTGCCTTCATGGCGGCGTAGTCGCAGACCTCCCCGGCCGCATCATGAATCGCCTGGAAGTCATCCGGCGTGGAAAAGATGCAGTAGGCCCAGCAGTGGATATCGATCGGATAGCCGCGATTCTCAGCAGCGCGGCGGATCTGTGAGGGCTTGTAGAACTTTTGCTTTCCGTGGGCGCGCACGAGTTCTTCGCCGACAGCACCGATAAACGCCTTCTTGCCCTTCGGCTCGAGATGGCAGGCTGGCATATTCGGTGTGAGCTAAAAGAGCGCTAAATGCCTACCTGAACGACCGGGGTTCAGTAACAAAATTGTAGTGTTCCTCGCTGGTCGCTACAACTCGTTGCGAAGCCAGGTTTTGCGGCGCGATGACGGCGAACGTCGCAGCCCTGGGAACGGGCAAGCCCTTGGCAGTAGTCGCCGCGGTGCTTGCCAGGGAAGCCGCCAGATTCAGACGCTCACGCACGGAGCGTGGGATCACGACCTGAAATTCCGGCGAGATCGTGACGGCTTTTCCATGAGCTACTCGATCGACCGCGTCCTGTTGTACGATACGACGATGAGAGAAGACGAGCGGAGTAGCGTCGCTACTGGGCGGAGATTCGCCTTGGCCAAGACGTCTCAGAGCATCGACGGGCTAGGCTCCTCGAACTCAACGTTCAAAAGAAATTCTCTGAACGTCTTCGGGGTCTGCTGGAGTTCTGTTGGCGCGAAGGTGAAAAGATTCATGATGTCCGCCTGGGTGCGCTCCGGTAGCTGCTCAAGGTGAGGCTCGACCATTGCGTCTCGATCCTCGTGCGACACCCCCTCAAAGCGCGCATCGATCACCCGAACGCGGATCGATGCCGAATTATACCGATAGGCATCGACCGTCGTGAAACCGGCTTTCCGAAGTACCTCCTCGACCAGACGGGTTTCGTCAGTGCGTTTGGATTCCCAGGCGGATGCGGATGTATTCATCATGGCATTTGATCCTCCACCCAATCATTAATGGGCTTGGCCGTTTTCAGAAAGGCAATTGTCTCGCCCGTATCCCAACGTCCCGTCTCGTACCTCAGATCCGTGGTCCAATCGAAGCGCCGCATTCTTCTGGCAATCTCAAGCGGAAGTTCGGTACCCAAGCTTCGCAGTTCACCGAGCAACACGTCTGGCCGGTGCATCCTTGCACCCGAGGAGAGCCGATTTAGCTTCTCCGGCTTTTCGGAATCGGGAGTCCGGTGCAGAATTAACGCCTTGAGCGAGCACTCGACGGTGTAACCCCCGAGATAGAGGGCATCGAGAGTCAGCTTCTCCCGCAGCAAGGTCTCCGCAGTCGTCAACCGCTGGGCCGCCACCTTCAGGAAATCTCGGGGCATTACCGGCGGCATGAGCGGACTCCGAACCGGGGACCGATTCCTTGAACATAAAACCGGTCCTCCTCTTAGTAACCTGCTGTCAGGCTGTGGCATTACTTTGCGAGAACTCGAACAACGCTGGGCATGCTACTCTCAACCGCTTGTAGACCACTTTTATCAAGCCGAACAAACCGTTCGATATTGCCGCCGAAAAGCGGACAAGAGCAGCCGCCAACCAGTGACCGAGATTTTCGCTCTTTCGCTCTTGCGTCCCCCGGCGGCGGAGGGCAGAATGGCGGCATGGGAACGATCGGCCGATTTTTCTTCTGGTACTTCTTTACGCCGCCTGGTCGCGGGGCCAGAGGAGGTCGGTAGGTTCGTCCGAGAACTCCCCCTGGAAAGCCAAGCCCCGAGACCAGCCCTTCTGGTCGCGGGGCTTTTTTTGTGTCCCGTCGCGGCGGCAGAAAGGCTGGCCCCGCTTCCGCCCCAAACCCTTCCCTGGCCCGCCTCCCTGCGGCCTGCACGAATCGAGGAGAATCCTGCGGTGATTGTCGTCATGAAAAAAGGCGCGAGCCAAAACGAGGTCGAGCAAATGGTTCAAAAAGTCGAACAGCTGGGACTCAAGGCGCACGTGATCGTCGGCACCGAGCGAACGGTCATCGCCGCGGTGGGCGACGATCGCAAGAAGGACCGCGAGTCGCTCGAAGTGTTGGCCGGCGTCGATGAGGTCATTCCGATCCTCGCGCCCTACAAGATGGCCAGCCTCGAAGTGAAGCAAGAACCGTCGGTCGTGACGGCGGGCAGCCTGGTTGTCGGCGGCAATCAAGTTGGCGTCATCGCTGGCCCCTGTTCGGTCGAAGACGAGGAGCAGATCGTCCGCACCGCCCAGGCGGTCAAAGCCGCCGGCGCGACGGCGCTGCGCGGCGGCGCGTTCAAGCCGCGCACCAGCCCTTACAGCTTCCAGGGGCTAAAGGAGCAGGGGCTTAAGCTGCTCGCCACCGCGCGGGAAGAGACCGGGCTGGCGATCGTGACCGAAGTGGTGGCGACCGACGATGTGGACCTGGTGGCCGAGTACGCCGACGTGCTGCAAATCGGTGCCCGCAACATGCAAAACTACCGGCTGCTCGAAGCGGTCGGCGGCACCAGCCGCGCGGTGCTGCTCAAGCGCGGCCCGAGCGCCACGATTGAGGAGCTTCTGCTCGCGGCGGAATACATTCTCAGCGCCGGCAATCCGAACGTGATGCTCTGCGAGCGCGGAATTCGCACGTTCGAGTCGCACACGCGGTTCACACTGCCACTGGCGACGGTGGTGTATCTGCACCAAAAGACGCACCTGCCGGTGGTGGTCGACCCCAGCCACGGCACCGGCCATACGAGCCTGGTGGCCGACATGGCCGCCGCGAGCGTCGCCGCCGGTGCGGATGGAATCATCGTCGAAGTCCATCCCAGCCCCGCCACCGCCAAGAGCGACGGCTACCAGTCGATGAATTTTGAGCAGTTCGCCCACATGATGACCAAGTGCCGCCGCATCGCCGCCGCCGTCGATAAACAGATGTAAGGCCACCCAACTTCGGCCCAGCGCCCGGCAGTGTAGTTCAGTCCGCGAAGGCTCGGGTAAACGCATCTGGTTCGATTCGCGGAGCGAATCGGCGACACTCCATGCTTCAAACCGAAATCAGTCATGCTTGCCGTTCTTTCTCCTGCCAAGACGCTCGACTTTGAAACGCCTGCCGCGACGCGGCGCGGCACGCAGCCGGAGTTTCTGGGTGAGGCCAGACTGCTTGCCGGACAACTGAGAAAGCTGTCGGCCGACAAGTTGGCCGAGCTAATGAGCATTAGCGACCGGCTGGCCGGCGACGTGCGGGAGTATTTTGACGAGTGGCGGGGCGAGGGGAAAAAGCCGGCACTGCTCGCCTTTCAGGGTGATGTGTACCAGGGGCTTGAAGCGGGCGATTTTTCGGCGGAGGATCTGGCCTTCGCGCAGGACCATCTGCGGATTCTCTCGGGCCTCTACGGGCTGCTGCGGCCGCTTGACCGGATCGAGCCGTATCGGCTGGAGATGGGCACGAAGCTCGCCACGCCGCGCGGCAAGACGCTTTATGATTTTTGGGGCGACCGGCTAACGATGACGATCAACCGGGCACTGGCGAAGCGGCCGGAGCGCGTGCTCGTGAACCTCGCCTCGAACGAATACTTTTCGGCGATCGCGCCCAAACAGCTCGACGCGCGGATCGTCACGCCGAGCTTCAAGGACTACAAGGGCGGCACCTACAAGATCGTGAGCTTCTTCGCCAAGAAGGCGCGGGGACAGATGGCGCGGTTTCTGGTGAAGAATCGGCTGACCGATCCGCAAGAGCTGAAAGATTTTCGCGCGGGCGGCTACCGCTTCAATCAAAAACTTTCGGACGGCGACAATTGGGTCTTCACGCGCAAGCAGCCGTCGCGCTAGCGGCCGGCGGCGAGTTTTTGCCCCAGTGCGCGGAGCGCGGCGGCGACCTCGCGCTGGACCGCTTGGGTTTGCAGGACGATCAGATACTGGCTCGGCGGGTCGTAGTGGAGCACGCCGAAGCCGCCCCCCGCTTGCCAAAGATCGTCCGCTGTGTCGCGACGCACGGCCGCCAGGATTGATTCCGGCTCGACGCCCGCATCGACCAGCCGCCGTAATGAGTAGAACGCACGGCCGCTTTTGGCCGCGTTGCCGTGGCGACTGTGGATTTCGAGGG
>CAYZVT010000022.1:0-21715 GCA_964481585.1 uncultured Pirellulales bacterium
TGAGCGAGCCGCCGCCGAGCTCCTTCGAGAGCTTGGCCGAGCGTTCGAGCAAGCGGCTGTGGCAGTAAAACACGTCGCCCGGGAACGCCTCGCGGCCCGGCGGACGACGCATCAGCAGCGACAACTGCCGGTAGGCAACCGCTTGCTTCGAGAGATCGTCATAGACGATTAGCGCGTGCTCGCCCTGGTACATGAAGTATTCGGCCATCGCCGTGCCGGAGTAGGGGGCGATAAATTGCAGCGGAGCCGGATCGCTCGCCCCGGCCACCACGACCGTCGTATAATCCATCGCGCCGGTTTCCCGCAGCACCTCGATCACGCCGGCGACGGTCGATTCTTTTTGACCGACCGCGACATAGAAGCACCGCACGCCGGTCTGCTTTTGATTGATGATCGCGTCGATGCCGATGGCGGTCTTGCCCGTCTTGCGATCGCCAATGATCAGCTCGCGTTGGTCGCGGCCGATCGGCGTCATCGCATCGACGGCCTTGATGCCGGTCTGCATCGGCTCATGCACCGGCTTACGACCGGCGATGCCCGGCGCGACCGATTCGACCGCGCGGCGGTCGCTGGTGACGATCGGGCCTTTGCCATCGAGCGGGTTGCCGAGCGGATCGACCACGCGGCCGAGCAGGGCTTCGCCGACCGGCACGCTCAGCAGCTTGCCGGTGCTGCGGACTTCGTCCCCCTCGGTAATCGAGAGGTAGTCACCGAGAATAATCACGCCGACCGAGTTTTCTTCGAGATTGAACGCCAGCCCGGTCACGCCATTGGGGAATTCAACCATTTCGCCGGCCATCACGCCCGACAGACCATAGACCTGGGCGATGCCGTCGCCGACTTCGAGCACGCGTCCGACTTCGCGGACGTCGATGTGCGAAGCGAAGTGTTCGATCTCTTGTTGAATGACCGAGGCAATCTCGTCAGCTTTGAATTTCATAAAACATCCTCAGGCTCGTCCCGAAAGCCGCGCGGCCGAGGCTCTCGAAGTGGATGATGGTGACGGTATTTCTGATGCTTATTTTGCTTGGCGGCAGGCTCTCTGGAGGTAGGACCAAGCCTACGAGAGCGAGGTTCGCCCACGTTAGGAGGTAACAAGTTCATGGCGACGGGTTTCGATTAATTCCACGCTGCGGTCGATCATCTCCAGCCGCGCGCGCTTGAGCTGGGTCCGCACCGAGCCGTCGAACACGGTGTCGCCGACGCGAATCACGAAGCCGCCGATCAGTTCCGGGTCTTCGACCACCCGCACCACCGGCTCGGCATTGAGGCGGCTGCGGAGCTTTTGCGTGATCTCCTCGCGCAGCACGCTGTCGATGGCGCGCACGACCCGCACCTCGACCTCGACCCGTCCGCGACGCTGGTTGAACTGATCGCGCACCTGCTGCTGCACCGCCCGCAGACAGTCGAGCCGCTCGTGCGCGGAGAGCACCTTGAGGAACACCAGCAATTCCGGCGAAACGCGGCCGCCCAGTACGCGGTCGAGCAGGGCAACCTTGTCCTCATGCGAAATCAGCGCCGAGCCGAGCGCCTGTTCGAACGCCGGATGCGGGTCGAGCACGTCGCGCACCAGCGCCTCCAGTTCGCCCGTGAGCATCTCGCTTTTGCACGTCTTTTCGTGCGCATCGAGCAGCGCTTTGGCGTATATAGCACCAATTCGCTGCTTATCGACGTTCAGCACCCCGTTGCGTTCGGCGTTCGCCATCGCTTCCTCAAACCTGACTTCAAAAAACGTTGTAACTGTTTAGCCGAATGCAGTTGGTTTAGCGGCACTCGCAACGCGGGCGCGAATTTTTTCGCCGTTTTCCAACGCGCCGACGTTGCGAGCGCCGCTATACAGTGCAGGAAATCCTCTAACGCTGCAATCGGCTAACGTGTTCCAATACGTTTAGTTTGTGCTCGGCGCACCGTTGGGGAGCTTGGCCAGCGCTTCGCGAATCAGCCGCGTCTCCTCCTCGGGCGTCATTCGCTGCTGCACGATACGCCCGGCCAAATCCACGGCCAGGTTCGCACTCGTCTCGGCAAGCTGCTTTAGCGCCGCATCGGTGGCGTTGCGCACATCGCGCATCGCCCGATCGTGTTCGGCCTGAGCCGCGGCCTTTGCTTCGCTCAAGATTTCCGCTTTGGTATGCTCGGCATCGCGGCGGGCTTCTTCGAGCAGTTCCCGCACCTGGTCGGCCGCTCCGGCGAGCTTGCGCTCGTAGTCGGCGAGCAGTTGCTTGGCTTCTTCGTGCTTCGCCTCGGCGGCGGCGATGTGGCCGGCGATGTTCTGCTCACGCTGTTCCAGGGCCTGGGAAATCGGTCCCCAGGCAAACTTGAGCAGAATCAGCAGCAGCAACGCAAAGACGATAAACGTGTAAATCGCCAGTTCGGAACGCCACTCCGAAGGATTTTCGAGTCCCTCGGCGACGTTGCCGTGGCCCAGATCGGCGATGTCACCGACATGTTCGCCGTGAGCTTCCGCTCCATGCGGGGGCACATGCGTTTCGGCGTCCTGCGCCAGCGCGTGGCTCGCCGCCAGGGCCAGCAGCGCGAGCAGCACCGCCATCGTTCGTCGCATCAACACAGGTTCACCTCACCGGGAAAAAGGCCGCGGCGGCGGGCATCCAGTCGTCTGCGCTGGATGCCCGCGCCGAGCGTGCCAAAACCGACTACCCCGCCTGCTGTACGGCCACCAAGCAGATGTAGAGCGCGAAGAAAGTGAAGCCTTCGATCAGCGCGGCCGCGATAATCATCGCCGTCTGGATGCTGCCGGCCACTTCCGGCTGACGGGCCATGCTCTCCAGCGCGCTGCCGGCCAGGCGGCCGATGCCGTAGGCGGCGCCGATCACCGTCAAGCCCACGCCGAACGGGCCAGAGAAATCGATCAGCGTCCAGCGATCCTCGCCCACGCCGGGCGAGGCCGCTTCGTCCTGGGCCATCGCCGGGGCAACCATGACGAAGAACGCCACCAACAGCAACGCAACAATCCGGGCAGTCTTGTTCACAACGACTCTCCTTTTGGAACCCATGTACACTGGCTTGCCTTCTCGATCAAGCACCGGCCCCGCCACATGCTAGTGGTGGTGCACCGCTGCCCCGATGAATAAGGCGGACAAAAAGGTAAAAATGTAAGCCTGCAAGAAGGCTACAAACAGCTCAAGAAGGCTAAACAGCGTCGCGCCAATGACGGACACGGTCGCCGCCACGGCCCAATTTTCACTCGCCGCCGCCGCCACCGCCACGCCCATCACGCCCAATAGCACCAAGTGCCCGGCGACCATGTTCGCCAGCAGACGCACGGCCAACACGCCGTGGCGGATCAAGAGGCCCACGACCTCGATCACAAAAATCATCGGCACGATGATAATCGCCAACACGAACGGCAAGCCCATGTGCGGCACCTGATTCTTCCAAAACCCGAGCAAGCCGAACTTGATCGAGCCTGAGACAATCACGGTCACAAACGTCACCAGCGCCAATCCGCCCGTCACGGCGAAAGCGCCGGTCGGTGCTCCGACCCAAGGGATCATGCCCATCAGGTTGCAGCCGAGCACGAAGAAGAAGATCGTCCACAGTAGCGGCAGGAACTTGTCCGCGTCGTGCTTCCCGATTGCCGGCCGCGCCACCTGATCGCGCATGAAAAGCAGCATCGACTCAAAGAAATTGGCGAACTTGCCCCGTGGGGCGCTCCCCGCGCGAATGAGCGACGCTAAGCGAATGAAGATCGCGGCCACGAGCAGGGCCACGACCAGCTCGATAATCATAAATTTGGAGATCGCAAAGCCCGTCTCCGCTTGGTACAGATTGCGGAGCTTGCCGAAGGGCTGCGGAATCAGAATCTTGCCGTCAAGCTGATGGTTGTAAGCAGCGATCTTTTCGGCCGACCAATCGGCGTGCTCGGCGTACGCCTCGACATCTTCGGCCTTGGCCAAAATCGTCGGCCATTCGCGGACGAGCTCGCGATTCCACTTGCCGGCGGCGTCAGTGCCTTGGGCCTGGGTCGGCGGGATGAGCTGATCTTGGAACCACCGCTGGCTGGGCGCTTCGGCCAGGAAACGATCGAACGGCTTGCCGACATGCTCGTGATTCGCGCCTGCGTGCTGCCAATGGATGAACTGCTCGCGCAGTTCCGGCCACGGGGGCAGATCGTTCGCCACGCCCTCTAGGCTCGCATAGATCCGCTCGGCTTCCCAAAGCTGGTAGTCGGGGTCAAGCCGCACCCAGAACTCGGGAAAGTCCTCGATCGCGCGACGATCCGATTGCCACAGCGCACGGGGCACTTCGAAGTAGTAGCCGTCCTTAATATGTAGAATCGCAGAACCAGCCATCGATCACGACGCCTTGGATGTCTTTGAGTTCACCAAGCGAACTGACAGAAAGGTCTCGACTGTCAGCATCACGAGAAAAAACAGGACTATCAGCCCGAATACGCCTCCCTCGGCCAATGGCCCGCCGCCGCGCCCGAGCGTCAGCCCTGCGGCCAGCGGCAAACCCATCCGCACGAGCATCGCCAGCACGAGGCCCGCCATCGCCCGCTGCGGATCGCGCGAAAATCGGGTGATGGCCAGCGCCAACACCCCCGCTACCCAGCAGACCGCAAAGGCCACTCCCGCCGCCGCCAGTCCGTTCCTGCCATACAGGGCATACGCGCCGCCGGCAGCCAGCGGCAACACGCCCCCCATCGCCACCGTCAACCACAGCACACAACTCGACAAATTCAATGCGCCGCGCGCCGTTTCGGCCGGCAGTTGGTCGTTCGTCACGGCTTCTCTTTCTGGACCGAGCGGTCGCGTGGCTCCTTTTTCTTCGGCTGAAACGAACCGGTCATGACCAGCAGGTGCCACATTCCGGTGACCAACCCCAGAGCAAAACCGACCAGCGCCAAGTAGCTCAGCCCGAAACGCTGATCGAGCCACTGCCCGGCCAAGCCCGGCAGGACCATTTCCAGGGCGATGACGGTAATGCGCGAGACCCATTCGATGGCGTTAGCCATCGGGGATCGCTCTGGCGATGAATCGGTCACGTGCTGGACCAGCACCCGCTGGATGAGCAGCAGTGCCAGCCCACCAGGGGCTAGCATTGCCCGCTCCCGATCCGCCGGGGGAGCTGGGACGACCCACCCTTTCCGCTTGGAACCAAACGACTTGCGTCGCTTCTCTGGATCGGACAAGGCCGCTTTTCCGCCGCCCTGCCAGAAAAAGAATGTCGTATGGCTGGACAATTTAGCCCACGCGCCCGAGGAGTGTCAACGGGCAGGGTGGAAATTCGTGCTTTTTTTCACAAAGTATTATCGGCCGCGCAACCTCCACAGGCAAGCCAATTTGGGTGCGGCAAAGCTCCAGGCCCGCCGGCCCAACAACGACAATCCCTTCTCCCTTACGAGCCGGCCGGGCACAGCGAGGCATGCTAGCGGTTGCAGGTAGCAACCGCACATCCTGCTCAATCGGAACAAACGGTTACCGCTAGCGGCTTTACGTCCGAGAAAAGGGGCCGATTTCTCGCTCGCTCCCCTGCCGGATCATTGCAAAGAAGCGGTCGCTCGTTTAGACTCAAGCTTATCGGATTTGGCGGATGGTCCGGCGGAGAGAGTCGTCGGAATACTCTCTGCCGAACAGGCGCTCGCCGCCCAGCAGGTATTCCTCTCGGAATGCCTGGCCGGAAAAAACACGTCAGGGCGGGATTTCAGGCGGTCGCCCCTTCTGGAGTCTCCGCCATGGACAGTCGCGGGGAAATTTTGCTTCCGTCGCGGTGGTGAGGGTCGCACCTGCGGCCCATGCGGCGGTCCCCCCGCCGTGGGTTCCCGTCCGGCCATGGACTGCCGAAGGGCTTGAGCGTTCAGTTGCCCGTCACGGACGACGCTCCTTACATCGTGTGGCGCTGCGGCCTTAACAGGGCGCGGCAGCGCCCGGATTTCAGCTAGGAGGTAGTCCCTCAGATGACACCGGCCACCCTGCAAAACTATACCCGTAAAGACCTGGCGCAGATGGCAAAGTCGCGCGGTGTGCCGGGCTGGCACTCGATGCGCAAGGACCAGCTTGTCACGGCCCTGGTGCAGACGACGAAGGAAAAGTCTCCCAGCCGGCGCTCCGCCAGCCGCACCGCCGCTGCCAGCCGCACGGCCGCAGCGCGTGGGAAGAAAGCGGCCAGCAAAGCAGCCAGCCGCCGCGTGCAGCGCAAGATCTCGCAGTTCCAGGCCAAGCTTGAAAAGGCGAAGAATATCGGTACTGACGAGGCGACCGGGCAAGACGGTGAGCGTCTGGTCGTCCTGGTCCGCGATCCGTTCTGGCTGCACGTCCATTGGGAACTGACCCGCAAAAGCGTGCAGCGCGTGCAAGCCGCCCTCGGCCAACACTGGCACACCGCCAAGCCGATGTTGCGGCTGTTCGAGGTGAGCAACGTCGGCACCGCCACCGCTTCCGATACGCTTGTGCGGCAGATCGAAATCCACGGCGGCGTGAACAACTGGTATATCGACGTTCAAAACCCGCCCAAGAGCTACCGGCTCGACATCGGCTATCGCGCGGCTGATGGCCACTTCCATACGATTGCCCGCAGCAATCTCGTCACTACGCCGCCGGCGGCGGTGCGAGACACGATCGACGAAAATTGGAGCGACGTGGCGGAGAACTTCGACAAGATCTACGCCATGAGCGGCGGCTATTCGCCGGAAGGCCCCAGTGACGAACTGCGCGAGCTGCTCGAAGAACGGCTGCGTCGTCCGATGGGCGCGCCGCTGGTGACCCGCTACGGCGCGGGAGCCGGCGCGCTGCACGATCAGCCGAGCGACTTCCACTTCGAAGCCGACGCCGAGATGATCGTCTTCGGCTCCACGAAGCCGGGGACGCACGTGACGCTTGAAGGCGAGCCGGTCCAACTACGGCCCGATGGAACCTTCACCGTGCGACTCAACATGCCCGATCGCCGGCAAGTCATTCCGCTCGTCGCCAGTTCCCCCGATGGGATGCAGCAGCGCACGATCGTGCTCGCGGTCGAACGCAATACCAAGCGCATGGAAACGATCGTCCGCGACAACGGGCTGTAAGCGACTTCTCCCGCGCACAACTACACTCAAGCCCACGGCCGCTGGCCGTGGGCTTTTTTCGTGGTGCCCGCTGGCGGCGAGTCGAGTAGATTAGAAAGCCGAGCCTCCGCAGCAGACGGGAATCTGGGGCGTGTCAGAGAAACTCGCCCCTGGATTCCCTCCGGCGCGGGAATGACGTGTACCAACAATTGGCAAACCGCTCTAAAAGCTGCTTTCCGCCATGTCCGACGATATTTCTGCGATTTTGGCGCGCTGGCCGTATGATCCCGATCAGCCATCGGTGCGGCTGATCCAGGGGGACGACAAACGGCAGCGCGTGCAGTTGCGGCTCGATCTGGGGCTGCTCCAGATGGAGATCGACGGCCGCCCCGACGGCAAGCGCATCGGCAGCTACGAGTCGTGGCTTGATCTGTACGAAGACCGCCAGCGCACGCACGACGCGGCGCACCCGGACGGGCCGCCGTTTGTGCTAGAGCCAGAGGACTGCAACCATCTGCTGCGCGAAGGGGTGCAGTATTACCACCGCTACCTGAGCTTTTGGTATCTCGAATGTTACCAGTGGTGCGCCCGCGACACGGCTCGCAATCTGCGGTTGTTCGCCTTTGTGCGGGACTACGCGCGGCACCAGCGCGATCGGCTTCAGTTTGATCAGTGGCGTCCCTACGTCACGATGATGCACACCCGCGCGGTCGCGACGCCGCTGGTGGAGCAGGGGGAGTTGGAATCGGCGCTGGCGAGCATCGAACAGGGCATCAGCGCCATTGAGGATTTTTTGGAGCAGTATGGTCAGAGCGAACGCGCGGAATCGGTCGGAGAACTCGTCTTTCTCCAGCGCTGGCGGCGCGAACTCTTGGCGCGCATCGCGCCTCCGAGCGAGGAAGAAGCCGCGCGGCAAGAAGCCGCCGATCCCGTGCAACGGTTGCGGCAACAGCTCAGCGAGGCAATCGACCAAGAGCGCTACGAGGAGGCCGCCCGCCTGCGCGACGAGATCGCGCGGCTGACCAATCCGCCGCCACCCTCAGGCGGGTTAGGGGAATCCCTGTAAGCCGCGCAAAAAGAGCTGCGTCCCCTTTTTGTGCGAGCGGCGGTTTCTTGCCTTTTCCATCGGTCGACGTTAGGATCACGGGTAGCGAGTTACTCGCTCGGCAATTTCCTCTGCCGTGTTCGTGATGCGAAGCCATATTTTCGGGGAGCCGATGCGATTGCCCTGGGGACTGACAATACCACGGTTGAGTCGCGTGTATAGCCGACGCCCGGAGTTTCTTCCGGATTCATGCGGCCGGATCACACAACACTCGATCTAGGTCCCCCCTTAGTATCTTGGGCTCTCGAAATCGCTTCGCCACGGCACAAAGGTGGAGGAATTGCCTTTTTTTATGCGCTTCGCCGCTTCCCGTGATGACTGATCTCGCCGCGAAACAAGAAAAACTGCTCGCCCAACTGCGGAGCTACGGCAGTTGTGTCGTCGCGCTCTCGGCGGGGGTCGATAGCGCGGTCGTCGCCAAGGCCGCGCAGCTTGCGCTCGGCGAGCGGGCAATTGCCGTCACGGGGCAGAGCGCGAGTTTGGCCGAGGGCGAGCTTGAGCAGGCGCGCCAGCTTGCTCGGCGGATTGGGATTCGCCATGAGGTGATCGAGACGGGCGAGTTCGACAACCCCGACTATCTGCGCAACGCGCCGGATCGCTGTTACCACTGTAAGAGCGAACTTTACACGCAGCTTGCCGGCATCGCCGCGCGGTTTGGCGTTGCCGTGGCCGTCAATGGGGCGAATGCCGACGATCTGCAAGACTACCGTCCCGGCATGCGCGCCGCCGCCGAGCAAGACGTGCGCAGCCCGCTTGCCGAGTGCAGGCTCACGAAAGACGACGTGCGCCAGTTGGCCGCCGCCTGGGAGTTGCCGGTCTGGGACAAGCCGGCCACGCCCTGCCTCGCCAGCCGCGTCGCCTATGGCGAAGCGGTCACGCCCGACCGGCTGCAGCGGATCGACCGGGCCGAACAATATCTCCGGTCGCTGGGGCTGCGGAGCGTGCGCGTGCGTTACCACCAGGGCGACCTGGCGCGGCTCGAAGTGCCGCTTGATGCGCTGCCGAGACTGTGCGAACCGCAACTGCGTGCCGAGTTGGTCGCCCATCTGCACGGCTTGGGCTTCAAGTTCGTGACGCTCGATCTGGAAGGCTTCCGTTCCGGCAGCCTCAACACGCTCGTTCCGCTCGACGCGCTGGAGCAGAACGCACGTCAGTAGACCGCTGGTGCTACTCGCGTGGCGCTTCGCCGACCGGGCGGGGCGCTTTGGTGGCCGGGCGCGGCGGCTTGCTGGCCGCCTTGGGAACCTTCTTCGCCGGCCGGGGAGTAGCGTTGCTGACGGCTTCCGTCTGCTCGAATCCGAAATCGACCGACTCCGGCCGCGCGGACGTCGCGCCAGCGGAAGCCGGCTTGGCCTTCGGCTTCACGAGCATTTCTTCCGACGAGCGAGCGATCCAGACCAAGCAGCCGCCTGCCACCATGCTAGTTACGAAAAAGATGAAGGCGATGGCTCGCAGGAACATGCCCAAAAAGCCCTCCTGATCCGCCGCCTTCGACCACGCCAGGTAAGCGCAGAACAGCGTTACGACAATCAGGCAGCTCGTCCACACCAGCTTCTGTACTTTCGGCGTCATCCGCTTCTCATTCCTTTATTGGTTGGCTCGGCGTGGCCCGGTGGGACTCCGAGTAGAGGGGCAGTCAATTGCTTCCGTGAAAAGGATTCTTGGGACAACTTCAGCGAAACGCCGCCGATGGCCGTGACAAAAGCTCAACTCGCTCGCGGCTATCTGCGGCTGCTGAGCCAGGCGCCCCAGACCGGGGCGAGCTGCGCCGCAGGGCGGCCGTAGGCTTGTTGGAGCGCTGGCTCAAATTCGGCTCCCTTGTCAAGTGCGCCGAGCACTTGGCTGAACCGCGAGCTGCTGGTGAGCAAGAACTGCATAAAGCTGTAGCCTGCCAGATCGTTGTCCTCCGGGGCGAGCTTGCCCTGGAGAAAATCGTCCGGCTTCTTCATCTGCGCCAGCACTGACGGCAGTTGCTCCTCCCAGCGGGCCACGAGCGGATCTTTCGCATCGAGCTGCGCCGCCAGTGCGCGGCCGGCTCCGTCGGAGAACCAGCGGGGCGCGGCTCCTTCGCCGTGGGTGGCGACGTAGGTGCTCAAGATCTGATGGGCAAGCACCGTGTCGAGCGAGTCCCGCGCGTCGCGGACATCATGCAGCGCGATATACGGCTCGACAATGTCGTAGCGCCAGTGCGCCGTCCAGCCGCTGGGGATTTGCCGGCGCTCGACCATCGTGCCGAACTCGCTATAGTCGAACCGTTGGGCAAAGACGAAGATCGTTACGCGGCCTTTGCTGACCGTCGCCCCATTGGCTTGGGGCAGAACGCTGCCGATTTTCGCCGCCTGAGCCTCGGCCACTTCGGCGATTTCTTGCAGCGTGCTCGGGCCGACATTGCCCATGAGGAGGAAGTTCTTCGTTTCAAGGCGGGCCGGCGGGGCGTCGGGAATCGCCAGCCGCCACGTTTGTTCGGCGAGCTTCGCCCGCTGCTCGCTCAGTTGCTCGGGAGTCGAATTGCGGGCCAGCAGCACGGCCGCTACGCGGCGGAGCGTGTCGTCTTGGCTGTCGCCGTCGAAAGTCGCCCCTTCACGAATCCAAGTTTCGATTCTTGCGATCGTTTCCGCGTCGAGCGGCGCGCGGCGCAGCGGCATTCGCGCGCCGGCCATGCCTTTGATCATTTTGACGAGCAGACTCTCGGCCGGCTTGCCCGGCACCAGCACCGGGCCGCTGTCGCCGCCGCGGAGCAGGCGGCGGAAGGTGTCGACGCTGAACTCCGCACGCGGACGCTCGGCTCCGTGGCACTCGCTGCACTGCGCGACGAGCACCGGCGCGATGTGCAGCCCGAAGCTGACCGTCTCTTTGCCGGTCGCCGCTTTGACCTCAACCGGTGCCGCCGCCGCGCCGGCGAGCTGTCGCAAGGGCGTGTTAGCGGCCGGAGCGTCGTTCTTGGCGCCCTCGTCGATCCATCTGGTCAGCAGCGCGAGCTGCTCGCTGCTGATCCGACCGCCGCCACGGGGCATGTCGCCGCTTTCGATCACCTCAAAGATGCGGCTGCCGTTTCCTTTGCCCGGCAAGACAATCGGCCCATCGTCGGGCGAGCCGGCCATCAGCGCCGCGTAGGTGGCGACGCTAATCTTGCCTTTCGAGTCGTCGATATGGCAGCGGCCGCACTTGCTCACCAGCAGCGGTGCGATGACTTTGGAGAAGCTCACCGCCTGGCCGTTTGCCGGCTGTGGCGGAGGCGTGCCGAGCGTCGCCTGCTCGGCGGTCATCGCCTCGGCGGGGGCTTCTTTGGCCGGCGGCTCGGGCATGGCCGGGATCGGCAGCCCTTCCAGCTCCAAAAGTAGATAAAGTCCGCCAAGCTGTTGCAGGACTGGCTCCAGGAGCTTCTGCGTTTCGGCGTCCGGCTCGCTCGCCTTCAGCTCGGCAATCTCCGCGTGAGCCTTTTCGATTTGTTCCACCGCTTCGGTCGCCCGGCCCGACTCGAAAAGTCGTTCGGCAGCGCGGGCCGCTAGCTTCGCCCGCGAAATCTGGTCCCGCTGCTCACTGTTGGGCGCTGCCCAGGCCCCAGAGTCCCCCATCACGACCAGCATCAACGCCGGCAGACCATAGCGCAGCAGGTAAGCGACAAAGCAGCGCATCGCGAAGCCTCCGAAGCGAAGCAGAAGAGCGTTCCAAGCCGGCCGAGGGGGAGCCAGTACCGGTTAGCCCGCCATTATAAGGAGGATCGGGGCAGGGCGGTAGTCAAGGGCGCGGTTTTCCCGGCCTCGGCGGCACGATCGAGCATCGCGTCTTCGCGGCAATGACCTGCGCTCTTTCGCCCGCGGCGTCCAAGCCGGCTTGGACGCGCAGACGCTCCCGTGACTCATGACGTGCTTTAGCGGCTGTGGTGCCGACGGGTGACCTTCTTCGCCGCACGGCCCTGAGCGCGGCTGGCGCGATAGCCGTACTCGATCGCAAACCACTCGGCGTACCGCTCGCGGTCGAGGTAACTGGCGTTGCGGTCGTCGAGCAGATGCCCCAACTCGTGGATCAGGATGTTGTTGAGGTAATAGTCCTTGATCGTCTGCTCGGTCCAGACGAGCGTCCAACTGCTCGGTGCCTCGTGCGTCCAGCGGCCACCGTACATCTTCGTCTCGTTCACCAGATCCGGCCCCGGCGGCGAGGAGAAATACTCCACGAGCGATTCCTCGATCGGATAGAGGTAGAGCGCACTGCCCCACTGCATCCCGTAGCAGGGGAAACTCTGCTTCTTGCGGGTCATGCGGCTAAGCTGAACGACTTCCAACGGCTCGATGAAATGTGCGGGCAGTTGCGCTAGCCGATCGCGGATTTCCTCCGGCGTGAGGATGTGCCGATACCCGTCGCCCGGCGACTGAATGATGACCCGGTAGTGACCGTGGCCATTTCCGCGCGGCTCGTGCCAATCTTCCGGCGGCGAAAAGGGGAGCCGTTCGTTGCGCTGACCACCGCGCGTACGCTTGCTCGCCGGCCGTCCGCGACTGGCCGTGCGCGCTTTTGCGACGGTGTTGCAGTAACGTGCCTGTCGCTTTGGCATGCTGGATGACAGAGACAATGAACGACGCATAGCTTGAACCTCGGTGCGAAAGAGTCTCGTTCGCCGAGCGCGTCGATCCGTCGTAGAAGAGCATGTCGCCACCAGCAACATGCAGGCTCGTCCGATGAGAGAGTGCGGGCCAAGAGGCCACTACTCGGGTACTTCTATTCTAACAGACGCCGAAACCGGGTTTCAAACAAAAGCAACAAGTCTGTTCCACACAAGGACTTACAAAACCTGCCCCAGCCCGACTGGCGGGAAAGAATGGCTGCCAAAACGGCAGTCAGGGATGGTCGCGCTGCAGATCGCTGGGGAGCCTCACGGCTGCACGGAGAAGCTCTCGGCGCGCGGAGCGAGCGCATCAATCAGAAGCCTAAGAACACGCGCAGCCGCGTCGCGCGGGCGCGACGAAAGCGTGAAGGATCACCTCCGCGCGAGCAAGCGGAAGCGCGCGTGCCTATTGATTAAGCACTTTGAAGAGCAGAAAGAGAACCACCAAGATGCCGGCTGCCAGAACAGCCCAGATCCAGATCGGCGTGCTCGTATGATGGCGGCGGCGTTCGACGCGCTCGTTCAAGATCGAAGCCTTATTGTTTCCGCTCTCGGCGGCTGTGCCGAAGGCTTCGCCAAAGACAAATTCGCCCGAGGAGTCACTGACGGTAGAGCTGCGCAGATCGCGCGAGACCCGAGGGCTTTGCTTTCCGCTTCCGCCGGGCTTGAGGCGCGGTGCGCTGCCGGTGCGCTTGTCGGAGTCGCCCGTGCGGATCTGAATCTGTGGTGCCGCTCCGCCCGACATGCGGGCCTTGATGGTGTCGGAGTCGGTCGCGGCCAGCGTATCGCCCCCGCCGGGCGTGGGCGGGCGACGGTTGCGAATGTAAGGCGTATCGGCCTTGCGAGTACGAAGTTCCTTCCGTACCGATTCGCCCGAATTGGGCGTGGCCGGTGCCGAAGCATAGCGCCGCGCGGTGGCGGAATCGGAGTTTTCCTTCAAGTCCGCCAGCCAAGCCCGTAGTTCGGCCGCGACTTCGCCCGCCTGGTGATACCGGGCATCGGGCGCTTTGGCCATCATTCGCAGACAGACATTGACCAGCCCCTGCGGAGCATCGCTGCGGTCTTCGTAAATGCTGGGAGGATTCTCGGTCTGGTGCTTCAAGAGCCGCTGCGGGAGCGTTCCCTCGCAAAACGGCGGGTGCCCGGTGAGCAGGAAGTAAAGCGTACAGCCGAGACTATAAATATCGGCCCGATGATCGACGCCGTGGCTGTTGATCGCTTGCTCGGGAGCCAGATAATCGGCCGTTCCGAGTACGTTTTCGTCATGGGCGATGGTGAGCGAGGGCAGGGCGCTGTTGGAGAACTTGGCCAGCCCCATGTCGAGGATTTTGACCGTCCCTTTGGCATCGAGCAGCAGGTTGGCCGGCTTGATGTCGCGATGAATCAGCCCCGCGTCGTGGGCATGTTGTAAGCCTTCGGCCGCTTGGGCAGTGTGGTCGGCGGCCTGCCGGTAGTCGAGCGGCCCCTGTTCTTTGACCAGATTCTGCAGGTCGATCCCCTCGATGTACTCCATGACCAGATAATGGGTCTTGCCATCCTGGTCGATGTCGTAGGCGCGAACGATATTGCGGTGGTTCAGCGCCGCCGCCGCGCGGGCTTCGAGCTTGAAACGGGCGAGATACGAGGAGTCTTCGACTTTGCTGCGGGGGAGCACCTTGATCGCCACGCGATGGCGCATCTTGGTGTGCTCACCGAGATAGACACTGCTCATGCCGCCGGTGCCCAAGTGCCGCAGCAGCTTGTACTTGCCCAGCAGAAAGCCCTTGTGCTTGCCGTCGAGCAGGTTATTCGCCTGCCAGCGGGTAAGCGCCTGTTGCTCGACGAGCGACTCGGCGATTCGCTCGGGATCGCGGGGAAGTTTCCCCTCGTGGGCGGCCCGCACCTGAGCGAGAGCCTCGGCGAGCTGTCCATCGTCGAATAGCTCGCAGCGCTTCAGCAGTTCGAGAAATTTGTCCGTATCGACCTTGGCCATGCGGACGCCAACTCCTCCGGCACGATTGCGAAACGGAAGTGGGCGCGGACGAGCCTCCACGGCACCGGCGCGCAGTTGCCACTGCAAATCCGCCGATGCACGCTCTGCTCGCTGCGCGTTTGCCTGGAAAACAGAGCTTCGCCTTTTCCTTTAAAGTTACCACGAAGCAAGACTTAATTCCAGCAGTTTCTCGCGTTAGGGCGAGCCTTGCTTGCATTTTTTCTTCGTTCTACTAACTCATCTGGGGGAACCGCAGCGCTCGGTGCGGCCGCAATTCCGCAGGGCCGTTGCTTCAGAGGCACCGCCCGCGCGGGCACGTCACTCCCGCGCAGGCGGGAAGGACAGGAGGTAGCAGTCAGCCGCCAGCCAGCAACGTTTAGCGATCAGCGTTTTCGCCTGCGGCCTCCAGGCCCCTTAGCCGCTCTGGTGCTCCCGGGAAACACCGGCGTACCCGAGGGATCGGGGACCGGGCGCTCTAGATTCCCGCCTGCGCGGGAAGGACGTGCCCGAAAACTCTAGGAGGGCGGGGGCATATTCTCCGTTCCCCAAATTCAAGTGACAAATGCGCCCTCAGCCAGCCAATTGACCGCCCCCGAGGCAGCAGCAACAATGCCCCGCACCCAAGGAGCTTGCCGATGGCTGCGCATGATGTTCTTCTCTATACCCGTGCCGGCTGCCATCTCTGTGACGAGGCTCAGGCACTTCTTCAGCGCTACGGCATGGAGCCAAAGCTGATCGACATCGACCAGGACGCAGAGCTTCAGCAGCGCTACAACGTGTGGGTTCCGGTCGTGGTGATCGACGGCCAGGAGCGCTTTCGCGGCCGCATCGACGAGCGGCTCTTGCGCCGCATCCTGAAAGGCTAACGACGGGCGGGGTCCTCTGGCCCTGCATCACCGCTAGCCGCCCAGAGCAGGGCGAGTACAATGCGGACGGTTTGGCGTAAGACGTTGCTCTCGCGCCCGGTCCCCGTCGCCTCCCGCCCCTTGCGCTCTTGCTATGGATGATTGTCTGATTCTCGGCGGCGGAGTGATTGGACTTTCGTTGGCTTACGAACTGGCAGGCGAAGGGCAGCGCGTGCGGGTGGTCGATCGCCAGCAGCCCGCCCAAGAAGCCTCCTGGGCCGGCGCGGGCATCTTGCCACCGCACGCGGCAGGGCCGACTGCCGATCCTTACGCGCAGCTCGCCGCGCTGAGCTTTCAGATGCACCCGCCGCTGGCCGAAGCGCTCCGCGCCGAGACCGGCATCGACACCGGCCTGCGCCGCTGCGGAGGTATCTACCTCGCCCGCGATGCCGAATCGGCCGCCGCGCTTGCCGAACAGGCCATCGCCTGGCGGGAGTCTGGAATCGACGCCGAGCAACTCACCGCGCGGGAACTGGCGCAGCGCGAGCCTGAACTGCTCCCTGGCGACCGCGCGGCGAGCCTTCAGTCGGCTTATCGGCTCGCCGACGAGCACCAACTACGCAACCCCCGGCATCTCAAGGCGCTGCTGGCGGCTTGCCGGAGTCGCGGCGTCGAAATCACCCCCGGCCGCCCCGTCGAAGAAGCCGTCGTGCGGCGTGGGCTGATGAGAGAGGTCGTGGCTGGCGGCGAAGGCCTTCGCGCCGGGCAATTTTGTTTCACGACCGGCGCTTGGACCGGCACGCTGCTGCGGCGGTTGGGGCTGGCGCTTGCAATCAAGCCGATTCGCGGGCAGATCGTCCTGCTCCAAACCTTTCGCCCGCCCGTGCAGCACATCATTAACGCTGGGCGGCGCTATTTGGTTCCCCGGCCCGACGGCTACGTTTTGGTCGGCTCGACCGAGGAAGACGCCGGCTTCGACGCAACGCCCACCGCCGCAGGCATCACCGGGCTGCTGCAACTGGCGCTCGATCTGGTGCCCGCGCTGCGCTCAGCCCGCGTCGAACGAAGCTGGGCCGGCTTGCGACCCTCGACCTTCGACGGCCGACCTTATCTGGGTCAAGTGCCCGACGTGTCGAACGCTTTTGTGGCGGCGGGACATTTTCGCGCGGGGCTGGAACTTGCGCCCGCCACGGCGGCCGTAATGAGCCATTTGATGCGCGGCGAGCCACCGCAGATTGACCTGGGACCGTTCCGCCTCGACCGGCCCGTTCCCTCCGCATCCCATCCGGCCGCATCGGTTTAACGGCGGCAGTCGAAGTCGAAAGCGAGAAGCGAGAGACGCACGCATGGCAGTCGATACCCCAGCCCGCATCGCAATTTTGGGAGCCGGCCCCGTGGGGCTGGAGACGGCGATCTACGCCCGATTCCTTGGCTATGAGGTCGATCTTTTCGAGCGGGGGCGGGTATGCGAGCATCTGCAACGGTGGGGCCACGTGCGGCTCTTTACCCCGGCCGTAAGGAACCGCACCTCGCTCGGCCTTGCGGCGCTGCGTGCTCAAGACGAAGCGCTCGCGCTGCCGGCGGACGACGCGCTCGTCACCGCGCGGGAGATGGTCGAAAGCTATTTCTTGCCGCTCGCCAATTCCGATCTGCTCGTCGACAGCCTTCGGCTGGGGCAAGAAGTGCTCGCCGTGGGGCGCGAGGAACTCTTGAAAGGCGATCTTGTCGGCGACGAGGAGCGCGGCGACTACGGCTTTCGCATTCTCACCCGTGACAGTGCGGGCCAGGAACAGATGCATCTCGCCGACGTAGTGATCGACACCACCGGCACCTACGGTAGTCCCAGTTGGCTTGGCGAAGGGGGCATCCCCGCACTCGGCGAGCGCGACGCGCGTCGGCACATCGAGTACGGCCTGCCCGACCTGCTCGGCAGCGCCCGCGCCGACTACGCCGGCCGGCATGTGCTGCTCGTGGGCGAGAGCTATGCGGCCGCGGTGAACGTGGTCGCGCTCGCTAAGCTGGCCGAACAAGTCCCGGGCACGCGCGTCACCTGGATCACGCATCGCGCGGCAGAAGGCCAGCCGATCATCGCGGTCAGCGACCCCGATCCCTTCCCAGAACGCAGCCGCATCGCCCGCACCGCCAACGAACTAGCCCGTACCGGCGGCGCGATTGCCCACCTGCCCGCCACCACCGTACACGCCGCGGGCCGCGTGGGCGAGGGTTTTGAAGTGGAGCTAAACGGAGAGCACGCCGGCCCGCTGCAAGTCGACCGTATCCTCGCCAACGTCGGCTATCAGCCCGACAACGGGCTGTACCGCGAACTTCAAGTGCAGGAGTGCTACGCCAGCGATGCGCCGCTCAAGCTCGCCACTGCTTTGCGTGAAGGTCACTCGGACCGACCCGGCATCGGCCCCGAGTCACTGCTGAACCCAGAGCCGAACTTTTACCTCCTCGGCGCAAAGAGCCACGGCCGCGACGGTGGGTTTTTGATCCCAGACGGACACGCGCAAATCCGCGATCTGTTCACGATCCTGGGCGATCGGGCCGAGCTAGACTTGTACAAGAGCGTGCTGACACAGTAGCGGCACCGCGTTGAAGCGAGCTTGGCGTGCGCCACCCGTCAATCCTGCAGTCCGGGGTAAATGTTTGACAACCGATTGCCGATCTCTTACGATAAGCCCCCAGTGCGTGAAGGAGCGGTGGCAACGGTTGTCCGCCTCGTATCGCGCCGGGTGAGGAAAGGAATGCTAGTGACAGGCTCGAACAAGTGGAACTGCGAAAAAGGGTGCTAAGGCACTTTGCGCTCTGGGGCGGTCGCCCCGGGGGGTGAAGTTTCCTAGCACCTTTTTTCATTGCCGCTTGGCTCCCTCGACCGCGCGTGCGACGCCACGAGAAACCAAAGGGGAACGCTAATGAACCCGATCGCCGCAAGTTGGTACTCGCTCTGTGCCCGGATCGGCTTTGGCGAAGGAGGCATTCGTCGCCGCCGCGCCGCCGCTAAGCTGGCCGCCACCGGCCGCCGCGCCCGCTACGCCCTCAACTGGCGCAGCCTTTCACTGCTGGATGTGGAAAGCAAGTATCAGTTGCATCTAGTGGCGGTGGAACGCTGAGTGAGGGGCTGCGAGCTACAGGCTGTAGGCTCGTAGCTGTAGGCGGTAAGCTTAGTGCTCGCAGAACTGCGCTCTCGCATGGTCGGCACCCGTCCTTCCCGCGCAGGCGGGAATCTAGACGGTGGACTGTGCGCCCTGTCCTTCCCGCCTGCGCGGGAAGGACGCTTGTCGCCGCTCCTGGCTGAACGCTGACGGCTGACGGCTGTAAGCTCGCAGCCTGTAGCCCGCAGCCTTACGCCACCGCGATCAGCTCTTCCGACACCGCTTCGATGTGCTTCGCCGAGAGTTGCGGCAGTTCTTCGGCGTATCCGATCAGCAGCGCCAGATCGGCGAGGCGATTGATCTGGCGGGCGACGCCGTGGCCGAATTGGTGCAGGGCTTCTAGCGCCGAGTCGTCAAAGATCGGGCGGCTCGCCCCGGCGGCGGTCAGCCGGTGGGTGACGTAGCTCACCGATTCTTCCAAGGTGAACGGACGCAAAAGCGTCTTGACGCCCATTCGGTCGTCGAGCGTCGGCATCCGCCCCAGCGCCGGCAGCAGCGACGGCTGACCGGCCAAGAGCAGTGTCATGCCCGGCTGCGCTCCCTCTTGAAAGTTGAGCAGCAAGCGCACCGTCTCCAGCGCTTCACACTGGACAAGCACCTGAGCTTCGTCGATCACCACCACGGCATGGCGGCCGCGCTGCGCGTTGTCGGCCACGAAGCGCTCGATCCGCCGCACCGTCTGATCGAGTCCGGCTGGCCCCTCGACCGCCGGAGCATGCAGCGCGTCGGCCAGATACGTGAGCAATTCGCGGCTGCTCATCTGCGGAAAGACCAGGTGCACGATCGGCGCGAAGCGTTCCGGCAGTTGCCGCCGCAGCATTTGCACGAGCATCGTCTTGCCCGTTCCCGAAGGGCCGACGAGCACCGACGCGCCGCGGCGGTTTTCGATCATGTAGCGGAGCTTCAGCAGCGCGCCTTGATGCGTCTCGCTCGGATAATACCCGCGCGCATCGGCCGTCGGCTCGAACGGCTTCGTTTCCAGTTGCCAGTATTCTTCGTACATACGGAGCCTCAGCTAAACAGGAGTCGGCGCGGAGGAAGAATCGTGATTCAAGGATTGCGGCGGGCAAAACGTCTCCGCCACGCCCAGCAGCCGCAATTCGGCCGCTTGGAGTTGTTCCGTAAGCGCGTCAAACGCGGCCGGCTCGGCGCTCTGCGAGTTGCGCACGAGCACCACGCCCGCGTCGGGCACCTGCTGCATCAGCAGCGCCGCCGTTGAGCCGGCCCCGGCAGCCGGCCCCGCATCGATGAGCACCAGATCGAACTGATCGGCCAGCATCCGCAAGCCCACCGGAACCTGCAGGCTCCGTGCGAGCGCTTGCGGCCGCGCGGGGGCGTCGCCCAGCGGCAACAGCGTTAGCTCGTCCTGCGGCGAGACGACGAGCGCTTCCTCCAGCGGCGCGCCGCCGGCGAGCACGTCCTCCCAGCCCGTCGTGACCATCACGCCCAGCGCTTCGGCCAAGCCGGGGCTTTGAAAGTCGGCGTCGACGAGCACCGTTCGCACGCCGCACGCCGCCAGCCGTTTAGCGACGCAGAGCAGGGCGGTGGTGCGCCCCTCGCAGCGTTCCATCCCACAGAGCAAGATCAGATTGTGCCCGGCCATCGCCGTGCTCGTCAGCTTCGCCGCCCAGCCATCAAACGGCTTGCCGGCGGCTTTGATTAGTTCATCGCAAACCTCTGGCCAGCGGAAGCGCTCGACCTCCAGCGCCGGCACGAGTCCTTGCTGAACTTGCACCTCGGGCACGAACGACGAAAGCGGCTGCACGGCCGCGCTGGCAGCTTCCGTTGGCGTGACAGGCGGAGCAGCGGGAACCGACGAATTCGATGCGTTCGACGGCACCAAAGCGCTCAGCGGCTCGCGGCGCGCGGCCGGGTCGGGCATCTCGCGGCGCGCGACGGCCTGAGCCGTCAGCGGCTCGCGCTGCGTGCGGGGGGAGTAGGCTTTGATGAAGGCGCGATCAGTAACGCTCATAGGGCGGCCTGAAGTCGGGGTTCGTGATCGTGCCCTCGAACTGCGCCGCCGGAGCGGCCGGGCGACGGGCTTGGTAGATCGTCTGCGGCGGCTGACCGATCGCCGCCGGTCCCAGCGCCGGGCCACTCTCGCTCGGCACCTGAACCGCCTCATTGGAAGCGGCCGGCTCGCGCGGCCAGGGCATGACATCCGGCTCGGCCTGCGGAGCAGGGGGCGTCTCCATCGACAACGCCGATGAAGCCGGCTTCTCGCTCGGCGGAATCTCTGCCCGAATCGGCGGGGCCATGTCCTCGGCGAGCTTGCCGGGCGGATCGCTCCACTCGATCGGATCAGGCTCAGCCTCTTTTTCGCTTCCGCCGCGCAGCAGCAGCATCGCCAGCAGCAGCGCCATCGCCACCGCGCCGCTCAAAACCGCCCACGGCCGCAACCGCGCCGCGCGAGCAGTTCCTCCCAGCACGTCCTTCAGCGGGGGTTTGACGAGCGGCTTTGGCGCGAATGTCGGCTCGACGTGCGGCACAACCTGCGGCAGTTTGGCCTCGGCCACCGGCGGTTGCGGCGGAGCCGAAAGATCGGGAATCTGGATCAGCACCGGCAGGCGCAGTTGGCGACCGGCACGCGGCGGGCCGCTCTCGGCAGGCGAAGCGGCCATGCGATGCTGAAGGGCTGGGGACATGAGCACTCAATCGGCTAAAGGTCAGCCCGACCGCCGGCAGCGTCGCGCGGTGCCGCCAAGCGACCGGTGAAGGCACACCTGCCTTATCGGTTCCAGTGGTAGCAATCTTGAGCCTTGGCACGATTGAGGCGGCTGTAGAACCTGGGGAATTGCTACCGATGTGCTGGCATTCGCGGTCCCAGCGCTTACCCCCCGCCGCTGAAAAGTCTATGATAGAGCTTTCCGTCGCCGGATTTCGGCCCTCGGCGCTGCGTGCCCACGCTTCTCGGCGGGGGGGCGCGGTACGCGACATTTCTTCCCAGGATGCTGCCAGACAGCCACCGGTGGCGGTGCAGTCGTAGCAGCCTCCGCAGGTATCCGCATTTAAGCAACGCATGGCGACCACCA
>CAYZVT010000023.1:0-5832 GCA_964481585.1 uncultured Pirellulales bacterium
CGAGTGCGAGTTCTTCGAGAGTCACGAGGCTTGGGAAGAACTGTGGACCGAGTACCGTGGCGACTCGCGGCGGTTTTACCAAGGGCTGATTCAGGCCGCCGTCGCGCTGCATCACTTCGGCAACGGCAACATTCGCGGAGCCAAAAAGGTCTATCTCAGCGCGCTCCAATATCTGCACGACTACCGGCCGCGGCATCTGGGGCTGGACCTCGACACGTTTCTCGCCCAGCTTGAGCACTGCTTCTCCGAGGTGCTCGCCAGCGACGAGGAGTACCCGCAGATCGAGATCAACCCCGAGTGGATTCCCGAAATCCACCTCGATCCGCCCCCGTCGGAAACCGCCACTTGAGACGGTGCGAACGGGGCGTGGGAGGCACCAGGCACGTTCCACCCGAAGGGACGGCCGTTGCTTGACCCTCTCCCGGGCCAGCCGTATTATCAACTGTTTATCCTCACCCTGGAGAGTGCTCCTGTTATGTCTGATGTCAGTACCCGCGAAACGGGAAGCCTGGACGGCGAGGTGGGCGATTTGGAGCGTGCGGCCGAGGCGGCATCGAAGGTCGATCTGCCGCGTATCGAGCGCGCGGTCCGCGAGATTCTGATTGCCGTCGGCGAAGACCCGGATCGCGAGGGGCTGCTCGAAACTCCCGCCCGCGTGGCGCGAATGTACGCCGAGCTATTCAGCGGACTGCACGACGATCCCCGGCAACATCTGAAAAAGTTCTTTACCGAGAAATACGACGAGATGGTGCTTGTCCGCGACATCAGCTTCAACAGCATGTGCGAGCACCACATGCTCCCCTTCTTCGGCAAAGCCCATATCGGCTACGTTCCCAACGGCAAGGTGATCGGCCTGAGCAAGCTGGCCCGCGTGGTCGAGGTCGTCTCGAAGCGGCCGCAGGTCCAGGAGCGGATGACCGAGGAGATCGCCAATTTGCTGATCGAGGAGCTAGACGTGAAGGGCGTGGCCGTGGTGATCGAAGCAACGCATAGCTGCATGACGATGCGCGGCATTCGCAAGCCCGGCAGCCTGTGCGTGACCTCGGCCATGAAGGGGCTATTCCGCTCCAACCTGTCGAGCCGTTCGGAAGTGATGACGCTGATCTACGGCAATACCCACCACGGCTAAGCTCTGGCTCGTCGTGGACGATTGCGGAACGTGGTCCGCCGCGCTGGTCGGCAAATTTTCCTCGCCCTGCCCTGCTTGCGCTGCGCATGTTCACGCTCACCCAGTTTGTCTTTCGCTTGGCGTTCGGGCTGGCCCTGGCGATGGCGCTGACTTCGCCCCGGCAGGTGACGAGCGGCTACTTCCGTGTTCATCTGTACGTCGTGCTCGGGCTGGGCACGCTCGCGGCGATGGTGGCGCTCGCCGTGCCCGAGCGGTACGCGCTCGGCCCGCCCGTGGTCGTCGCCGTGCTGAGCTACGTCGGCTCGGTCGTCTGGCTTTATGAAAGGGCGTCAGCCGGGCGGATTGTGCTCCTGCTCATCGCGGCGGCCGCGATCATCGGCGCTTGGCAAGCGCAAGGCGAACTCGGCTCGCTGCCGCTGGCCGGCGATGTGCTGGTGCGGCTCGATCCGGTCGGCGGCGGGCTGGTCCTGGGCAGCGCGATGGCCGCCATGCTACTGGGGCATTGGTACTTGAACACGCCCACCATGGAGCTTGCCCCGCTCCAGCGGCTCGTCAAACTGCTCGCCGTGGCTGTGGCGTTTCGCATGCTCCTGAGCCTGGCTGGGCTGGGGATGCAGTTTTCGGCGCTCTCGACCTGGAGTGGGCCGCAGCTATCGTTTCTGGCGCTGCGCTGGCTCGCCGGGCATGTGGCGACGCTCGGCCTGGCATGGATGACGTGGCAGACGCTCAAAGTGCCCAACACGCAAAGCGCAACCGGCATGCTTTACGTCTGCGTTATCACCACGTTCCTGGGAGAATTGACCGCCCAACTACTGTCAGCCGAGCTACCCTACCCCGTATAATAAAGAATCGGCCAGAGTAATTCCTTTTGATGTAACCAAACTCCAATGGTCCACGCAGCGCGCCGCCGCGTGGGACCGGCGAGCGTTGCTCGCCGGCTAAACGGGCCACGGCGCTTCAGGCCGGCCCGTCTTCCCTTCTTCGTACCGATCCGATGAACGTCACCTACGCTTGCCCGCAATGCGACCAAGCCCAGCGGCAGCAACTTGAGCCTGTCGATTCGCTGCTGCGCTGCACGCACTGCGGCCACACGATCCGTCTTCCCGACGGGGCGCGTGAAGGGGGCCGGCTCGCGCGGTGTCTGGTCTGTCCGAGCGTCGATCTATTCGTGCGCAAAGATTTTCCGCAGCGGCTGGGCGTGGCGCTAGTGGCAATCGGCATCGTCGGCAGTTCGATCGCCTGGGCCTACACGAGCATCTTTTGGACGTTCGGCATCCTGTTCGCCACGGCGCTCGCCGACGTGGTGCTGTACGCATTGGTGGGCGATGCGCTGATGTGCTACCGCTGCCACGCTGAGTATCGCCAGGTGGAGGGGATGGAGCTTCATGGGGCGTTCGATCTGGAAACGCACGAGCGCTACCGCCAACTCGACGCCCGGCTCGCCAGCGCCGCGAAAGCCGGCCGGACTTCTTAAACTTTCGTCGCCCCCCGCTCGCCCTTGCGGCGCCCGCTTCCGATGGACCCAGAACGTGAACGGCTCCAAGAAGACCTGCGCGGCCTGGTGGCGGGCGAGGTGCGCTGCGACGATCTGTTTTTGCAGATGTACGCCAGCGACGCGAGCATCTACGAGATTCGCCCCCTGGGTGTCGTGCGTCCGCGCAATGCCGACGACGTGATCGCCTGCGTGCAGTACGCGGGCGCAAACAATCTTCCGCTCCACCCGCGCGGCGCGGGCACGGGCGTTGCCGGCGAGTCGCTCGGGCGGGGACTGGTGCTTGACTTCTCCTGCCATATGCGGCGGATTGTCGAAACCGGCGAAAGCCGCGTCCGGGTTCAGCCGGGCGTGGTGCATCGGATGCTCAACGAGCATCTTGCCACGTTCGGCCGCCAGTTCGGTCCCGACCCGGCGATGAGCCATGTAACGACCATCGGCAGCGTCATCTCCGTCAATGGCTCCGGCAGCCATTGGCTGCGCTACGGGTCAGCACGGCAGCACGTCGAGAGCCTGCAGATCGTGCTGCCGACAGGCGAACAGATGGACGTCGGCCGCGAGCCGGTTTTGCCGCCGAGCGATGAGAGCGGCACCGACCGCAAGCGCGAACTGGTGAGCCGCCTTGCCGCCCTGCTCTCCCGCAACGCGGAGCTAATCGACCAAAGCCGCCCCAAAAGCCGCGTCAATCGGGCGGGCTACGCCGTGTGGGACGTGTTGCAGGACGGCTACCTCGATCTGCCAAAACTGCTCTGCGGCAGCGAAGGGACGCTCGCGCTCATTACCGAGGCCACGCTCGCCACGCAGCCGCTCCCCGCGCACCGGGGCGTGGTCCTGTTGCTGTTTGAGAGCCTGGAACGCGCTTCGCGTGCGGCGATTGAGATTGCTCCGCTCGGCCCGAGTGCGTGCGATCTGATGGACCGCCGCCATCTGACGCTCGCCCGCGAGAGCGACGTCCGCTACGATTTGATGATTCCCGCCGAAGCCGAGGCGGTGCTGCTCGTCGAGCAACAGGGCGACTCGCCCGGCGAGGTCCATGAATTTCTCCGGCAACTCGTCGCGCGCGTCCGTTTCGAGAAGCGTTTGGCGTTCGGGCACCACTTGGCGATCAGCGCCGACGAGGTGGAACTGGGCTGGCAGTTGGCTCGCAAGTTCGTGCCCACGCTCTACCGGCTCCGCGGCACGTCGCGGCCGCTGCCCTTTGTAGAAGACGTGGCGGTTCCGCCGGAAATCTTGCCCGAGTTTCTGGTGCGGATGCAAAACGTCCTTAAGCGGCATCAGGTCATCGCTTCGCTGTTCGGGCACGCTGGGCATGGGCAACTGCACATCCGTCCGTTCCTCGATCTGGGCGAAGCGGCCGACGTGCGCAAGATGGAGCGGCTCGCCCACGATCTGTACGACGAGGTCATCGCGCTCGGCGGCACGATCAGCGGCGAGCACGCCGCCGGACTGAGCCGCACACCGTTCATGCACAAGCAGTACGGCCGACTGACGGAAATTTTTCGAGAAATCAAACACATTTTCGACCCGCGCGGCATCCTCAATCCCGGCAAGGTCGTCTCCGCGCAGGCCGTGCCCATGACACGGGACTTGCGGCCAATTGCCGTATCCAACTCCCACGGCGAAGCGGCGGCGGGCGCGGCTTCGGCGAACGGCGCTCCGCCCGCCACGGTCGAACTGCAACTGGCCTGGCAGCCCGAGGATCTGGCCTACACCGCGCGGCACTGCAACGGCTGCGGGGCGTGCCGCACGCAGGCCGGCGACGTGCGGATGTGTCCGATCTTTCATGCACTCCCCCACGAAGAAGGCTCGCCCCGCGCCAAAGCCAATCTGGTGCGCGGCATCCTGAACGGTTCGCTGCCGCCGGAGACGTTCGAGCAGGACGAGTTCAAGCGGATCGCTGATCTCTGCGTCCACTGTCATCAATGCCGGCTCGAATGTCCCGCAAGCGTCGATATTCCCAAACTGATGGTCGAGGCCAAAGCCGCTTACGTCCGCACGAACGGGCTGCGGCCGAGCGAATGGTCGCTCGTCCATATCGACCGCCTGAGTCAAGTCGCCAGCCGCCTTCCGCGACTAGCGAATTGGGCGATTCGCAACCGGCAAGCCCGCTGGGTTCTGGAAAAAACGCTCGGCATCGCTCAAGGCCGCAAATTGCCGCCGCTGGCGGCGCGCAGCTTTCTCCGCACCGCCGCCCGGCGGCGGCTGACACGGCCCACGCGGCGCAGCGGCCTGAAGGTACTCTACTTCGTCGATACGTTCGCCAACTATCACGACGCGCAGCTCTCCGAGGCGCTCGTGCGGATTTTTGAACACAACGGCGTGGCGGTGTATGTGCATCCCGAGCAAAAATCGTCGGGCATGCCGATGATCGCGCAAGGGGCGGTCGATCACGCGCGGAAGCGCGCGGCGCATAATGTGCCGCTGTTGGCCGAGGCGGTGCGGCAGGGCTATCATATCGTCGCCAGCGAACCGGCGGCCGTGCTCTGCCTGACGCACGAGTACCCGCAGTTGCTCGACGACGACGAAGCCCGGCTCGTGGCCAGCCACGCGACCGAAGCGTGCCACTTCCTCTGGGGCCTACACCGGCAAGGCAAGCTGCAACTCGACTTCAGGCCGCTCAGCGCGTCGCTCGGCTACCATACGCCCTGTCACCTGAAAGCCCTCGGCATTGGCACGCCGGGCGAGAACCTGTTGCGGCTCGTGCCGGGGCTGTCGATCAGCACCACCGAAGCCGGCTGTAGCGGGATGGCCGGCACCTATGGCCTCAAACGCGAAAACTACCGCAACAGCCTCCGCGCCGGCTGGGAATTGATTTCCACCTTGCGAAGCGGTCCCTTTCAGGCAGGCACGACCGAATGCAGCGCGTGCAAAATGCAGATGGAGCAAGGCACCAGCAAGCCCACGATTCACCCGCTCAAGGTGCTCGCGCTCGCCTACGGCTTAATGCCGGAGCTGGCGCCGCTGCTCACCACCCCTGGCGAAGATCTGGTGCTCACATGATCGTCATGGTGAAACTCTTTGCCGTCGCCAAGCAACTTGCCGGAGAGGATCAAGTCGTGCTCGAACTGCCGCAGCCGGCCACCGTCGCCGACGTGCGGCGGGCGCTTCTGGCGGCCGTGCCGGCGCTGGAGCCGGTAGCGCGGCAGGTGCTCTTTGCCGTCGATACGCAATACGCCACCGACGCCACGGAAGTTGGCCCGGAGTCGGAAAT
>CAYZVT010000023.1:5842-21600 GCA_964481585.1 uncultured Pirellulales bacterium
CCTGCATCCCGCCCGTCAGCGGAGGCTAGCGCACGGGATGAAAGAATTGCCGGCGCGCGGTATCCTGGAAGGCGAAAGGCGGAGGGCGGAAAAAGAGCTGCAGGCTACCAGCTATGGGCTGCAAGCGATCTTGTCCGTAGCCTGTAGCTCGAAGCCCGTAGCCCGCAGCCTCCTGGCCCCTCAATCCACGATCCACAATCCTCATGATCGCTCTCACTCACCAACCGATCGACGCCGCTGCGGTGCTGGCCGAGGTCGGCTCGACGCAGGCGGGGGCGGTGGTGCTTTTTCTGGGCACGACGCGGGAGTTTACCGGGGGCCGGCAGAGCGTTTCGCTGGACTACGAGTGCTACGCTGAGATGGCCGAAAAGACGCTCGCGGAGCTAGAAAGCGAAGCCCGCCGCCGCTGGCCGATTGTCGGCTGTGCGATCGTGCACCGCTTGGGGCAGGTCGGGCTGGGCGAGACGAGCGTGGCCGTGGCCGTGAGCACCGCGCATCGGCAAGATGCCTTCGAGGCGGGGCGCTGGCTCATCGACCGGCTCAAAGAAATCGTGCCGATTTGGAAACAGGAACACTGGGCCGACGGCACGAGCGAGTGGGTGCATCCAGGACTGGAAAGCTCCGGCTAACCGCGCGAGAGCGGGCAAGAACCGATGTTCGACGATTCGCCACTGATCGACGCTTTCGGCCGGGTTCACACCGATCTGCGGATCAGCGTCACCGACCGCTGCAACATTCGCTGCTTCTACTGCATGCCGAATGAAAACATCCGCTTTAGGCCGCGGGCCGAGCTACTGAGCTTTGAAGAGATCGAACGCTTCATCGCCGTGGTTGCCCGTCTGGGCGTCAAAAAGCTCCGGCTCACCGGCGGCGAGCCGCTCGTCCGCGCCGAACTGCCCAAGCTGGTCGCACGCCTGGCGGCACTACCCGGCATCGAAGACATTGCCCTGACGACCAACGGCATCCTCTTAGGCGAGCAGGCCGCGGCGCTAAAACAAGCCGGGCTCCAGCGGCTGAACATCAGCCTCGACGGCCTCCGCGAAGAAACCTTTCAGCGCATCGCCCGCCGCGAGGGACTCGATCGCGTGCTCCAAGGCATCTTCGCGGCGCAGCGGCTGGGCTTCAAAAAAATCCGGCTCAACGCCGTCGCCATTCGCGGCATCTCGGAGGATGAAATTGTCCCGCTCGGCCAGTTTGCCCGCGTGCAGGGGCTGGAAATGCGGTTCATCGAGTTCATGCCGCTCGATGCCGAGAACCGCTGGCAGACCGAGCAGGTGTTGAGCGGCGCGACGATCCGCCGCCAGCTTGAAACCGCCTTCGGACCGCTCCTGCCCGTCGAGCGTGACGATCCGAGCCAGCCGGCGGTGGATTACCGATTTGCCGACGGCGTTGGCCGCATCGGGTTTATCAGTCCCGTCTCCCAGCCCTTTTGCGGAAGCTGCAATCGGCTACGAATCACCGCCGAGGGAAAGATTCGCAACTGCCTGTTTTCCCCGATCGAATGGGACGCCCGCGCGCTGCTGCGCGGCGGCGCGTCCGACGCGGAAATCGCCACACTGGTGCGCGAGTCGGTCGCGGCCAAGAAGGCCGGGCACGGCATTGACCAGCCCGACTTTATCAAGCCCGAACGGGCGATGTATCAAATCGGCGGCTGAAATGCCGCGAAGAATCTCATGCCCCCACGTATCTATCTCGACAACGCCGCCACCAGTTGGCCGAAGCCCGAACCAGTCTATCAGGCGGTCGAGCGCGCGATGCGCGAGCTGGGCGCTCCGGCCGGTCGCAGCGTCTACCGCGAAGCGACCGAAGTGCAATCGGCCGTCGCCCAGGTCCGCCGCCAGCTTGCCGATCTTGTGGGACTCGACCAGCCGAGTCACATCGTCTTTACGGCCAACGGAACCGACGCGCTGAACCTCGCTCTGCACGGCTTGCTGCGCCGCGGCGATCAGGTCATCACGACCACCGCCGAACACAACTCGGTGCTGCGGCCGCTGCGGCACTTGCAGCAGTCGCGCGGCGTCGAGGTAACGTATGTGCCCTGCGATGCGCGGGGCGTCGTCGCGGCCGAATCGGTCGTCGCGGCCCTGCGGCCCGAGACGCGGTTGGTGGCGATGATCCACGCCTCGAACGTCACCGGTGCGCTGCAGCCGGTCGCCCAGGTCGGGCGGCAACTTCGCGAGCACCCGGCGCTGCTGCTGGTCGATGCCGCCCAGTCGCTCGGGCATGTGGAGGTCACGTTCGACGAGCTAGGCTGCGATCTGATCGCCGCTCCGGGACACAAGGGACTGCTCGGGCCGCTCGGCACGGGCCTGCTCGCGCTGCGGCCAGGGGTGGAGAAGCAGCTTGAGAGCACGCGGCAAGGCGGCACTGGCACCCGCAGCGAAGACGATCGCCAGCCGAGCACGCTGCCCGATAAGTACGAGGCGGGCAATCTCAACGTGCCGGGTATCCTCGGTCTTGGCGCTGGCGTCGCCTTTCTCCAGCAGCGGGGGCTTGCCGCAATCCGGCAGCACGAGCTACGCCTGCTTGAAGTGATGCACCAGATGCTCGGTGCGGTGCCCGGCGTGCGGGTGTTTGGCCCTCCGACCGCCGCCGCCGTGGGCGTGGTGAGTCTGCAAATCGAGGGTTTTGACCCCCAGGAAGTCGCCGCCGTGCTCGACGCCGCGCATGGGATTCAGCTTCGCGCCGGCTTGCACTGCGCGCCCGGCACTCATCAGGCGCTTGGTACTGCCAGCAGCGGTGGCACCGTGCGGCTGAGCCTCAGCCCCTTCACCACGGCCGCCGAGGTCGAAACGGCCTGCGCGGCAATCCGCGAGCTAGCGCTAAGCGTCGAGGCGCGCTGAGCAAGACGAGCGGCAACCTCGGCGAACACCTCCTGCTTGCCACTGGCCGCCGACTCCTCCGGCTCTGGGCATTGAGCGCCACGGAAAGCATTTCCGGCCCGCCATGAAACAATTTGCGGTGCCCTAGAGGCCCAAATATAATGGCACCGGGATCGGCAATGGACCTCCGCCGCTGTTTCACCTGCTGCCTTCTTGAAATACATTTTTGACGACAACTACTTGGAAAAAGGGTCGACCAATGAGAGCTCGCCTGCTGCAGCTTTTGGAAAAAATTCCCGGTTCATGGGTATTGCTCAAAGCCTGGCGGGCGATGCGGACTTGGCTACTGCTGCGTCCGCACGGCAGCGCCGAATCGATCTTCACGCACTTCTACCACAAGCGAATCTGGAAGGGCGGCGGCGACGAAACCGTCTCCGGTTCAGGCTCAACGTTCGAATACACGGCGAATATCCGCAAGGAGATTCCACTGCTGATCGAGCGGTTGGGAGTGAAGACGATGCTCGACGCCCCCTGTGGCGACTTCAACTGGTTCCGTCACATCGAACTGCCCAAGGGCGTGCAGTACATCGGCGGCGACATTGTGCGTCCGCTGGTGGCACGCAATAACGAGCTGTACGGTAGCGCCAACACCTCGTTCCGCTTTGTCGACATTACTCAGGACTCGCTCCCCGACGTCGATCTTTGGCTCTGCCGCGCCTGTCTGTTCCACTTGTCCGATGAGGACGTGTTCAAGGCGGTCGACAATTTCCTCAGGAGCAACATTCCCTACCTGCTCACCACGGTCCACCCGGAATGCAAAAAAAACATGGACATTCCCACGGGACTGTTCCGCCTGCTCAATCTTGAGCTTGCTCCCTTCAACTTCCCGCCCGCACGTTTCTACATGGACGACTGGATCAAGGGCCACCCGATGCGACAGCTTGCCCTCTGGCATCGCGAGGATCTGATCCGCGCCCTGGAGCGCGATCCGGGGAAACCAGTCCCCGCGAGCGCCTAAAGCGGCTACCGCTTCGCCCACCACCCATCACGAGAGGAAGTCGTGAGCCAGAAACCGTGGTATCAGGACGGGCTTCGTTTTCGCTGCACGCAATGCGGGGACTGTTGCACCGGAGCGCCCGGCTACGTCTGGGTGACGAACGACGAGATCGCGCAGCTCGCCAGCACCATCGGGCTTGATGCCGACACGTTCGAGCGCAAGTACGTGCGCAAGGTGGGCGTGCGCAAGAGCTTGGTCGAGTTCCCCAACGGCGACTGCGTCTTCTTCGACAGCGAAGCGCGCAAATGCACCGTCTACAACGCCCGGCCGCGGCAGTGCCGCACCTGGCCGTTTTGGCCCTCGAATCTCAAATCGCCCGAGACCTGGGCTGAGACGTGCGAAGTCTGCCCCGGCAGCGGCCGGGGCCGGCTCTACACGATCGACGAGATTCAGAAGCAAGCCGACGTGATGCGGATCTAGAAGCGCACATGGCGTTCCGAACGGTAGCGCCCCGGAGCATGTCCCTTCCCGCGCCGGCGGGAAGCCGAGAGCAGTGCTCGCGCAGGCGGTAGCGCCAGAGCGGCTATCGGGCCTGTGCGGCCGCAGGCGAAACCGGGCCACCAGCGGCCGCTACAGGTGCAGGGACGAGCTGCTCTAGCTTGCGCGGCTCCAAGCCTTCGCCGGCTCCGGTTTTTCGGATTGGTTAAACTCTGCCGATTCTTCTGGCCGATGGTTCTTCTACCGCACCTGAGCCGGGCGAAAGCTCGCCGGGCGGATTTCCGTTAGTTGTTGCGCCCCAGAGGGTTAGGGACGACAGACGGAAACTTTTCGGTAAGTTCTTTGATAATTTGGACTTAGCAGCAGTCTCCCGAGACGGCGACGCACCTCGGCCCGTCGCCAACGCGGCCCGGCGCACGCTGCCGGCGAGCCGGGTTGTGCTTGACACTAATACTTACGCCATTTACACTTGGAACATGTGTGGGGCGTCCTTTGCACCGCCTGGTTGGGCCTTCACGGCCTCTCTTTCTCACAGGAGAAACGCGTCGTGACCAAGAAAGAGATCGTAAAGACGATTTCCGAAGAGATTGGGCTTACGCAACTCAAGACCAAGGAGATCGTCCAGAAGACGTTCGACGCCATTGTCGAGACGCTCGTGGACGATGGTCGCATCGAGTTGCGGAACTTCGGCGTGTTCGAAGTGAAGAAGCGGGCGGCCCGTCGGGCGCGCAACCCGCGCACCGGTGCCAAGGTCGATGTGCCAGAAAAGTTTGTCGTCACGTTCAAGCCCGGCAAAGAAATGGAAGAGCGCGTCCGCGAATTGGAACGACGCGCCGCAGCCGCCGCCCAAGCCGAGCGCAACGCCGCTTTGCAAGCAGCCGCCAGCGACGGCCAAGCTCGCAGCGGATCGATCAACGAAACATTAAGCTCCTCCACAGGTTACAACTCAACACAAGGGGGTGCCGGCTAGAGCCTGATAGCTGCGGCCTCCAAGCCCCCCGCCGCGTCGGTTGGCGATGCTCAGTCCAAACAACATCCGTATACATCACATATACTTACCGTCGGGACCGGCTCGCCGAAGGATCGGTGTGGCCCCCGCCGGCAGCGGCACTTAGTTCGCTCCGCACACCTGCGGCGCAACATGTTTCTCAGGGAGGAGTTGCACCAATGCGCCGACTGCTTTTGGCCGGCCTTGTCGGTCTTTCGCTCAGCAGCACCGTGGGCTGTTTTATCCCCGCGTACTCCGCCGATCCGGCGCGACGGACCCAGCAGTTGATCTACACCTCGGAGAACCTCCGCGCCTTGCTCAATGAGTGGGAGCGGATCTGGTTCCTTGACCAACCGAGTACTCTGCGGCCCGACCGCATCCACGGCGGCATCATTTAGAGCGAATTGCGGTTACTTGTAGCGCCCTCTGGTCGCCCTTATCGCCCGAGGCCGCCAGGCCGGTTCGCCGGTCTGTTGCCATCATTTCGTGAAAATGGTCCTCTGTCCTTTCCCGCCTGCGCGGGAAGGACGTGTTTGAGGTTCCCGCCTTCGCGGCAAGGATGCTCACACGCCTACGGCGGAGCGTGCGTTGCCAAAATGGCCCCAGGGCCGCTACATTGGCAGTTTCGGCCGGTGCCCCGCCATCGGCCTCCCACGCACGCCTTCTCTCGGTACTCTGATACGACGTGACTGCGCCGCCGATCGATCTTGAAGTCCGGCTCGGACGCCTGCACCTGGCAAACCCGATCCTGGTCGCCTCCGGCACGTTTGGCTACGGCCGGGAGATGGAGCAGTTGGTCAAGCTCCACCGGCTCGGCGGCATCGTTCCCAAAACGATCACCCAGCAGCCCCGCGTCGGCAACCCGCCTTGGCGCACGATCGAGACGCCCGCCGGAATGCTCAACTCGATCGGGCTGGACAACGACGGCCTGGAGGCCTTCATCGCCCATCACCTGCCCTACCTCGCTGGGCTGGGCACCGCGATCCTCGTCAGCATCGCCGGCCGCACCCGCGATGAGTTCGTGGCGATGGCCGAGCGACTCGATGGGCGAGAAGGCGTTGCCGCGCTGGAGCTGAATATCTCCTGCCCCAACGTCAGCGGCGGGGTTGATTTCGGCACTGATCCGGCCCTATGCGAAGCGGTCGTGGCCGGTTGCCGCGCCGCCTGTGCGCACCCGATCCTAGCGAAGCTCACGCCCAACGTCACCAGCATCGCCACGATGGCCCGTGCGGCCGAGGCCGGCGGCGCCGACGCGCTCTCGCTCATCAACACCTGCCTGGGGATGGCGGTCGATTGGCGGCGGAGACGGCCGCTGTTGGGCAACGTCGTCGGCGGCCTGAGCGGCCCGGCGATCAAGCCCATCGCCCTGCGTGCAGTGTTTCAAGCCGCGCGAGCGGTGCAGATCCCGATCGTCGGCATCGGCGGCATTGCCACGCTCGACGACGTGATGGAATTTATTGTTGCCGGCGCTAGCGCCGTACAATTGGGGACGGTGAACTTTTACAACCCGACGGTCTCCACGAAAATTCTCGACGCGCTGCCAGGGGCCTTGGCCGAACTGGGCGCGACGAGCATCCACGAAGTTGTTGGCACGCTCGCCGCCGCTCCGCCCAGCAAGGACCAACCGGCGAGCCAGTTTCCCCACCCCAAGACCTAACGCAACCGTGCAGCGGCCCACCACGGCCAGCCGCTACGCGGCAGCGTGCCTAACGCCTCTCATAACCAGTACCCTCTGTCTTTAGCTCTTTGACCTTCCATGCGTGTTCTCAGCGGCATTCAACCGACCGGCCGGTTTCACTGGGGTAACTACTTCGGCGCGATTCAGCAGTACATCGACCTGCAAAGCGCTGGCGAGTCGTATTACTTCATCGCCAATCTGCACGCGCTGACGACCGTACGCGATTCGGAGCAGCTTGCGCAACTAACGCTCGACTCGGCGATTGATCTGTTGGCGCTGGGGCTTGATCCCGAGCAGGCGATTCTGTTTTCGCAGTCGGACGTGCCCGAGGTTTCGCAGCTGTGCTGGCTGCTGATGACCGTGACGCCGATGGGGCTGCTTGAACGCTGCCATGCCTACAAGGACAAGAAAGCGAAGGGGCTGCCGGCCGATGCGGGGCTGTTTACCTATCCGGTGCTGATGGCGGCCGATATTCTCGCCTACGATGCCGACATCGTGCCGGTCGGCGAGGATCAGATTCAGCACATCGAAGTCTGCCGCGACTTGGCCGGCAGTTTTAATCATCTGTACGGGGAGGTCTTTGTGTTGCCCAAGGCCAAGGTGCTCGAACAGTCGGCCAAGGTGCCGGGCCTCGACGGCGAAAAAATGTCCAAGAGCTACAACAACACGATCGAAGTATTCGAGGAGCCGAAGGCGCAGCGCAAAAAGATCATGCGCATCCCGACCGACTCGCGGCCGATGGAAGAACCGAAAGAGCCGCAAGCGGACACGCTCTTTCAGCTTTACTCGCTCGTGGCAATCGACAGCGAGCGCGAAGCGATGGCGGCGCTCTACCGCCGTGGCGGTTTCGGTTACGGCGAAGTCAAAAAGGCGCTAGCCGACGCGGCCGAGCGCTACTTCGCCGAGGCCCGCGCGCGGCGCGCGGAACTGGCCGCGCAGCCGGAGCGGGTCCGCGAGATTTTGGCCGACGGCGCAAGCCGCGCGCGCAAGAAGGCGGGCGACGTGCTGCTGCGTGCTCAGAAGGCCTCCGGCATCAAGTGGTAATGCGGCTGCGGAGACGCATGTGACAGACGCAGTCCCCCGCCCCGCTTCGTTTCTGCCGATCCGCTTTCTCGGTTGGTTCGCCTGCGGAACTTTGTGGGCGCTCGCGCTGGCCTGGGCATCGGTCGGACTGCAAAGCGGGGGCTTCGCGCCCGTGGGCTTGCTCTCGCTACTGATCGGCATATTGCTCGGAGGCGGACTGGCGGCCTTTGCGCGGTGGATCGAGTTCGGCCACCGCCGCGCGGCACTTCTGGGCACGCTCGGACTCGCTCTGCTGACGGTCGGGGGCGAGCACGGCTTTTCCTATAGGCGACATCTTCAGGGGATGGAGCGCGCGGTTCAAGCTAACCCCAAGCTCGCGCTGGCCCGCGCGGCAAACGAGGAGTTTCGTCCGCCGACTGTTGCCGAGTATTTGCGAGCTTCGGCGGAGCGGGGCCGGCTTTGGATTTGGGGCCTGGACGCGGTGCTCATCGCGCTAGCCGCTGTGGTCGTGACGGGCCGGGCCACCGCCCTGCCCTACTGTAGCGCGTGCCACAGTTGGTATCGCGTCACGCGGCGCGGGAAGCTCGATAACGTCGGGCGGCTGGCCGAGGCGTGCCGGCTCGATCTGCCGCGCGACGCAGGGCCGGGACAATTTCGAGTGCTCGCCTGCCAGAGCGGGTGCGGCCCGGCGCAACTGACGGTATCATGGACCCGTAGCGATGGCGCTCAGTCCACCGCAACCGGCTGGCTCCCGCCCGAGCAGACCGATGTTAGCTATTAGCTGTTAGCTATCGGCTATCAGCGGTCAGCAAAATAGGTCCTTCCCGCGCAGGCGGGAAGGACAGAGTGCAGAGTCCACCGTCTGGATTCCCGCCTGCGCGGGAAGGACGGAGGGCGTATTGCTGGCAACTGACGGCTGATAGCTAATAGCTGATCCCTAACGGCCGACCGCTCCCCAATCACTCCCTACGCAACATCATGAAGATCATCGGCATCGGGACGGACATCGTGGAGTGCCTGCGGATCGCGCAGATGATCGAGCGGCATGGCGAGCTGTTCATCAATCGCGTCTACACCGATTTTGAGATCGGCTACTGCTCGTCGCGCAAAGCCGCGACGCAGCACTACGCCGGCCGTTGGGCGGCCAAAGAAGCGGTCCTCAAGGCGCTGGGGACCGGCTGGCGGCGGGGCATCAGTTGGCGCGACGTGGAAATCCGCAACGACGGCAGCGGCCGGCCCACGGTCGCCCTGCGGGGCGGGGCGCGCGACGTGGTGCAGCAACTCGGCATCCGCGAGATGCACATCAGCATCTCGCATTGCCGCAGCCACGCCACCGCCTACGCCCTGGCCGTGGGCGAAGATGGGGACGAGATCGTGTAGGGCACGTGGCGCGGAAGCCCCTTCGCGGCTATCGCCACCCCGCCGCTGCTGAAGCGCCGCTACTTGCTGGTCTTCGTCTTGCGCTTCGTGGCGGACTTTTTCTTGGCCGCCGTTTTCTTTTTGGCGGGGGACTTTTTCTTCGACTTCTTGCTGCCGCCTTGCGCGGCGCGCTCGGCGAGCAGGTCGAGCGCCTGCTGGAACGTCAATTCTTCGACCGGCGTGGCCTTGGGGAGCGAGGCGTTCGTCTCGCCGTCGGTGACGTAGGGACCATAGCGGCCGTCGAGCAACTGAACCGGCTCGCCGGTGACAGGCGATTTGTCAAATACTTTCAGCGGCTCTTTCTTCGCCGCCGCGCGGCCACGGCCGCCTTGCTTGGGCTGCGCTAGCAGTTGCAGCGCCTCGTCGAGCGTCACCTCCAGCGGCGAGATGCCGGCCGGCAGGCTGCGGGTTTCGCTGCCGGCTTTCACATACGGTCCAAAGCGGCCGTTGTAGGCCATCACCTTCTCGCCCGACTTCGGATCGACGCCCAACTCGCGCGGCAGCGACAAGAGTTTCAGCGCCGTTTCCAGATCCACGCTCTCGGGCGTCATGCCTTTGAGGAGCGAGGCGTTTTGCGGCTTCTCCTCGTCGTCGGGATTGCCCCGCTGTACATAGGGGCCGAAGCGGCCGACTTTGAGGTAGACGGGCTTGTTGGTTTCAGGACAGATGCCGAGCGGTTCTTCGCCCTGCGCTGCTTGGTCCAAGAGTTTTAACGCCTCGTCCAGCGTTAGCTCGTCCGGCGGCATGTCTTCGCGCATCGGCGCGCGGCGTTCGCCCTGTTCGATGAAGGGGGCGTAGCGGCCGACACGAACAAAAACTTCCTCGCCCCCTTCGGGCTGGCCGATGAAGATGCGGCTGATATTGCGGGCGTCGATCTCCTCGACCTTGTGTTCCAGTTGTTTTTTCAGCCCCGGATGGCCGTTGCCGAAGTAGAACTTCCGCAGGTAATCGACATGCGCGGCCTCGCCACGGCTGATCGCATCAAGCTCATCTTCAAGCTGCGCGGTGAACTGGTAATCGACCAAGTCGGTCAGATGCGTCTCCATCAGCTTGACGACCGAGAAGGCCGTCCAGGTCGGCACCAGCGCAGTGCCTTTCTTGAAGACGTAGTTCCGCGCCAAAATCGTATCAATGATCGAGGCGTAGGTGCTCGGCCGGCCAATGCCCATTTCTTCCAGCGCCCGCGTCAGCGCCGCTTCGCTATAGCGGCTGGGGGGCTGAGTCGTGTGGCTTTTGGCTTCCATGTCCGTGCAGCGGAGCGGCTCGCCGACCGCCACATCGGGCAGGACCGTCTCCTGGTCGGCCAGATCCGCGTTCGGATCGTCCGAGCCTTCGACGTAGGCCCGCAGATAGCCGGCAAAGTCGATCGTCTTGCCGCCGACCTGGAACTCGCAGCCTTCGCCTTCGACGGTAATCAAAATCCGCCGCCCGCGCGCGTCGGCCATCTGGCTGGCAATCGTGCGCTTCCAGATCATGTCAAACAGCTTGAATTCGTCGCCGCTGAGCTGCCCGCGCAGCTTTTCGGGCAATCCAAACGGATGGCCGGCCGGGCGGATCGCTTCGTGGGCTTCCTGCGCGTTCTTCACCTTCGAACGGTAGATGCGCGGCTGCTCGGGCAGATATTTTTCGCCGTACTCCGAACGCACCAGATCGCGGGCCGCGTCGACTGCGACCTGCGCCAGATTCGTCGAGTCGGTACGCATGTACGTGATATGCCCGTTCTCGTACAAGCTCTGCGCCACTTGCATCGTCCGCCGCGCGGTGAAGCCGAGCTTGCGGTTGGCTTCTTGTTGCAGCGTGCTGGTCGTAAAGGGCGGATACGGACGGGTCGTGTAGGGCTTATCGTCGACCGACTTGACGCGGAACTCGCCCGTGCGGATGCGCTGGAGCAACTCGCGGGCTTGCTGCTCATTCAAGAGCGCGAGCCGGTCGTCTTTCAGCTTGCCGGTGTTGGGGTCAAAATCCTTGCCGCTGGGGATGCGGCGGCCATCGACGGTGATGAGTGTCGCCTGGAAATTCTCGCTGGTCTGCTTGGCGAACGTGGCCAAGAGATCCCAGTAGGTCGCCTCCTTGAAGGCCATGCGGGCACGCTCGCGTTCGACGATCAGCCGGACCGCGACACTTTGCACCCGACCGGCCGACAGCTTCGGCCGCACCTTGCGCCACAACAGCGGCGAGACTTCGTAGCCATACAGCCGGTCGAGAATCCGCCGCGTTTCCTGTGCGCGAACCAGCCCATCGTCGATCGAGCGCGGGTGTTCGAGCGCTTCTTCAATCGCTTCGCGGGTGATTTCGTGGAAGACCAGCCGGTGCACCGGCACCTTGGGCTTGAGCAACTCGACCAGATGCCAGGAGATCGCTTCTCCTTCGCGGTCTTCGTCCGTCGCCAGATAAAGTTCGGACGATTCTTTTAGAAGCTGTTTGAGCTTATTAACCTGTTTGGTTTTGCCTGGCGAGACGACGTAGATCGGGTCAAAATCGTCGTCGACGTTCACGCCCAGATGGGCCCAGTTCTCGCCCTTGTACTGAGCCGGAACCTGCTTGGCTCCCTGGGGCAAATCGCGGACGTGGCCGATGCTCGCTTCGACCACGAAATCGCGGCCGAGAAACTTGCCGATCGTGCGGGCCTTGGCGGGCGATTCGACGATGACCAGGGATTTACCCCCGTTTGCAGCTGCTTTCTTTTTGGCCATGACTTCCTGGGGCTGCCTGGGGAGAGGGAATAGGTGCCGTTAACGATTAACTATCCGCGATCGACCGGGCGATTCGTGAACCGCTCCCGCCGGAGCCGCACGATCCGGCCAATCGCGCTAAATGGCTAGGGCGACAGCGGCACGCTCAGCCGGCCGTCACGCGACAGCCGAGAAGCAAACGCCGTTCCGGGACCGAGGCGACGAAGCGAGTCCGCGGCTCCCGCGCGGCCACCAGCGGCAATGCCACACTCCTTTTTGGGATTGCCTTTACGTCAATCCGCCCTACAATCAGCGGCTCGACGGACACTGTCCGCGATGGTGCTTTCCATCAATAATAGGGGAACGGCTCGGCTGTCAAGGGTAAGGCGGCCCCCCTCTCACTCGCCGCGATGCACGTCAGGGAACGATTCACTATGGCCAGTCCGTTTCGCATTTTCCGCAAGCACCAGAAGATCATGATCGCTGTCTTGGGCATCTTGGCGATGATCGCCTTCGTGTTCCTCGACCCCCTGATCGGGGCGCTCGGCGGTGGCGGTGGCGGACCAGAAGATCGCGAAGTCGTTTCCACCAGCTACCAGACACTTCATGAGTCCGACCTGCAGCGGATGTTGCAGACGCGGCGGATTTTGAACGAGTTCTTGTGGCAAGCCTACATGCTCGGCGGCAGCGCCGGCGGCCGCCCCACGGCGTTTCCGCTCCTTCGCCAGAACGCGCAAGTGACCGAAGAAATGGTCGTTCGCCAAATGCTGCTGGCGCGGCGTGCCGAGGAACTGGGTTTTCGGGTGAATGACACGGCGATCAATCGCTACTTGAAGCAATTGACCGGCAGCGCCGTCTCGGCCGATCAGCTGCGCGATATTGTGCGAGGCGCCCGTGTCGGCCAGCGCGAAGTGAACATGGATTTTATTTTTGATGCGCTGCGCGAAGCGCTGCTCGCCGCCGAGTTGCAGGAAACGTACGAGACGGCGGTGGCCGTCACGCCGGCCCAAAGCTGGGAGTACTTTACTCGGCTGAATGATCGCGTCACCGCCGAGGTGTTGCCGGTGGAGGTCGCGCAGTTCGTCGACCAAGTGTCCGAGCCGAGCGACGCCGAGCTTCAAACGTTTTACGCCGCGCACCGCGAGCAATACGCCCTGCCCAATTCGCCGGAACCGGGCTTTCGCCAGCCGCCGCAGGCCGCGTTTGGCTACGTGAAGGCGGATTTTGAGCAGATGGTCGAGCGGATTGCGGCCGAGATTCCACAGGAAGAAGTCGCGCAGTATTACGAGGACAACAAGCGCCAGTTCGTGCGGCCGCAGTTACTCGGCGAAGACGAGCCGGCCGCCGAAACGCCCGCGCCGGAAGCGCCGCCGACTGAGACTGCCCCGGCCGCTTCCGCGACACCTGCGCTTCCCGAGGTTCCGGCCGCGCCGACGGACGAGGCTCCCGCGACGGAGACGGCACCGGAGCAACCTGCTGCCGAACCGCAGAGCCAGAGTCCCACAGCGCCGCCGGCTGAGGAGACAGACACGACTCCCGCGCCGCAGGCTCCGGCGGCGGACGAGAACTCGCAGACGCTGGTCGTTGAGCAGCCGCAGTTTGTGGCTCTGCTGCAAGCCGAGGGAACCGCTCCGGCACAGCCCGAGCCGGCTCAGGCTGAGCCGGCACAAACCGAAGCTCCGCAGGCTGAGCAGCCGCAAGCGGAACAGGCTCAGACTGCGGCGCAACCGGCAGCCGAAGCCGCGCCAGCGACGGGCGAGACCGCACCGGCGACGCCGGCTACGACATCAGAATCGCCTGCGCAGCCGGCGGCGGACGAGGTGCAGTATTACCCGCTCGAAGAAGTGGCCGGCGACATCCGGCGCGAGCTTGCGCGGCAGCGCGCGGCGGAACAGGTCCAGCAGGTGCTTCAACCGTTGGGCAGCGAGCTGAACACGTATGCCCGCGAGCTGATCGGTTGGGAACTGGCCCAAGCGGAAAACGAAGCCGAGGGCACCGCCCAGCCGAAGCCGGCTCCGCCCGACGCGAAACTCAAGCAGATGGCCCAGCAGGCCGGGCTGGAGTATGGGCAGACGAAGGAGGTCGATTTCTTTGAACTGCAAGATACGCCGCTCGGTCAGGCGACGGTCGCTTCGATCGGCCAGCCGTTTGCCTCCTACGCCTTCCTCGCGCAGATCGGCGAGTATCGTCCCACGGTGGCGATCGGCGACGACGGCAGCGGCTATCTGATCTGGAAGACGAGCGAGCAGGAAGATCGTATCCCTGCGCTAGAGGAAATCCGCGAGGAAGTCGTCCGCGCGTGGAAGCTCGTCCGCGCTCGCGAGTTGGCTCAGGAACAGGCCAAGCAGCTTGCCCAACAAGCCGAGCAGGCCGACAAGCCGCTGGCGGAGGTTTTTCCGCAGCGCGAGGTGAAGCGCGTCGGTCCATTTAGCTGGCTCACGCTCGGCGCGGTGCCGCAACAGATGGGCGGTCAGCCCCAGGCGCGACTGAGTGAGGTCGAGGGGGTCGAAAACGCCGGCCCCGATTTTATGGAGCAGGTCTTCGCGCTCGACGAGGGCGAAGTCGGCGTCGCCATGAACCAGCCGGAGACGATCGCCTACGTCATTCGTCTCGCCAGCCATGCCGCCACGCGTGAAGCGCTGCGGGAGCGCTTCTTGAGCGAGCCAGGCCCCTGGCAGCAGATGGCGCTGATGCAGAATCGCCAGCAAGTGATCCTGGCGCTGAACGAAGAACTCGTCAAGCGCGCCGAGGTCGAGTGGCACCGTCCGCCGGATACCTCCGGCAACCAATAACGCCGCTGGGCGCCACTTCGAAGGTTGGCGGGGGCTTCCGCTCTCGCGGTGCGCCCCCGCCACCCAGGCAGTCTCCCCCTGGCAGTCTCAGTCGCGGCGGGGTTTGAGGATTAGGCCGCCGAGCGGCGGGAGCGTGAGTTGGACCGAGTACGGGCGGCCGTGGGCGGGAAACTCCTCGGCCTTGAGGCCCGGGCCGTTGCCGACATTGCTGCCGCCGTAAAAGGCCGAATCGCTGTTGAGAATCTCGTCGTAGCAGCACAGCTCCGGCACGCCAAGCCGGTAGCCGCCGCGCGGCACGGGCGTGAAGTTGAGCGCCGTCATCAAGTAGTCGGCCTGCTGCTTCGCCCGGCGCAGGTAAACCAGGACCGAGTCCTGGTAATTGTGGCAATCGACCCACTCAAAGCCGGCCGGGTCGAAGTCAATTTCGTGTAGCGCCGGCTCGCTGGTGTAGACGCGGTTGAGGTCCGAGACGAGTTGCTGCACGCCCTGGTGGGTTTCCCACTGGAGCAGATCCCACTGCAAGTCGCTATCGCAGTTCCACTCGCGCCACTGCCCAAAATCGCTCCCCATAAAGAGCAGCTTCTTGCCCGGGTGCGTCCACATATAGGTATAGAGAATCCGCAGGTTGGCAAACCGCTGCCAGAGATCGCCGGGCATCTGATCCAAGAGCGCGCCCTTGCCGTGTACGACTTCGTCGTGCGAGAGCGGCAAGCAAAAGTTTTCCGTAAAGGCATAGATCAGCGAGAACGTCAGCTCGTCGTGGTGATATTTGCGGTGGATCGGGTCGTGGCTCATGTACCGCAAGGTGTCGTTCATCCAGCCCATGTTCCACTTTAGGCTAAAGCCCAGCCCGCCGAGATAGGTGGGTT
>CAYZVT010000024.1:0-16189 GCA_964481585.1 uncultured Pirellulales bacterium
CGTGGGCGATAGGGCGCGGTCGTAGATTACCTGTGAGCGACCGCCTAGCACGACTTACGCCTGAAACGAAATGCCGCCGCTGGAAAAGTCCGAACTGGTCTCGATCGGCGGGGCGATCGCGTGCGGCGGCGCGATGGCCGGCTTCGTTTCGGCCGCCGCGTCCACTTGCGCACCAAACTTCGCGCAAACTTGTGCCCACGTCTCCCGCTCGATCTCAAGCACGCGCAGCACCTCGCGCAGTTTTGTCTCGCTGTGCTGCAACTGGACCTCCGAGAGCGTGCGCATCAGAAACAGGTAAACCGCCGCCAGCCGCCGTGCAAGCGGTTCGCTGCTGCTGCTGACGCTTGCCAGCATCTCGCCGACAATCTCCTGGCTGCGAAGTAGCGCCTCACACGCTTCTTCCTCCTCCGCTCGGCTCCAGTGATGCTCGGTCTGCAACAGGAAGCGAATCGCTCCTTCGACGAGCATCAAATGCAGCTTTTGCGGCGTGGCCGTCGTGACCTGAGTCGCCAAATAAGCATCGCGGGCTGAAGTTTGCATGGATGAAGCATGCCTCGGGGGTTAGGGATTGGGGACCGGGTTGGGGATCGGGGGGCGAAGGGCTGTGGGCTGTAAGCGATAGGCTGCAAGCTGCGGACTATGGGCGACGCAAAAGACTTTCGCCCTCGGCTTTCCGCTTTCGCGCATCTCGGGGGCTTCCGCTCTCGCGGTGCGCCCCCGCCACCCTGCGCCTTCCGCCTTCACACTACTGCGCTGCCGAGGCCATCGGGGCTAGGACTTGGATCGAGTTGAGCGCCGTCATGTTGTCTTGCAGTTTGGCGACGGCGAGTTCCATGCGGTAAAAGTCGAGCAACAGCTTTTCGCGCTGGCGTTCGAGCCGCTCGTTGAGAAACTCGATCCGCTCGTTGTTCGCTTCGATGCGCGTTCCCAACGTGGTGGACCGGCTGACGAGCAGGGAGTTGTTCTCGCCCGCGAGTTGGTCGAGCAGCTTGTCGAGCTTCGCCGCTACGCCGAATTCTTCCTTGGTGAACAGTTCGGCAGTGGCCTCCGGGTCGGCGGCAAAGGCGGCCTTGAGCTTGCTTTCGTCGAGCGCCAGTTTGCCGGCATCGTTCATGCTGATGCCGAGCGCATCAAGGCTTTGCAGGCTGCCGGTCCCGAAGAATCGGCCGGTGAGCAGATTAGCCAACTCCGTTTCAACCCGCAGCGTCTCGTTCGAGCCGTGCAGGATCCCGATCGTGTTGTCGTCGGGGTTGAAGAACGTCAGCTCGTCGAGCTTTTTGGTGACTTCGTTGAAGGCGGTGACGAAATCGTTCGCCGCGGCCACGAACTTTTCATCGGTCGCTTTGACTTCGAGCACCACCGGATCGGCCGACGCGCCGTGTACCTGAATCTCCACGCCGGGCAGCACGTTGCCGAAGGTGTTGGTTTTGGAGGAAAGCAGCACTCCGCTTCCCGCATGGGCGACCGAACCAAACAGGAGCAGCGCGTCACGCGCCTCGACCGTATTGTCGAATGAGAACTCAACGCCCGAGGTGTCGAACAGCAGATTCGCCTGCTCGCCCGCGCGGCTGCCAAAGAGCGAGAGCCGGTAGGGATTGCCGACGCTCCCATCTCCGAGCTTCAGTGCCGTCAGTCCCGCGCCCGAGCCGTTGATTTTGGTTATCAGATCGTCGAGCGTATCATCCTCGTCGAGCGTGACGTCAAAACGGTTGCCCCCTTCGATGACCTGCCGCGTCGTGCCATCGACCTCCTTTTCGGTAGCCGTGCCGAGCAGGTGCAGATCGGCGGCAGCGCGGCCGCCGGAAATTTCGCTCACCGTGAGTTTGCCGTCGCCCGAGGACTTGTCGATCAGCACAATCCCATCACCGGCTTCGTTGATGCGGGCTTCGATGTTCGTGGCGCGGGTGTTGATGTCTTTGACCAGATCGCCCACGGTCTGGATACTGCTATTGATCGCGATCGTCGTGCCCGCGCCGGCGGCGTTGGTGATGCGAAACTGGCCTTGATAGATGCCCGAACCGCCATTGAGCGAAGCCAGCAGCGTGTTGCTCGTCACGGTTTGTCGCCGCAGGCTACCGCTCTCGATACTGGTGACGTTTGCATTGGTGGCAAGGCCCAGTTGCTCGGCCGTTTCCGTCGCATCACCGCTGGCGACAATGAGCGGGCCGGCCGTCGCGCCGGAGCTATCGGAGAGCACCAGCCCGGTGCGTGCGGAATTGACTGCGGCCGTGATCGCGACGCCCGCGCCTGCGGCGGCGGTGTTGATCGTGTCGATCAGCGTTTCGACCGTTTTGGCGGCCGAGAGATCGACGCTCACGGTCGCGCCGCTGCGGTCGGTCAGTTCGAGCGCGCCGAGTTCCAATCCTTGACCGCCGTTGAGGCTACTGACGAGCGACGTTTTCAGCCCGGCCAGCATGCGTTCGCCCGTCAGCACGCCACCGGCGGGCGTGCCGGTCAGCCCTAGTGCTTCGAGCGCCGGCGAATCGAAGGTGCTGGTAACGGCGAACGTGCCGCCGCGATCTTCGGTCAGATCGGTCAGCTGGATGCCATCGCCATCAGGCCGCAGTTCGGCTTTGAGGCGGCCATGCCCCAGGGTGTTGATCGTCTCCAGCAGATCGCCGAGCGTCGCTTCGGTGCGGGCGTCGTATTCGGCACCGCCGCTGGTGTAGGCGCCATCGGTCGTGCTGACGAGGCCCGTGCCACTGCTGATCGCCGTGGCGGTGAAGTCGGCGCTCGCTTCGGAGTCGGCAGCGAGGGCGGCGATGACATCGTTCGCGGTCGTGGCCCCTTCGTCGACGTAGAAGGTGATCGTCTTGGCGTCGGTATCGTACTCGACCAGTTCGTTTCCGGCGGTAACGCTGGCATGATCGACGAAGCTGATCGTGTAGCCGTCGTAGTCGGCTCCCGCGTTTTTGGCGGTGAAGCGAAGCTGGGCGGTCGTGCCGTTGGCGGCTATCCTCGTGCCGGAGGCCTTGCCGGCCGAGCGGGCCAGGGCGCTGAAATCAATCGCCAGCGCGTCGCTGCCGTCGCGAAAGGTCACTTGCAAGTCGGGCAGCGCCGTGTTGGTGCCGACTCCGCGCCCATCGAGCAGCTCGGACAGGGGCACGCTCTCATACAGCCGCAGCACGTCGCCACCCGTGGCTTCGTCGGCAGCGCTGTCGATTCCGGCGAGGCCCAAATCGGCGGCTGTGGTTCCCGTGCCGATCTCTTGCACGCGCAGATTCGCGGCCGTTTGTCCCGTATTGTCATACAGCACGAAGCGATCGCCTTCGGCGGCGAGCGTCACGTTGATTTCCGTCGCGTCGTTCACCGCGGCGAGCACGTCGTCCACGGTCGTGGCGAAGCTGAGGTCGATCTCGGCGCTGGCGCCGCTGCGGTCGGTGATGCGAATCTTGCCGCGATTCACGCCTTGGCCGCCGCCTAGCAGAGCCAGGTTGACACCCCGGTCGAGTTCGCCGCCGTACTGGAAGGAAAAGCTGCCCGCGCCGAGCGGAGTGCTGTCGGAGGCGAAGGCGGAGCTGACAAGCTGCTGCGTCGTGGCCGGCCGAACCGGCGTGTAGACGTAGCGGCCGGCGAGCGGATTGCCGGTGACGGTGGCCGACAGGAGTGATGAATTGCTGCTGGCGACGCTCTTCTGCTGAAACAGGCTGTCGCTGGCAAACTTCTGGCCGGTGAACTGCAGCGCGACGAGCTTGGCCATCAGCTCGGTCACGGCCGTCTGCTGCTTGCCGAGTGTTTCAGTCCGCGCCTTCAATTGGTCGCGGGGCTGCGCGGACAGGGCAATCAGCTTGTCGACGGTTTCCTGGATCGGAACGCCGGTGACCAGACCGATCGAAGAAGAGATTTTGCCCATCGCAACATTCCCCGCCGGTGCGGCCGTTGGCCGGCACGTTCGTGCGCCCAGGACAAACCCACCGCGCAGCGCGCAGTCTTGCCCGTAAGAGATTCATCGGACGCGCGAGCAGCGAGGCTGAAGCGCGACCGGCGACTTTGCCCAAAACGTATAATTGGAAGGCGGGGGGCGGAGGGCGGAAACAAAAAGCGGAAAGCGGAAAGCGGAAAGTGGGGCTGACGCCGGAGGCGGGATTTTCTAGTTGGGGGCCAGGCTTCCTGATCTCCCTGATCGCTGATGGCTGACGGCTTGTAGCTCATAGCTTGTAGCTCATAGCTTTTAGCTTGTAGCTCCTTAGCCCTTCAAAAAAACCGGCCCGCTTCGCGGAGGGGCGAAACGGGCCGGGATTGGATCGCGTCGTCGTTCGTGCTGGCGGCTTACCGCAGCAGCGAGAGAACGTTTTGCGGATTGCTGTTGGCGATCGACAACACCGAGGTGCCCGACTGGACGAGGATTTGTGCCCGCGTCAGGTTGGCGCTTTCCGCGGCGAAGTCGGCGTCGCGGATCGAGCTTTCGGCTTCGGTGAGGTTCACCAGCGTGTCGTTAAGCGTAAAGATATTGGTTTCCAGCGTCGTTTTCTGGAATGCTCCGAGCCGGCCGCGAAGGCTGGTGACGGCGGTGATGACTTCTTCGACCACCGCCGCCGCGCCGCCGACGTTCGTGTCGAGGGCTTTGGTGCCGCCCGAGCGAAGCTCGAACAGCCGACCGCTGACCCCGCCGAGCGTGGCCGTGCTCACGCTCTGGATGCCGAGGCGGGCTTGCTGGTTCGACACCACATCCGGGCCAAGTTGGAACAGCGCCCCGCCGCCGGTGATGTTGAAGCTGTAGCTCGAAGCGCTCTCGACCGTCTCGGAAACGTTGAAGCTCAGGTCGAGCGACGAGGTGTTGACCGACACCCGCAGACCGCGTCCGATGGCCTGGATGCCATTGATGCGGGCATTGATGTCGGTGCCGACGCTGCGTTCGGCGGCATTGCCGTCCGTATCGTTCAGGGCGAAGGTGCCGCTGAGGGCTTTGACCGAAACGAAGGCATCCGAGCCGTAGTCGGCGGCGACGAAGGCCAAGCCCGACGCTCCGGCGTCTTCGTTGCCGAGGAAGGCGGCCCCGTCGGTCGTGCCGCCGATCGTGACGCCCCCGCTGGTGGTGCCGCCGTCGGTGATGCCGACGGTGCCGGCCCCCGTGCCGTCGGTCGCGTCAATATCGAACAGCGCGGCCGCCGCTTCGTTGCCCGTATCGGCGAGCGAGGCGGCGACTTGCGCGGCGGTGCTGACGCCGTCTTCGATGCCGATCGTGAGCGTCTTGGTGATCGAGTCGTAGACGAACGTCTCGCTGCCGGCGGTGGCCGAATCTTCGAACTTGATCTCCACGCCGTCGTATTCCGAGCCGCTTTCAATGGCGGTGATCGTCAGTTGCGAAGTTGCACCGCCGACGGCATTGGTCGTCACCGACGCTTGCGAGTCGGTAAAGGTGCGTCCGCTGGTGGCGAACTCCAGATCGCTGCTGGTCACGGCCAACAGGCCTGAGCCGTCGCTCCCCTCGGCGTGAGTCACACTAATGCCGAGCGGTTCGAGTTGGGCTTTGATCGCCGAGTCGCTGCTGTTGAAATAGTCGATCAGGTCTTGCGCGGTCGTCGTGATCTGGCCGTTGGAGTTGGTGGCCAGATTGACGATCAGCGTGCCTTCACTCGTCACGCCGCCCGAGGTGGTGGCCTTGGTGCCGGTGAAGCCGGCGGCCAGGTCGGTGCCGCCGGTGCTGTCGCCGTAGTGGGCGAAGTCGAAGAACTTGCTCACATAGGTGTCGGCGTTGAAGAGCGTTTCGATTTCGGTCGCGTTGATGCCGCCGGACAGATCGACGTTGAACGTGAGCGACTTGCCTTCGGCATCGTAGACGATCGTGTTATCGGTGCTGTCGGCGAAGACGATGTCGATGTCGTTGAACTCATCACCCGCCGTCTTGGCCGTGATGACAAAGCTCGAATTGTCCGTCGTGCTCTGCACCACCGCCGAGGCCTTGGCTTCGACTTCGGGATCGGTGCTCAGATCGACACTCAGGCTGGTGCCGGCGGTGCTGACGAACTGCACGTTGCGGGTGCCGTCCGGGGCGAGGAATTGCAGCCGGTTATTGGCGGCCGCCGTGCCGTAGAAGGCGTAGGCGGCAAAGTCCGTCACCGCTTCGTGGCCGTCGTTGCCTTCGGCGAGGCTGGCCGAGACGAGGTCTTTCAGGCCGCTGGTGCCGTTGATCGCCGCGATGATGTCGTTGGCGGTCGAGGTGATCGCACCGCCATCGACGCCCCCTTCGAGGCCGGTCGTGTTGAAGGCGGTGACGACCGCCGCGCCGGTCGTGGCGTCGATCGTACCCGATCCGTCCGACTCGCCGACGTGGCTGATGCTGAACAGCGCGCTGACGGCCGCGTTGTTCGCCAGCTCCGTCACCACGTTGGCCGCCGTCGTGACGCCATCGTCGATCGTGACCGTGAGCGTTTTGGCATCATGGTCGTAGGCGAAAGTCGGCGTGTTGTCCACGGTGGTGTCATTGGCGAACGCCAGCTTCACACCGTTGAACTCTTCGCCCTTGATTTTAGCCGAGAGCTTGAGGGCGTTATTGACGCCCGCGAAGTTGATTTCCTTTGAGGCCGCTTCCCACTGGGTCGTGGCAAGGGTCACGTCGATCGTGCCGGCTGTCTCGCCGCTGGGGGCGGTGTAGGCGACGCTCAGCGCCGAGGCGCCGCTGGTGGCGTCATACCGCACACGGTAATTCCCGGCTGACTCGCCGGCCGTCTTGGCCGTCAGCACGATATCGTTGTCGCCGCCGAAGCTGGAGACGGTGATCGAGCCAGCCTGGGCATCTTGTTCAATGACTTGGGCCTTCACGCCGGTCGCGTCGGAGACGAGATTGACGGCCGAGGCGATCTGCTCGACCGAGCTGCCGCCGGCGAAGTTGAACGCCTCGGTGCCGTTCGAGCCGGCGACTTCGAGCACCACGTCTTCGGCGATCGAGTCGAAGGCGTAGGTGAGTTTGCCCTGCGTCGCCTGCTGCACGATGTCGATGCCGACGCCGATTTGGCTCAGCGTGCCGAAGTTGGCTTGGTCGATCTGCAAGTCCTGAATGTCCTTGCTCACGCCGCTGGTGATGAAGTCGAGGTTGCCATCGAGCAACCGGCGGCCTTGGAACGAGGTGACTTGCGAGATACGGTCGATGGCTTCCAGCGACGAGTCGAGCTGCAGCTGATTGGCCTGGATTTGGCTTTCGCTCAGGGCACCCGTATTCGCGGCTTCGGAGACGAGGCCGCGAATGTCGTTCAGCAGCGAGCTGACCTGGCCCAGAGCACTGTCGGCGGTGGCGATGAGCTGGTTTGCCCGTTCGCTGTTGGTGATCGCTTTGCGGACGCTGATGATGTCGCTCCGCAGCACCTCGCTGGCGATCAAACCGGCGGGATCATCTTTGCCTGCATTGATCCGCAAGCCGGTGCTCAAACGGGTAAGCGACTCGTTCAACTGTTGGTTCGACCGCTGCAAAGTCTTTTGAGCAACCAGCGAGCTGAGATTGGTATTAATGCGGGTCATTGTCGACACCCCTTCGGAAAGTAAGGACTAGCTCCAAGTCGGATCCGGTGGCTGGGGACATTCCGGCCCAGCTTGGATACGTTAGCCCAGGAGGTGCTCCTCCTTAGCCATAATGGTTGTATGATTTTTCGCCTGCTTCTATTCGACTGGTCGCAATAGCCCCGGATTGCGACTCGACGGCTGGGTCGCTTGCATCCTTGCGTGCTCGTCTCACACCTGCCATGGCGATCCTGCTCCCACAGCACGGGCGCTGAGAAGCCGGAAACGGCACGTCAGAAACAGTATCGACTGGCGGCTTTGGCGGCTTTAGGCAAAATGCGGCAAGCCGTGAGGTCGCCTGGCGTCGTTGCTTCCTTCCTAGCTAGTCGGCTGCTCATTCCTATCAGGTAAGCAAAACCGCCTCGCCGTCGGCCTCCGCCGCGACTGCCGGGCTTGCAACCGGCAGAACCGGTAGAGTCCGCTGCGCTCCGCCTGGCGAAAGGCGCGTCGGCGCTCCGCTCGATTCGGATCGCTTCGCCCCTGCTCCGGCGCGGGACGTTCGCTGCGCCGCCACGAGCGAGGGCACATCTTCCTCAAAGATAGGTCGCCCTGCGCAGGAGGAAGAAGAAAGGGCAAAAATAATGGCACCGGCCCGAGCCAGCGAGGCCGCGCAGGGAGGATGCAGAGGGAAAGACCCGCGGCCGACGGACGGAGGCCAGCGACGGAAAGCCGCGACGGAAGCGGCGCTGCCGTGCGGTCGGCCGCTACTTCCGCGCCTGCGGCGCGTCGCTCGCCAGGCTCTGCACGTCTTTCGGTTGGAGCTGGCTGGCGCGCTGGTTTTCGCGCTGGATCGCCTCGTACACCTCGCGGCGGTGGACGGGGATTTCGGTCGGCGCTTGAATGCCAAGCCGCACCTTGTCGCCGCGAATATCGACCAGCGTCACGACGATGTTATCGCCAATAATGATGCTCTCGTCGCGTTGTCTCGACAGTACCAGCATCGAGCAGACTCCTATTGCTGCTAACCGTAGCGGCTTGTCCGGGGAGTGGAGGTGCCGCCGTGGCGCCCGTTTTTGCTGCCCCGCGCGGCCCATCGCTACAGCCGGATCGCCCGTCGCCTTCGCGGCGGGACCGGCCCGAGCGCTCCCTCGCGCGAAATGAGCCGTTTAGGCGCTTTTTCTGAGTTGGGCCGCCGGAGCGGACAGTTCGTATTGCAGCGGGTGTTCGTCTTTCGCCACGACCTGGGCTCCCAGGTTCTGCGCCAGGTTGAACACCAGCGGTGCCTTGAGGTTCAAACTCAACGAGCGTTCGGTTTTGCCGACGATCACCAGCACTTGGGCGTCTTGGATCTGGTCGAGTTTCAGCGGGCTGATTTCGCGCCGCACGACGCGGATTTGATAATCGGGGACAAACCGCCGAGGGCTGACGACCGCCAAGGCGATCTCCGGTCGCTCGGTGCTTTGCAGCCAACCCAGCGCATCGTTTTTGTGGTCGGCCAACAAGACCCATTGCGTGCAGCGTTCCATGCCGAGGATGCCGCGCGGGAAATGGAGGATGTCGGCCGGGTCGATGGCGAGTTGACCGAAGCGTAAAGTTGCGATTTCCATGGCAAGACCGCCTACCTTCCGTGGTTAGGTTTGCCCTCCGCCCCGCGCGACTGTGCGTGGAGCGAAGTTCTGCTGCCTACTGGGCCTCCCTGACGCGCAGCAGAATCCGCCAGGCGCTGCGCCGGTCGCTCGCCCTGTGACCGCCGAGCGATTCCAGGTCGAGCGCGAGAGTCCGCAGCGCGCAGAGAGTACATCGGCGACCGCTGCTCACGCGGCCCAGCAAAAGGAGCCGGTTGCCGCCGTCTCCGCGCACCCCCCGCCCCCACAACCGCACCAGCCGGCAAAGTTTTCCCTGAACGCCGCAGTAGAGGGTGAGGGCGCAACGCAAAGCGTTCGGGTGGCGCACGGCGCACCACGAAAACGAAGCCCCTGCAGCGCGGCGCAGCGTAGAGTCCTTCCCGCGCAGGCGGGAAGGAGAGAGAGTAGGCTTTGCGTCACGGTCGCATAAAGCGGCTAACCTCCCCTGGCGGCCTCGGGCGGAACGAGAATGCCGATCGAGGTAATTCTTTCCGCTCTCCGCCTTGCTTATGCAACTTAGAGATAGTTCAGCAGCGTCTGTTGCAGCACCGAGGCGGTCGTGCGGAGGGCGGCTTGATAGGCGAACTGGCGGGCGGTCATCTCGGACACGGCCGCGGCAAAATCGACCTCGATCTCCAGCGACAGCGTGTTCCGCAGCTCCACCTCCTCGGTGCCGAGGCGGGTTTGGAGTACCTCCAGCCCTTGTTGGCGAGCGCCGATCTCGGCCCGTGCGAAGTTGACCCGCTCGATATCCTCGTCGAGCAGATCGAGTGCCCGCTGAATCTCAATCACGTCGTTGCTGGCCAGCGCGTCTTTCAGCCGAGTCAGCGAGTTGAAGATGCCATGGGTTTCTTCGGGATGCACATTGCGGGCGCGGAGAACTTCGGGCGTCCCGCCGGCCGTGGTGGCGACGGCGCCGGTGTCGGTAATAATGCCCTGCCCCGAATTGGGTCCGGCGCTGGTGCTGAGCGTGGCGGTAAAGGTGCCTTCGGCCGTGACGGCTTGGGCGACGGTCGTGGCCCGCGTGGCGGCGGGGTCCACGTCGATCGTGAGCGTTTTGTTGCCCGCGTCATAGCTGACGAGCGCCTGATCGCCGACCGCCGCGCTGTTGACGAAGACGATTTGCACGTCGTTCATCGCCGTGCCGGCGTCGCTGGCGGTGAAGGCAAGATCGGTGTTCGCGCCGCTCAAGTCAGCCGAGGCCGTTGCCGCGGTGGCGGCGGTTGCCGGCTGGCTTTCATTCGCCCCGACCGGCACAAGTCCCAGATGCTCGGCCGCCAGTCCGAGCGTCGCCCGCTCGACGCGAAGCCGGTTTGCGGCCCCGGAGGAATCGAAGCCCTGCGGATTGTCGTCGACCAGTTCGATGCCGTTGCCGTGGGTCGCCAGGCGGGCGGTGACGGCGCTGGGACCGGTGTTGTCAGGATGGTTGTTGATCGCGTCGAGCACGTCGCCGATCGTGCGCGCGCCGCTGAGGTCGATTTCCAGTTTGGCGCCATCGTTGGCGATGATGGTGAAATCGGTCCCTTCGATGATCTGCACGCCCCGGCCGTAGTTCAGATCTTCCAGTCGCGTATCGCCGGTAAACGAGCGTACGCCAAGCTGGGTGGCGGTGGCGCCGCCGTTTTCGCCGACGGAAAAATCAGCGCCACTCAGCCGCGAGCGCAGATCAATGCCCGTCCCGGCGGCGTTGATCTCGGCCAAAGCGCCCGCGCCGGAGCCGTTGATGATGTTGAGCAGATCTTCCACCGTCTCGGCGGTATTGAAGCTGATTTCGTAGGTTTGGCCGCCATTGGTGATCTGGATGCCGGAGGTTTTGTCGAAGGCAAAGCCGGCGCCGCCCCGCGTGGTGGCGGTCGCAGCAAGATCGACGGGGCCGATGCCCGTCTGCGCGGCCGTGACGCTGTCGCGGCGGTCGAGACTGGCGGAAAAAGTGCCTTCGGCGTTGATCGCCGTAACGGCGTCGGCCGCGCTCGTCGCGCCGGCTTGGACATGCACGTACAGCGTCTTCGCGGCTCCCCCGCTGTTTCCGGTGTCGCCGGTCACGGCGCCAATGTTCGCCGTTTGCACCAGTCCCGCCCCATCAAAACCTTCGCCAGCCGATGGGTCGGCCGAGGCGGTGAAGGGCGTACTAGCGTCGATGGCATCCACGAGCGCTTGCACCGTCGTCTCGCCCGAGTCGTCAATGCCGAGCGTCAGCGTGCGTACGCCGGCCACATCGGTGTAGGTGGCCGTGGGATTATTCTTCACATCGCCCGCGTCCACGAACTGGATTTGGACATTGTTGTAGTCGATGCCCGCAGTCTTGGCGGTGAGAACGAGATCATTATCCGAGCCAAGCAGTGTTAGCGATGCCCGCGCCGGCTGGGCAGTTTCGTGATAGACGGCTTGCTCACTTCCCTGCTCCAGACCAGGAGCCGCCTGCAAAAGATCGTCATCCACGAACTGGATCGTTGCACCACTGAATTCCGCGCCGACGCTCGTTGCCGAGAGCAAAATGTCGTTGTTCGTGCCGCTGGAGACGATGCGGGCGTAAGCGCGTGCGCCGAACACATCGTCGAGCCGCGTGGTGAGCTTGAGCACCGGGTCCAGGTCTTTGCCGACGATCGGATCGGCGTAGGACCCAGACTCGCGGAGAATGCCCAGCTCGCTGGCTGTCGTTCCGCCGGCGACTTCCGTGACCGTGAGGCTCCCCCCGCCGGCGCTGTCGATCGCAATATCCAGCCCGGTCGGCTTGACCGTCACGGTGAGCGTGCGACCGCTGGGCGGATTCGCCTCGATCAGTCGCGCCAGGTCGCCCACGGTCCGCGCGGGCGAGATGTCGATGATCCGCGACTGCGTTCCGTCGGATACGTTGAGACTGCCGACGCTGATGCCTTGCCCGCCGCGCAGATCTTCCAGCAGCGTCTCCGAGGTCAAAACCGGATTGAGATCGGCCGTGCCGCGCACCGGCTCGGAGATGGTTCCAAAGACTTCGTTGCCACTGATACTCGACGGGAATAGCGCGTCGATGTCCGAATAGCTGGTCAGTTCGCCCTCGTTGCCAAGGTAGCTCACATAGCCGTTGTCCCGCTGGAAGGGGAGCACGGTGGTGCGCGTGCCGGCAAAAAGGTAGCGGCCACGGAAGCGCTGATTGCCCGTGTCGATGAGTTGTTCGATGGCCCGCTCGACCTCCACGGCGACGGCGGCGCGCTGCGAATCGCTGCTGTCGGTCCCCGCGACTCCCAGCGCCGCGCCGCGCAGCCCCGAGAGAATCCCCGAAACCGAATGCAGCGCCGAATCGGTGGCGCTGAGGTAGGACAGGTTGGTGGACAGGTTCGCGCTGACCTGGGTCTTGCGTTCGATGAGCCGCTGCAAGCTGATCGCGCGCAGCGCGGCCGGCGCGTCTTCGCTCGGCACCGAAATGCGCCGCCCGGTGCTGACTTGCGTTTGGACGCGAAAGAGATTCTGCTGCTCGGCTTGCAACTGCGCGAGCATCCGCGAACGAATCAATTGATCGCTCACACGCGACGACGGGATGGGCGAAATGGCGGACATAAGCGAGAATCACCGCGAGAAAAGAGGACACCCTAGAGACTCACCAAAATCTCCAACAGTTCCGACAGCGTAGCGATGTAGCGGGCAGAGGCTTGGAAGCTACGCTGGTAGGTGATCATCTTCACCGCTTCCTCATCGAGGCTCACGCCGCTGGTGGCGAGCTTCTCGCCTTCGAGCGTCTGCTGAAAAACACGAAACCCTTCCGCCACCGACTGCGAGACGGTCGAGGCTTGGGTAATCTTGCTCGCAAAGCGGTCGTACAAGAAGGCGAGCGACTCGCCGTTTCCGCTTTCGAGCGGCCGATCTAAAAAGCCGGCCAGCTCAACCGCATTCGACGAATCCTCGCCGACGCCGTTGCGGCTGGCGGCGAATTTGGACGGGTCGTCCGAGAGCAAGTTGCTGACGCCGAAATCGGCCGCGCTGGTGCCGGTAAAGAAGGTGTTCAGCCCCAGCGCCGCCAGCACGCCGCTCGTATCATTGCGAAAGGCGAAGGTGGTGTCGGGAGCGTTGCTCTGAAGCGTGAGCTTGCCAGTCGAGGTGATCTCGGCCGAGAGGCCGTCGATGGCGCCGAGCGAGTCGGCCAAATCTTGCAGCGACGTGTCCTCATCGAAACCGTTTAAGTCGACGCGGATCGAGGTGGTTTGGGTGAGGCCCGTGCGGCTGTTGTACATCAGCACTTCAAAATTGCCGTTGACGGGCGTGTAGTGCAGCCCGGCCGCATCGAGCGACGCATTGGCATCCTCGACCGCGAACTCGCTCGCCAGCGTCTCAAAGCCGGTCAGCCCTTGGCCACCTGCGTAGATTTTGTTGAACTCGAAGATGAGCGTCTCGGTGAACTCGTCGAGATCGCGGAGGAAGCCGGCCACCACGGTATCGCGGCTGGCGGTCAGCCCCGCTAGCTCGCCGCCCGACATGTGCAGCGGCGAATCGGTGGCGACCAGTCGCACCTCGGCGGTAGGCAGTCCATTCTCCGAGCGCTCGACGACCTTCAGCTCGCGCCGCTCGCCCGCCAGCACCAAAAAGTCGCCGCCGGTGTAAACCGAGACGGTGCCGTTGGGTTGCTCGATGACGTTCACATCGACCAGCTTCGCCAAATTCGTCAGCGCCACCAAGCGTTGGTCGCGCAGCCCGACCGCGTCGCTCGCCGTGGCGCGGCCGCCCTCGACTTGGGCGATGCGGATATTCAGCGTGCGAATTTCCTCGGTGAGCCGGTTCACATCCTCGACGCCGCTAATCACCCGGTCGTTCAGACCACGGCTAATCTCGCGTGCACGACTGGACAGACGCCGCACATGCTCGGTGAGCGTGCCGCCTTGCAGCACCGCCAGGTTGCGAATTGAGATGCTCTCTGGCTGGTTCAGCACCTCGGAGATGCTGTTAAAAAAGTTGTTGAGCGAGGTGCTCAAGTCGGTATCGCTCAGCTCACCCAGGAGCTGTTCCATTTGCAGATAGGTTTGCTCCTGCGTCTCGGCGTTGCCGGTGTCGCTGATGGCGTTGCGGAGCCGAGTTTCAAGAAACCTATCGAGCTTTTGAATGACCGCCGTAACCTCGACCCCCAGCCCCAGCAGCAGCCCGCCCTGCTTCTGGGTGGTCGAGGGGGTAAGAATGACCTCCTCGCGGATGTAGCCCGGCGTGTTGGCGTTGGCGATGTTCTGCCCAACAACCTGCAAACCAATCTGGTTCGCAATCAGCGCGTTGTTGGCAAGCTGCATCGAGCTGTAGAGAGACATCGGGAGTTCTGTGAAATGTGTGGAGGTTGGTGGAAAGTTTTTGTGAGGGCGGAGGGCGGAAGGCGGAGGGCGGAAAAAAAGCGGAAAGCCGTTGTTTCTCCGGTCCCTTGTCCCCTGTTCCCCGTCCCCAGTCCCCTTCTCTAAATCGCTTGATCTACGAGCGCACCGCTGGCGGTGCGGTGGTCGGCCCTTCCATATGTCGGCTCGGGACGGCCCCCGGTGGCAATAATCTCTAGCATCTGCGCCAGGTGAAGCAGCGTCCGCTGCACGAGCACCCAGTTGGTGAGGCTCTGGTGCTGAAGCAACCGCCATCGCTGCCGCGACTCACGCAGCTGGGCGCGCAGTTGGCGTTTCTCGTCGGGCAGCGCGCCGCTCAGCGCTTGCAGACTACCCGAAGGAAGCCCTTGTTCGGCCGCCTCTTCGAGCAAGGTGCGGCGGCGGTTTTGGCAGGCTTGCAGCTTGCCGATCAGTTCCTGCTCGCGCTCGGCGATCGCCGCCAAGCCGACTTGATCGGCGGCGAGCAAAAGCTGCCGCTTCTCATTCAGCAGCGCGAGCAGTTCGCCCTGCACGGCGGAGAACATCGTCAGCAACTCGCCGATTTGGTCCTCCCAAGGGCCGGCCAGTTCGCTGCTGCTGGGTTGATCGAAAGAATCGGTGCTCATCGTTTCTACCGGGTATCGAGTAAGCGGCGTTAGCAAATTTTTGTGAACAAGATAATGGCCTGGCGGTCGCTGCGCAGAACTAGCGGCGCGCCTCCCTTCCCTTCTCGCGTGCGCTGCACCACTTTTCAGCTCTTCGCTTGCGGCCTCCAGGCCCCCTTAGCCGCTCTGGCGCTCCAGGAAAGCGCCGGCGCGCTCTAACGGCGGCGCAGCTGAGCCAGCTCGTCGAGCGGCCCAGCAGCCTCCTGCTCCTGACTAGCAAGCACCTCGGCGGCGCGGGGAAACGTGCGCTCGAACATCGGATTGGCCAGCCTTTCGGCGCTGGCGCGGGTCATCTCCTCGGAGAGCGTTTGATCGAGTTGCCCTTGAAAAATCTCCTCGGCACGGCCGCCGTGGAAGTAGGCCGGCTCGCCGACCGTGGTCCGCATCGACTTGATCATCTGGCCGAAAAACGTTTCGCCAAAGAACTGCGTGAACGTATCGCGCAGCTTTTCCGCCTGCTCAACGGCCGTAGGCGAGTGCGCCGCGCCGGCGAGCGGCCGTAGCGGTTGCGCGGCAGCGGACGTGATGGGGAGCGTCGACATCTTGGGCATTTCTCGCTGCTAGAAGTGCGTGCTATTCGATGATGAGCCGGCCGTGCAGCTTGCCGTCACGGTCAAGCCCTTTGATGATTTCGATGATGTCCTGCGTCGGCACGTTCACGGCGTTGAGCGTTTCGACGAGCGCCTTGAGTTTCGGTCCGCCGGCCTGGGTGGGATCGACTTCGACGAAGCGATTGCCGGTCTGCTGGCTGCCGGTTTCGATCGTGATGTTCTCGTGCGCGACGACCGCCGAGCCAATCTCGACGTTGCCGCCGATGACGATACTCCCGGCCCGCTCGTTAATGACCACGCGGGCGTCGGTTTGCAGTTCGAAGACGGGCAGGTCCATCACTTGGGCGACGAACTGCACCGGCACTTCGCCGTACGCTTCGGGAATCTCGACGACGATATTGGCCGAATTGAGCGCGACGGCCATCGCCGTTTCTTCCGTCTGGCGACGGCCCTTCCAGCCAAGCTGCGTGTTGATCGCCTCGGCAACGGCCGTGGCGACTTGGAAGTCGGCGTGGTTCTTGTCGAGCACCAGCGTAATCTTGCCGTCCTGCTGGAAGGGGTTGAACAAATCCTGCTCCAGCGGCCGCAGCAGCACATCGGCGGTCTGCTCCGGC
>CAYZVT010000024.1:16199-21441 GCA_964481585.1 uncultured Pirellulales bacterium
GAACACATCCTGCTCCAGCCGCGCGCCGTTGAAGATCGAGCCTTCGGTCGGATGATTCGGATCGTCCAGATGGATGCGCCCCTCGGCCAGTGCGTAGACGCGCGGATCGTTCGGGTTCGGGCCTTGCAGCGCGGCGAACGTGAGGCGCCCGCCAGCGAGGCTTTTGGCGCTGATCGCGCTGACGTAGCAGTTGAGTTGATCGCCGACACGGCCGCCAAACCGGGGAACGGTGACCGTAACCCAGACGAGCGCCACGTTCTTCGTCTTGGCGAGTTCTTGCAATCCGCCGCGTCCGCTCACATCGGGCCGGCTGACGGGATTGCCCATTAATTCCATCGCGCGGGCAAGCGCCCGCATCGTCGGCAGATTGTCGCCCGAATCGCCCGTCCCATTCAGCCCCACGACAAGCCCCAAGCCGCGAAGCGTGTTTTCTTCCTGCCCTTTGACCCGGGCGATGTTTTTGATGAGGGTACGGGCTTGGGCCGGTTCGGCAGGCACGGCCACGAGCACCGCGAGGAGGAAGCACAGCAGGGCGAGCTTGTCGGCGAGCAGCGGTTTCATCGAAGGCTGATCCCTCTCTTGAACGTGCGAACGAGCGACGGGCGACGGGGCAAACACTAAAACGGCTGGAAGCGGTCGTACATCTGCTGCAGCCAGCCGCGCCGGTAGCCGTCGCGGACCTGGCCCGTCTCGTACGTGTAAATTCGCAGGTTGGCGATGTCTTCGGTTTGTACTTTGTTGTCGGGCGTCACGTCCTCGCGGCGAATGACGCCGATGAGCGAGCGCTGCCAAACTTCTTCGTTGATCGTGACTTCCTTGCGAGCTTCGATCACAAGCGTGCCATTGGGCCGCACGTCCACGACCTCGGCGGCAATCGTGAAGGCAAGCGAACTTTTCGCTTTCAGCTCGCCTTCGGCGCGGAACTGGCTGTTGAGATTGCCCGTCACCTGCGGATCACCGTCCGCCTGCGGATCGGGCACGAAAGCAAAGCCATCCAGCCCGACCCAGTTCGCCAGGATCGCATCCAGATTCGCACGCTTGCGGTTCTCGATCTCGCCGTCGCTCTGCATCCGCGAATTGATGTTCACGACCACGGTCACAATGTCGTGCAACTGCAAAACCTTAAGCGGCTCGGGGGGCGTGTAAAGCAGCGAAACGCTTTCGAGCGTCACCGGACGAGCGCCGGGAGCCAGCGGCGGCGGACTGGACAGCAAGCTCGAATCCTGCGCCGAGGCGACCAGCGGCAAGAGCAGGATGCTCAGCAGCGGTCCCGCGAGGCAAAGCCTGTTCGCGTTGGATGAGCGGTGGTTCATGGCGATTTCTTGCGAAAGAGAAAAAGGCGGCGCCTAGCGTCGTTCAAACGCCGAGAGCGAATTGCCGGCTCCCGGCAGCGAAGCGCCGCGGGCGTAAACGTCCACCACTTGCGGCCCCGCCACGCGGGCATAAAAACGGCTGCGGTCGGTGAGCGACTCCACCGTGATTAGCGCGCCGAGGCTTCCGGTCTCGCGGGCACGGGCCGTCGTGCGGACTTGAATGCCGGCGCTGCGGGCGTAGACGGTGACGACGTCACCGCTGCGAACGAGCACGGGGGGCTGCACGTCTTGTTCGTCCAAGACCTGCCCGGCCGCAATCGCCCGCGTGGTCTCCTGCCCCACCACGTCGTCGAGGCTGTGAATGGTTTTGACCGTCGCGCTGTAGCCGACCGGCTGGTGGGGTCGCAGTTCGACATCGCCGCTCTGCACGGTCACGCCCCGGCCCAGCGGCCGCACCGCGACGACCACCGAAGCGGGCAGCGTCACCTGGGCCACGACCGGCAGCGAAAGAGTGCCCGCATCCGTGGCGGCGGTCAGCGTGAACTGCTGCACGCCGGTGTAAGGGGCCGTTCCGCCGGCGACTTCCAGTTCGCCACGCGCGGCGGCGAGCGTCGCGGCCTGCTCGTCGTCAAGTTCCACCGCCAGTTGCCAGGGGCGCGGACGATTGACACGGGCATTGAGATAAGCGAGTAGCGCCTGCTGCACGTCCTGGCCAACACTGCGGCGGGTGCTGCTCGTGAGCGGCCGCGCGGTCGGTGTTTCGACCGCTTCGCCAGAGACTTGCAGCGCCACGCGGCTCGCGCCGGAAAAGTGATGCTGCGCCAAATTCACGCCCCGCGCGTGGAGCAGATCTTGTAGCTCGCGGACGCGCAGGTAGGTCGTCGCTCCGGCAGCCGGGGCGGGCACAAGTTCTATCTGACGAAGCTGCTCGGATTCCTCGACGCTCGCGGCGCGCACTTCCGCCACCTCGCCCAACAGCACAATGCCACCAGCCGGCTCGGCATGCGGGCGGAGCCGAATCTCGGCCGCGCCCGCGCAGGCGGTAAGCCCAAGCATGATCCAAACCGTGCCGAAGATGAAAGGGCGGTGAAGCATCGTAAGCAGAACCAAACCGAGAGAAGCGAGTTACGAACGACGAGCCAGGCGATTAGAAGCGGCGCAGATTGGCGACCTGTTGCAGAATCTGGTCGCCCGCCTGAACGGCTTGCGAGTTAAGTTCGAAGGCGCGCTGCGTGGTAATCAGGTCGATCAGTTCTTGCACCGGCTCGACGTTGGAGGATTCGAGCATCCCTTGCCGCAGTACGCCAACGCCGTCGATGCCGGGATTGGAGAGCGTGGCGGTGCCCGAGGCGCTCGTTTCCTGATACAGATTCTCGCCGAGTTTCAGCAGTCCGTCGGGGTTGATGAAGTAGGCCAACTGAAGCTGCCCGACTTGCGAGAGTTGGTTCGTGTTGGCCTGCTGCACTTCGACGATCCCGTCGGCCGAGATCGTGATGCCGGTGGCATCGGGCGGAATCGTGATTTGCGGTTCCAGCAGCCGTCCGCTCGAAGCGGAGCCGAGCACCAGCGCACCGTTTGCGTTGACGTTAAAGTTGCCGGCACGGGTGAAGTAGATCTCGCCCGTTGGATCGGTGACTTGGAAAAAGCCGCGGCCGGAGATCGCCAGATCGAACTGGTTGCCGGTTTCCTGAAACGCACCTTGGCTGTGGTCGGTTTGCGTGCTGGAGACGCGCGAGCCAAGGCCGATCGCCACGCCGGTCGGAGCATACTCGCCGGCGGCGTCTTGGCGGCCGGGAAGCTGCTCGTTGCGATAGAACAGGTCCTCGAAGTTCGCCCGGTCACGCTTGAAGGCGACCGTGTTGACGTTCGCCAGGTTATTGGCAATCGTTTCGAGTTTCGTTTCCAGGGCTTCCATGCCCGTGGCAGCGGTATAGAGAGTTTGAACGCTCATGGCAGTGGGGTTGGGGCTTGAGGACGTAGAGTAGAGTTTAGTACAAGCAGCGGCGCGACTAGCGATAGAGGACGCGCGAGATGAGGGAACTGAGCATGTGGTCTTGGTTTTGAATCAGCCGCATGTTGGCCTCAATTGCCCGCGACGTTTCGATCAGCTCCATCATGCTTGAGGTGGAGTTGACGGCGGACATCTCCAGCACGCCGCCGCGAATCTGCCGCTCACCGGCCGGGAGCGCTTCGAGCGGCCGATCGGTGGCAAAGAGGTTCTGGCCGATGCGCGTCAGGTCGTCGAGCGACTGCGGACGGACGATCGCCAACAGCGTCTTGCCCGAGCCGGGCACTTCGATACCGCCGTCTTCGGTGAGTCGCCAGCCCTCGGCGAGCGAGATCGGATTGCCCGACTGATTGAGAACTTGGAACCCCTGCTCGGTTTCCAGTTCGCCGGTCAGGCCGCGCGTGAAGTTGCCGGCCCGAGTGAGGAAGGTGCCTTCGGGGGTGCGGACTTGAAAAAAGCCCTCGCCGACGATCGCCATGTCCAGCTCGCGGCCGGTCGTCTGCATCGCGCCGGGGGCAAAGTCGGTTTGGATGCTGTGGACCAGCACGCCGCCGCCGACGTCTTCGGGCAGTCCAACACCGGTTTGGCTCTGGCCGCGCTCGATCGCTTCGGCGAAGCGGGCTTGGAACGAGGCGACGTCGCGTTTGAATCCCGGCGTGTTGACGTTCGCCAGATTGTGGGAGAGGACCTCCATCCGCTTGATCTGGGCCTGTGCCCCTTCAGCGGAGATGTACATTCCGTATGGCATCGGTCGAAAGCTGCGTCCCAGGTCGCCCCCCTGCGACACGTCGGGGGCGAGCAAAAGCAATCACGATGCCAGAGTTTTTCGATAGCGGTCGCCGGAATCGTTCGACGCGCTCTAAGGGAAGAAATCGGAACCAGATACGGCATCTGAAAAATTCTGCGGGCACGATGGGCGCGCGGTGGGCGGATTGAGCCGGTCGGCAGATCGTGCCGAGCCGCTTCCTCGTCAATCGGCAGATTCTGCGCGACCGGCAAAGCCTGCCAACGGCAGCGGCCAGGGGTGGCGGGGGCGCACCGCGAGAGCGGAAACCCCCGGGGCCACCCGGCGGTGAGGCGTTCGCCTCCTGTAAACCAGGTTGCGAGCTACCTGGGCTACCCGCTCCGGCGGGCGGCGCAAAAGATCTGGCGCAAGAAAAAAGCCCTGGACCGAACGATCCAAGGCTCATTTTACTCGTCATTCCCTTATACGCGAGCATGTCGCGCCGGCGGTTTACACAAACCCCCGGCGGACGGCCCAGACGGCCGCTTGGGTGCGGTCGTTGACCGAGATCTTGCGAAGGATGTTCTGCACGTGTTCCTTCACCGTTTCGACGCTGATCCCGAGCGACTGGCCGATTTCTTTGTTGCTCAAGCCGAGCGCCACGTGCCGCAGCACTTGCGACTCGCGATTCGTGAGCGGCATATCGGCATCGACCGGCTTTTTGCGGGCATTCATCGCGCCGGCCACCTTGTTGAGCGCGCTATCCGGTGCCGGGCCATTGCCGGCGGCCGCGCTTTCGATCGCCGTAATCAATTGGTCGCGGCCCGAGCCTTTGAGCACGTAGTCCGACGCCCCGAGCGCCACGGCGCGGGCAATATAGGTCGGGTTATCGTAGGTGGAGAGCATCACCACCTTGGTATCGGGCAGTTCTTCATGAATGACTTCCAAGGCCGTGAGGCCGTCATTCTCTGCCATCCGAATATCCAGGAGCACCACGTCCGGCTGATGCTGCCGAGCCATTTTTACCGCTTCGGAGCCGTCACTGGCCTCGGCCACGATGTTGATGCCCGAGTCGGCCAGCAGACTCGCCAATCCGGTGCGCACCACCTCGTGGTCGTCCGCCACCAGCAGCTTAATCATTTGGAAACCTCCGCGAGTGACCGTTCCGGCAGCGTGGACCGCCTCTGCCGTTCGGTC
>CAYZVT010000025.1:0-5173 GCA_964481585.1 uncultured Pirellulales bacterium
TGCGGCGTCTCGGCCGCCATCGCCACGGCCGCCGCCTGCCGGGCGAAGAAAGAAGAACTCTCAGTCGCCATCGGTCTGTCACTCTCGTTCACCGTGCTGATGATGGTCATTCAGCCCGCGATCATCAAAGCCCTCGGCATCAATGAAATCATCGGCGGCGCTTGGCTTGGCGGGACAATTGACTCGACCGGCGCGGTGGCCGCGGCGGGCGGGATCTTGGGCGATGCGGCGCTCAAAGTCGCCACGACGATCAAGATGATCCAAAACATTCTGATCGGCGTCACCGCTTTTGGCGTCGCGGTTTACTGGGTCACGCGCGTCGAGCCGACGGCCGATGGCAGCAAGCCCAGCGCCTGGGAGATCTGGTATCGCTTCCCCAAATTCGTGCTCGGCTTCGTCGCCGCATCGCTCATCTTCTCCTGGCTCTCCGCCTCGACCGCCGATGGCGAAGCGCTGACCGAAGCGACGATCGGAGTGAGCAAACAGCTTCGCGGCTGGTGTTTTTGTCTGGCGTTCGTGAGCATCGGCCTCGAAACGAACTTCGCCGAGTTGGCCCGCTTCATGAAAGGGGGCAAGCCGCTCGTGCTCTACGTCTGCGGCCAATCGCTTAATCTCCTGCTGACGCTGCTGATGGCCTGGCTCATGTTCTCCAAGGTCTTCCCCCATGCCGCCGATGGACTGCTCCAGCCGTAATCGCCTCCGGCTCGCCCTGGCGCTCGCCGCCGTCAGCCTCGTCTGGCTCGTCGTGCTCCCCGCGCTCTCGGCCCATCCGCCGATCCGCGCCCGCCTCGACGCCCACCGCGCCAAAGGCATCGACGCCGGCGCGATGTACTACACCGAACTGCCGCTGATCGACGAAGTGCTGGCCGAGATGCGCCGCTTCCGCCAAGCGCACCCCCAAGCCCTCTGGCAGCCGACGGCCATAGATCCAGAATAGAGCGGAGCTGCCGATGACCGCGAACGCACCAAAGCTCGATCTAGCGCTAGCGCACCGTCACTTTTCCGCCGATTGTTTCAATCGCACATGGACCTATCTTGAGAAGCTAGAGCGAACGGCCGCCGACGATGAAGCGATGATTTTGCTTGCCATGGCCTCACTTTGGCACTGGACGCAGCGTCCCGACTGCACCGACCAAAACCTGTCGATTGGGCACTGGCAAATCGCTCGCGTCTTTGCTCTGCTCGGACAGGGCGACAACGCCCTGCGCCACGCGCTGCGCTGCCTCGACTACGCCGCCGGGTCGCCGCCGTTCTTTGTCGGCTATGCCCACGAAGCCATCGCCCGCGCGGCTCTCGTCTCGGGCGACGATGTGCGTTTTGAGGATCATTTACGGCAGGCTTGCGAGCTTGCAGCCTTGGTCGATGACACCGATGAACGGAAGCAACTCCAGTCCGATCTCGAAGCGCTGATGCCCAAGCGACGAAACGGCTCCTGACACCCTTTCTCCCCCAGTAGGAGGGTGGCCGTCGCCGCTTTTTTTCATGGCTGATCAAGGCCGAGAGAGAAGAATAGGGGCCATCTCAATGGGTGCCACTGCTGGCTTGTCCAGCAGTGCCTTTTATTGACCCTGATTTGCCGCTCAAATTGCAGTGACGCGGCAGGGTGGCACTGCTCAACTTTGCCCTTGCCTTGCGTTCTTTGGGTGGCACTGCTGTGCTCAGCAGTGGATTCTTGCAACGAGGGTCAGTCCAATAGGCCCGGCGGGATCGGGTCGAGCCGTGGCCCGCTGGGTTCGGGGTCGAGCGAAAGCTCGGAGTAATGTCGGGCACTGGACCAGCGCCAATCGACAGTGCGGGCGACGAGACCGCGTCGAACCGGATTCCTGTGGATGTAGTCGATGGCCGCGGTGATCGATCGCGCGTTGTCCAGGTTCCGGTCGTAACCCGGCCCTTCCTGCCAATAGCGAAACGTGGTAACTCCGGGCCGTTGCCGAACCGTCAACTTGTGCAGCAAAGTGCCGTTGCTTGATTGGAGCCATTGTTTCACACGAGAAGCATGCGGCCGTTTGATCGCCTTCAACAAATTCGAGATGCCCGGTTCGTCAGTCCGAGGCAGCACCAGCAAATGCACATGTTCCGGCATGAAAACAAAGGCCAGCAGATCGTACTTGTAAAGCTCCGTTGCGACAGAGATCGACTCGGCCAACGACGCCCGCCACAGGTCGTTAGTGAGCAGCGGCATTCTGCGGTAACATGAGAACGTCAACTCATGCATGCCACGCTCGGACTCGTAGTGCTTGACGGTCTTTCGATGGGACATGCCGTGATTGTACGTCAGCACTGCTGAGGACAGCAGTGGCACCCAGAAAGTGCAAGGCAAGGGCAACGTTTGAGCCGTGCCACCCCGCCCGGTGGCACCGTCGTAGCCGCTCCGATTATTTCTCGCTCTTCAGCCACTGGATCTGGTCGTAAACTACGCCGTCTGAAGAAGCGGGAGGCACATCGATCCCGGCAGCGCGGGCTTCCTGCCGGAACTTCAGATGGGCGCTCCAGTACTGTGCCAAGAGTTCGCGCTTTGCCTTCCGCCTTTCTTTGAGCAATTCTTCGCGCTCATCACGGCTCGTCATCTCTCGATCATCGGGACCTACAATGTCGTCGGGTAAACTGACCACAAGCCAGGGCAGCTTTGCAAGCTCCATTAGACCCTTCGGAGTCACATCAGTATGGTTGAATGAAAGCCGCTTTAGTCGCTTGAAGTTGTCGACGATGTGCGGCATTGCGCTGTCGTCGAGCTGCGTGTTGGAAACTTCCAGCCATTCCAGGCCCGACGCCTCCTTCAGGCAAGCCAGACCAGGGCCGCGAATACGCGTTGCTGAGAGGTCCAAATGCACTAACTGCGTTAGTTTAGCAAAATGCCTAAGCCCTTGGTCGGTGACTTCGGTGTGTGTAATCACGAGTTCCTCAAGATTGATCATCCCGTCTAGCTTCTGGAGGTCATTATCATCAAGATTGCAGCCTACCAGGTGCAGACGTCTTAAATTGACCAATGCTCCAATATCCCGAAGGTTTTCGTCACTCAATCGAATAGCGTAAACTCGGAGCGCTTTGAGGCAAGGCAACTTGTCTAACCGCGGCAATACCTCATTGGCTCCTCGACCTGATACTCGCGTCTTCGTATGAAGGGATACAGATACTGCACGACCGTCAACCAGTTCAACACTTCCATACTTTTTAACTAACGCAACTGTCTCGGAATTGTCGTGCCCATTTCCGCAACCCGCCAAGGTCGCTCCGATTAAGCTGAAGAGGCACAACGTCGGCACGGAACGCTTGAAAAACATCATCTGGTGATCGGCCTCAAGCAATGGAATTGTTGTACGTGGAGGGCGAGGGAGTTTGTTGCTGCCTCAAAAAAAGGCCGGTGTGCAGCAGCATTAAAACGAACTGAAGCAAGTGGTGTGCGACTGCCAGCAATAGCACCCATTGTTCCATCCTTACCACCGGTCTTGATGCGTCGAGCCGAGGACGCTGATCCAGAGGTCGCTTTCGGGGGAGAGGGTTTTGGGGCTGCGGTTGACCAGCGGCAGCGGGACGTGGATGAATTGGTTGTGTTGGAAGCCGACGAGCATGTCGGTCTTGCCGGCCAGCGCGGCGTGGGCGGCGCTGCTGGCCAGTTGCATGGCGAACAGCCCATCGTCGGCGTTGGCCGGCACGCTGCGGATGCTGTAGCTGGGGTCGAAGTATTTGATGCTGACCTTCGTTTCCAGGCGGGCGAAGTGGGCTTCGATCCGTTCGCGGAGGTACAGGCCGATGTCGCCCAGTTGGCGATTGCCGGAGGCGTCGCGCGATTCGGGCAGATCGGCGAGCAGGTCTTGCCCCGCCCCTTCGGCGACGACGATCACCGCATGCCGCCGCGCGGCGAGCCGCCTTTCGAGCCGGGCCAGTAGCCCTTGGTCCCCGTCGAGTGAAAAGGGGACTTCGGGGATCAGGCAAAAATTCACCTCGCCGCTGGCGACGGTCGCCCGCGCGGCGATGAAGCCGGCGTGGCGGCCCATCAGCTTCACCAGGCCGATGCCGTTGCGGACGCCACGGGCTTCGTTGTGCGCGCCGGCGATCACATCGCGGGCCTTTTCCAGCGCCGTGTAAAAACCGAACGAGCGCCAGACGAAGGCGATGTCGTTGTCGATCGTTTTGGGAATGCCGAGGATCGAGATCGGCAGCCGGCGGCGGGCGATTTCTTCGCTCAGGCAGTGCGCGCCGCGCTGCGTGCCATCGCCGCCGACGCAAAACAGCAGGTTGATCCCCTGCCGCTGGAGGAAATCGACCATCACGGCCGGCTCGTGAAAGCCGCGCGAGGTGCCGAGCACGGTGCCGCCAATTTTGTGAATTTCTTCCACAGACTCGGCCGTCAGCCGGCGCGGCGGCAGCCCCACTTCGGGCACTAGCCCCTCGTAGCCGTAGCGGATGCCGAGCACGTGGGAGACGCCGTAATTGACGCTCAGCTCGTAAAAGAGGGCGCGAATCACGTTGTTCAAGCCCGGACACAGCCCGCCACAGGTGACGATCGCCGCCGTGCTCCGCTCGGGACGAAAGAACAGGTGCTGCCGAGGCCCCGCCCGCTCGAAGCCGACGATCGGGCCGGGCGGCTGGCCTTCGAGAAACTCAATTTCGTGCAGGACGCGCGCCGCGTCGGGCACAAAGTCCCCTTGCATGTCGCCCGGCGCGGTCGAGAGATTGAGCGGCGAGGGTACTTCGCACGCTCCCAGCGTCGTGATCCGCAGTTCTTCAGCGCTGAGCATGGCTCGAGATTCCGCTGGGGGCACGGTATTCGCTTGGCCGCGCGGCGGGTGAGCGGGCCTCTGGCAAGATACTCTTGCGGCCCGAGAGCGACAACCGCCGCGCCGCTGCCGCAGCCGGCTTGCCGAGCGGCCCGGGGGGCAGTACAGTGCCGAAAGCCATGAACGACTCTGGGAAACAAACCCGCTGGCTGGTGGCCCTGATTATGCTGACGCTCGTCGGCTGGGGGCTGTTCCACGCCATCGGCGCCACGTTCGGCGCGCGGCCCGCCGGGCCGAATATCTTTCGCGGGCTGATCGTGCTCGCCTGCTCCGTCGGTTTCTTGCTATTTTGGATCGTCGCGCTCCTGCTCCGCGCGCGGCGGCTGCGCCGCCAGAAGCAGGACCGCGACGGAGAGCGGCACCCGCCGCGCTAGAATCGGGGAGTTCAATCGCCG
>CAYZVT010000025.1:5183-21214 GCA_964481585.1 uncultured Pirellulales bacterium
AACCGGAAGGCGTTGCCCTCTGGCTATCGGAGCACGGGGGACATCAGCAGGCAAACGGCGCTAGTTGAAGGGATTGTCGTCGCCGCCGCCGAACGGATCGCCGCCGAAGGGGTTATCGGCTCCGCCATCCTCGGGCGCGGCATCGCCGCCGCCGCCAAAGCCGCCAAAGGGATTGTCGGCCCCGTCGCCTTCGTCCTCTGCCGGCGGATTGCCGAAGGGGTTGCCCGGCGCGGCGTCGGCCGGCTCTTCCGCTTGTTGCGGCGCGGCGATTGGCCCCTGCTGGATTTCCGGTGCGGCGGGCGCGGCCTCTTTTTCCGTCTCGGCATGGACGAGTGGCTCGGGCTGCTCGCTGTCGTGGAGGCACTGAAGCAGCCCATCGCGCGTACAGAGGTAAATGCGATCGGTGGTGACGTTGACGAGCGTCACGGCTTGCTCTCCGACCGGCAGCTTGCCCTGCTCGGCTCCGGTTTGGGCGTCGAGCACGAGCAGCGTTCTGGCGCGGTCGAGTGCGTAGACATGCTTGGCGCTGGCGGAAACGAAGCGGCTCGCGCGGGGCGTCCACCAGACGACGTCGCTCGTCTCCGTGTCGAGGCAGAACATGCCGCCCCGATCGGGACAGACGTACAAACGATCCCCCACGACCGCCGGCGGCTCGCTGATCGGATTGCCGGCCGAAAACCGCCATTGGTGCGTGCCGCTCAGTTCCTCCACCGCATAGACGTAACCATCGAGCGAGGCGGCATAGAGGTAAGGCTTTTTGTAGGCGGGCGAGGAGGTGATTTCGTCCTGCGTCTCGACACGGAAGCGGATCTGCGGGTTGCCCGTTTGCGCAACATACAGAAAGCCGCGATCAGTGGGCCAACAGATGCTCTGCTGCGTCGAGAGTGGCTGAACCAGCGCGCGGCCGTCGGAGTAGTACGCCCAGGGCGGCGCGCTGGGGTCTTCCAATTCGTAGGCCTCAATGCGGCCGCTGATCATCGGCACGAAGGCCCGCTCCTGCGTCAGTGCCGGCCCGGCCCCCGGCGCGTCGCCGAGGCGACGGTCCCAGAGCAGCCGGCCCGTCGCTCGCTGGAGGATATACAGCGTGGAGCCGTTGACGACGGCGACGTACTTATCGTTCGCCGCCGGCGCAAGGCTGGGGTGGATTTCGCGGCCGACCGGCGTGATCCAGCGCGTGCGGCCGCTGTCGGCTTCGATCGCCTGCACCACGGCATCGCTGGTCAACACCAGGAGCAAGTCGCCGGCGTGGGTAATATCGGTGACGCTGCCCCGCGAGCGGTCGAGTTGGACCTGGGTGTACCACGCCCGATCCAGCCCCACGCGCGCGGCGCTGCTGCGCGGAACGACGCCGCCGGAATTCTGCGCGGTGGCGTCAGAGGAAGCAAAACAGACCAGCGCGGCCGCAGCAAGGGCGGCCAGCAAGCGCGTTGTCGCCATAAATCTTCTCGAACTTGGGGGGGAGCGAATTGACGCGGCGCGGCAGTCGCGGCCGGAAGAAAAGCCAGCGGTCCAGCCCGACGAGCACGGGAGGAACGCCCTTCCCTATCTTAACCCGCAAGGCCGCCAAAAGCACGCAAAATCTGCCCCGCGCTTCTCGGTCGGGAGGGGTGGCGCACGACGCACCGCGAGAGCGGAAGCCCCGACGCGAAAGCGCTCTCCGGGAGGGCTGGGGCGAAGAAAACGGTTGTGCCGGCGCGCCCCGCCCGCCGCGCGGGGGCATGGACCACCACCGCTCCTATCTCTTACATTGGACCGAAGCGCGCCGGGCGGAGGTCGCCTGGCGGAAAGCACGACGAGCCGATTGCCGGGGACTCATGCAGTTGGGAGCCGAGGCCAGCGCCGCCCTCCAAGAAGTGCTAGGCTACCTGAATTTTTCTTCGGGCGCCTGCGACCCCAAGTTCCTGCGCGCGCTGAGTCTGCTGTTTGAGCAAATCGAAAGCCAGCCGCCTGCAGCCGACGGGGCGGTGCCGGTGCTCCGCGCCTGGCTCGACGCGCGGCTCCAGCAGTTGCACGCCGAGAACCCGCAGGTCTTTGGCGAGACGGCCCAGGCCCAGCAAGTGCTGCGGCTGGTGTTCGATGAGCTGATTCCGGCCTACCGGCAGTTCCACCGCGATCTGCTTTTTCATCAGGACGCCGCCGCGCTGTTGCGCCCCTTTCTCGTCGGCCGGATGTTTGAAGCCGTGCTCGCGCAGGGGCCGCCCTGGGACGATACCGAGCGGATCGTCCGCGACGCGCTCGTACAGTTGAACGACTATGTCGGCTATCGGCCGGTGGCGGTGCTCGAAACCCAGCAAAAAATTGAGCCGTACCGGCACGAGTGGGTGCGGCCCGTGCCGCTGTACGTTGCCGGGGCCGGCGTGGCGGCGGGACGATATGCGGCGCTCATCGAGCGGACGCTGGAGATTTTGCAGCAGAGCGACCCGCAGCTTTTGGCCCGCGCGTGGTTCGATCCGCAGTTGCTCGACGAGCTGGCGCTTGACCCCCGCGCTTACGACTTCGACCATCCGGTGAACAAGCGGCCGAACTACCACTTCGGCCAGTGGGACCCGCATCATCTCGACAACCAGGGACGCTACCGCCGCTTCATCGTCCAACAGGTGACGCTCGACGCGCTGCTGCGGCGGCTCGACGAGCCGAGCGACCTGCCGCAGGAAGAACTGCTCATCGAAGCGGCGACGGTGCTGGCCGGCACGATGCTGATGGCCTCTGGCACGAGCGGGAGCGGCCCCGACACGCACGACTCAAGCACCACGCTCAGCACGCTGCTGCCCCACATCGCAGCCTATCGCGACGACTTTTATCAGCAGCAGTTGACCCGGCTCGGGGGGGAGCATGGACAGCGGTTGCTCGACGAGGCGGCCAAACTGCGTCAGCCGTTCGGCGGCGCGCGGCAGCATCTCAACCAGGAGCTGGCGCGGCTGCGGGCCAAACAGTTGCAGCACGTGCATCTGGCGCAGCTTTACGCCCGCATGGGCTACCCCGATGCCGCCACGCGGCAAGCCCATACCGTGCCGGTCGCTTCGGCCCGCATGCTCTGCGAAATGTACTGCCGGCTGACGCTGGGGCACCGCGCGATCGACGTGCGGAGCCTGAAAAAAGTCGCTCGCTATTTGGAGGAGGTCGAAGACCTGCTCCATCGCGGCATCGAGTGCGGCGCGCTGGTCGATCCTTGGAACATTGTCGGCTTTGGCGGCAACTTTTCGGTCTTTCCGGCGATTGAAAACAGCGTCCGCGACTACCGCATTGATACGCTGATTGAGTTGGTCGAGCAGGTATTCGCGCTCGGTGCCCGTGCGTGGAGCGAAGCGGCGGCGCAGGACGACCCCGGGCTTGAGTCGCAGTTTTCGACTGCCTTCGCGCGGCTTGCCAGTTGGTGGGATCAGTACGCCAGCGCCACCGTCAGCGGCGTCCGCCGACTGGTCGGCAAAGAACTGGAAGTCTCGACCAATCTGGTCGCCGGGGCGCTCAATGCTTGGCACAAAGCCGGCGCGGCGGCGGGCGATATTGGTTTTTGGCGGATGTTCGTCGACCAGTTCGACTCGCCCAAAGCCTTTCAGCTTGTTGTCGAAGCGCTGATGGAAAAAGGGGACCGCGTCGCCTCTCGCGCGCTGCTCATGCAGTGGCTTAGCCAAGCCCCGCGCATCGCGCTCGAAGACGGCGACAGTTCTTTCCACCGGCTCGCGCTCCGCTGGATGAATCAGCTTCCATCGCACTCGCCGTCCGATCCGCAGAAGACCGCGAGCGCCGACGCGGCGCGCGGGGACGATCCTTGGCCGGTGGCGCGAAAGTTCTTTGACTATCTGGAAGCCAACGCCGACGAGTTTGGGCAGGTTCCCCGGCTCGACCTGGCCGGCACCGGCACCGAGGCGGAAGACGATCCGTTCGCTGAAGATCGGCTCGCAGAGGAGGACGAGGACGACCAACTCTTTAGCGCCGCCTACGAGGAGATGACCTACCGCGACAGCACCGCCGACGGCGTGGAAGGCGAAATGCTCGAAGCCGGCGGCGCGGCCGGCGGAGAGACCGAATTTGAACTGGAGCACGAAGCGAAGCGGATCGTCGAGCGGCTGGCCTTCTTGAGCACGCTCGCCCGGCTTTGGAAAATCGCCTGCACGACCTGGGGCGTCGGCGGCGAGGAGTGCCGCGCGCGGCGCGAGGTGTTCCAAACTTGGTACGGGCAAGCCGCGGCCAATCAGGAGCGGCTGTTGGGGCTGCTCGAAACGGTCCACCGCCACCGGCTGCCGGCCCCGTCGGGCGATCAAGATTCGCTCCTCGAATACGACCGCCGGCGAATGGTGAAAGAAGGGCTGCTCGAACAGATCGTGGCCACGACGGTCGAAACGGCCGATGCCGCGCGGGTTCTCTTGGCCGCCAGCTTCAGTGAGCCGCAACTGGGGCCGGCCGCCGCCGAGGTGACCCTGCTCCGTGCGGTGCTGGCGGGCGACGTGGAAGGGGTGCAGCGCGCCTGGCCGCAGTTCACCGAAGCCTTGCGGCTGCAACCAATTCTGTACGTGCCGCTCAGCCGCTGCGGCGATCCGGCGCAGATCGTCGCCGCGCGGGCCACGCAGCAGACGCTCCGCGATCTGCTCGCCGCCCTGCCCCGCCTGGGCCTGATCCGCGAGACGTGCGCGCTGCTGCAACTCGCGCAGGAGATGGAAGGCGACCAAGCGGTCGGACCGGGCGCGGTCACGGAGTTCGACCGGCTGTTTGAAACCGGCTACAAAGCGATCGTGGAAAGTCTCGTCGCCTCATCCGAAGGGTGGGACGGCCGGCGGCCGGCTGCGCCGAGCGGGTCGCGGCTGTCCGATACGCAACTGGTCGAAGCCCTGCAACAGCTTACCGAGTCGCAACTAAAACACTGGCTGCGTCACAGCCGCACCTTGCGGCTGTCGGTTGTCGAAAAGCTCGCCAGCGAGTCGGCCTGGCAGGGTTTTGTCCGTTTCGTCGAGCGCTATGGGCATGATCTGTTCACGCAAAAGTTTTTGAATTTGGGCAACATCCGCGCGATTCTGCATGAAGGCGTGGATGCCTGGCTTGCCCAAATCGGCAAAGACCCCGACGCCGAGCAGCGGCTGCTGTTGATCCGCGAGTTGGACGAGTCGCTGCCGCGCACCGACGCGGTGAAGTATCTGAGCGTGGCGCTCGAAGCGGTGATCGAAAACTACAACGAATACCGCGACTACAACAGCACCACCACGCAGTCGGATCGCGGCGAGGTGCTCTACATGCTGATCGACTTTCTCCGGCTGCGTGCGGAGTATGATCGCGTGGCCTGGAATCTGCGGCCGGTGATTTTGGCCCACGAAATTCTCGTGCGCGGCGGGCGGACCGAGGCGGCCGAGATTTGGCGCCGCGCTCTCGCCCAGCGCACGGCCGAGGTGGCTGACCGCCACCTGCTCAAACTCCGCGAGCTGAGCCGGCTCTACGGGATGCGTCTGCCGACGATTGCCGATCGGCTGGCCGAGCGGTTCACCCGTCCGCTGGCGATTGATCGCGTGCGTTCGCTCGTCAAGCCGGCGATGGAAGAAGCGCCGCGCGACGAGGAACACACAACGTTCTCGCTCTTGGAGCAAGAAATCGCCGAGCTGGCCCGCGAGCCGTCGGGCGTCGGCTTCGATTTGCCTCCCTGGCTCGTGGCGATGGAAGAAGAAGTCGCCGTCGTCCGTCTGCGCCGCCGTCAAGGCGGCCGCGCCGAGGAAATGCACCAGCAAATCCCCCGCGTGCTGCTCACCTTCGAGCAAGTCCAAGACCAACTCGACGAACTCTCCGACGACGATCCGACGCTCTGAACTCCCAGCGCCGGAGCACCGACGGGTGGCGGGGGCGCACCGCGACAGCGGAAGCCCCCGGAGGCGCAACAAAGCGGAAAGCGGAAAGCGGAAAGCGGAAGGGTGGCGGGGGCGCACCGCGACAGCGGAAGCCCCCGCAGGGCGGAGGGCGGAGGTTGGCTCGGCGCGGTTATTGGCGGAGGAAGCGGGGCCAGATGGCGTCGCTGATGAACAGGCCGGCGCGGGTGAGGCGGATGCTTTGGCCGTCGTCGGCGAGCAGGTCGAGTGCGACGAGTTGTTGCAGTTCAGGGCCGATGAGCGCGTCGATCTCGAAGCCGGTGCGGGCGGCAAATTCCTCCCGCGCGATGCCCGTCAGCCGCCGCAGGCCGAAGACGAGCGCTTCCCGGGCCTTGTCTTCCGGCGGCAGCGTTTCACGCTCCTGCACCGGCGACTCGCCGGCGAGGACGCGGCGGAGCCAAGTCGTGGTGCTGCGGTGGTTCGTCTCGCGGCGGCCGTCAACGTACCGCGCCGCGCCGGGGCCGGCGGCGTAGTACTCCTGCCCGGACCAATAGACTTCATTGTGCCGGCAGCGATGCCCCGGCCGGGCAAAGTTCGACACCTCGTAATGCTCAAAGCCCGCCGCCGCGAGCCGGTCGATTGCCAGCGCGTACATCTCCGCTTCCGCCGACTCGTCCTGCTGGGCCAGTTCCCCCTTTCGCAGCCGCGACCAGAACGCGGTCCCGCGCTCGAACGTTAATCCGTAGGTCGAAACATGGTCCGGCCCAAGCGCCAGCGCCGCGTCAAGATCGGCAGCCCAACCCGCGAGCGTTTCGCCAGGCGCGCCGAAGATCAAGTCGAGCGACACCGATTGCACCGATTTTCTCGCCAGGGCAAACGCGCGCTCGATCTGCGGCCGACGGTGGTCGCGCTCAAGCAGCGCGAGCTTGGCCGGATCGAACGACTGCGCGCCGAGGCTGACGCGCGTCACTCCGTGCTCGGCCAGCACCGCCATTCTCGGCTCGTCAAGATCGACCGGATTGGCCTCCACCGAAAACTCGTAACCCTCGGCGAGCGGGTGCCAGCGCAGCGCCGTTTGCAGCAGCCGCTCAAGCTGCGCGGGAGCGAGATGCGTCGGCGTGCCGCCGCCAAAAAAGAGCGTCTCCACTTCGCGCGGCTCGCCCAGCTGCGCTAGCTCGCGCTCCAGCGCGTTGAGGTACGACTCGATTAGATCATCGCGGCCGGCGATGAGCGTGAAGTTGCAGTACCCACAGCGATGGGCGCAAAACGGAACGTGAAGGTACGCGGCGCGCGGCATGGGGTGTTCAAGTGACGTGCGAGGGGGCGCAGTAAAAACCTGTGGGTCGATTGGGAGCAACAGCTTGCCCTGCCCGTGCGGTAATTTAAGCCCCCGTCATTCCCGCGCAGGCGGCAATGACGTATTTTGCTGACCGCTGATGGCTGACCACTGAACGCTCGATTCCCGCCTGCGCGAACCGATTCGTCGCTCCAGCTATCTCTACGCGCGTCAGATCCACAGCTTCAGCCGCCCGTCGAGCATGTCGGGCAGTTCCTTGCTCACGATCTCATGAACGCGGCGGCTGCCGTAACGGGTGCTGAAATGCGAGGCGATGACCAGTTCGTTCTTGAATTGTTCGCGCCGCGCGAGCACGTCGTCCAGATGGATATGGCCGAATTTCCGCACCCGGTCGCGGCGATGCGCGGCGGCGACGAAGGTCATCTCCATGATGAGGATTTTGGCCTCGTACATCTGCGGGTTGTTGTCGAGTCCGGCCGGCGAACTATCGCCCAGATACGCCACCAGCGGCACGCGCGTCTCGTGCGTCACTTCGGTTCCAGAAAGCCGCAAGTCACGAATCTCTGGCCCGCTCAGCGCTTGATACTCCGGTTTGAGCTTGCGCCGCCGATCCCACACGATGAAGCCGAGCGACGGGACGCTGTGCTTGGTGCTACAGACCGTCACCAGATGCTCGCGCGACAGTTCGATCTCATCCCCCGGCCGCGCGATGCGGAAGTCGCACGGCAGCCGCCCTCGGTCGAGGCGGGTGAACTGCTGCAAAATGTTTTGCACCGGGTCGAGCGTTTCTTCCGGCAGGTAGATCGTCGGCGGCTCCATCTTCATCATTCGCCGCCGCGCGAGATAAACCGGCAGCGCCGCAATGTGGTCCAGGTGCCCATGCGAGACGAACCAGGTGCCGGTGCCCATGAACGACCACGGCTGACCGCCGAGATCGAAGCCGATTTTTAGCTCGGGAATCCGCCAATAAGTCTGCACCGCCGCCCGCGAATAGCCTTCGATCGTGAAGCCCGCGTGCTCGTGCGTTTTGACCGGCAGATTTTTGAGCATGATGGCGAGCAGACGCGGGAGAACGGACGGAAAGCAAACCGCCTAGTTTACGCCCCCCGCCGCAACGCGCAAAGGTGCGGCAAGCGGTGGCGCACGCGCAGCGAAGGCGACCAAAGGGAACTGCTGGACAAGCCAGCAGTGGCACCCGGCGGGCTGTCAGCCGTCACCAATCCACCATTCAAAATCCACTATCCACCATCCCCACCGGGGGCTTCCGCTCCTCACGGTGCGCCGTGCGCCAGCCTACGGCTCGTCCTTGTCGTCCGCCGGGCGATGGTCGTAGTTGTCGACGCCGGCGAGATTAAGCTGCTGCGCCGTGCTCTCGCCGGGCAAGACCCAGATTTCGCCGAACAGCTCGTTCTGCTCCGCCCGCACGCCATGATGGCGGACGAGTTCGAGAATGGCCAGAAACATGCCGATGTAGCTCGACTTGTGCAGCCCCGGCTGGAACAGATCGGTAAAGGCGAGCCGACCTTCGCGCATCATGCGGGCGTGAATTTGCTGCATGTAGACGTGAATCGGCGTTTCGTCGTAGACGATGTTCGACGGCTGATTGGCGACGTTCTCGCGCATCACGCGGCCAAACGCACTGACAAGATCCCATAGCTCGACTTCGTGGATCGGCTCGTCGGCTAGGCTCCGCTTGCGCGTCGGCAGATCGCTGGCCAGCCGGGGATAATGCTCCTGCCAGCGGCGGCTGCGTTCTTCCAAGATACTCGCCGCGTCGCGGTACTTTTTATATTGCAGCAGCCGCTGGACAAGCTCTTGGCGGGGGTCTTCGATTTCCTCCTCGACCTCGCCCGCGCGGGGGAGCACCATGCGGGACTTGATCTCGATAAGCGTGCTCGCCATGTCCAAAAAATCGCCCACCGCGTTCACGTCCAGCTGCTGGAGCAGCTGGAGATACCCCAAAAACTGCTCGGTGATCGGCGCGATCGGCAATTCCGCAATCTCGACCTCGTGCTTCCGCACCAGATAGAGCAGCAGGTCGAGCGGACCGCGAAAAACATCGAGATCGACGCGGAAGGTCATGGGTGGGGCTGCGGGCTACAAGCTGTAAGCTATAGGCTGTAAGCGGGAAAAAGGGGAAGCCGGCGGCGGTGCCGGGGGGACGTGGGCATTGTTGACCGCCGGTGGGCAGAAGTCTACGGCAGAAAAAAAGGGGACGCAGCTCGTTTTGAGCTAGCGGTGCTGTGCTAGCAGTGGTGGCGAGTCGTCTTGCCCTAATCATCGAGCGCGCCTAGACTTACGCGCATGCATGCTGCGGCAGAAGTAGCCTCTCCTCCGCCAGCGCCGTGCTCTATTGGCTTTGGCTTTTGAGCAGGAGCCGGCCAGTTGCGCCGCCGGGGGCGAGCAGAATCGACCGACAAAGGAGTGCCAAAACGTGGATGCACAGCGGCTGTGGGCCCCCTGGAGACTGAGCTATATCAAAGGAAACGAGCCAGAGCCAGCCCCGAAAGAGCTGGAACTGCTGCCGGGTGCCGACCCGGAATGTTTTTTATGTCGAGGCGTGGCGGATGCGGCCGACCGCGAGAACCTCGTGGTGCATCGCGGCGCACATACCGTCACGGTGCTCAATCGCTACCCCTATAACAACGGGCATCTGCTGATTGCTCCACGGCGGCATCAGGCGCGGCTCGATGAACTGGCGCCGGAGACGCAGCGTGAGTCGCTCGACGTGATCACCCGCTGGATCGAGGTGCTCGAACGGAAAATCAACGCCCAGGGATTCAACGTCGGGCTGAACCTGGGGCGCATCGCGGGAGCGGGAACGCCGGGCCATCTGCACTGGCACATCGTTCCCCGCTGGGGCGGCGACGTGAACTTCATGCCCACCGTGGCTCAAGCCCGCGTGATCCCCCAAGCTTTGGATGAACTGTGGCTACTTCTGAACGATTCTTTGAACGAAACGAGATGAGTCCGATCCTGCCGCGCTCGACGCCGCTGAGCGTGGCCCAGCGCGAGTCGGCCCTGCTCGCTCCCTACGCGATGCACAGCGCCGACTCGGCCGGTCGCCGCTACCCCGAAGCGCCGCACCCGTACCGGGGGCCGTTTCAGCGGGATCGGGACCGCATCGTGCATAGCGCCGCGTACCGTCGGCTGAGTTACAAGACGCAGGTCTTGACCGACAATATGGGCGACTACCATCGCACGCGGCTAACGCACACGATCGAAGTCGCCTCGGTCGCGCGGACCCTCGGCCGCGCGCTGCGGCTGAACGAAGACTTGATCGAAGCGCTCGCCCTGGCCCACGACATCGGCCACCCGCCGTTCGGGCACGCCGGCGAAGATGTGCTCGACGAGTGTTTGGCCGCCGCCGGCGGTTTTAACCACAATCAGCAGGCGCTGCGGCTGTTTGAGCAGTTGGAGACGCGCTACCCGGACTTTCCGGGGCTGAATCTGAGCCTGGAAGTGCTGCAAGGCCAGCACTGCCGCGCGAACAAAAACGCCGACGGCGCTAGCCCGCTCTTGGAGGTCCAAGTCGTCGATGCGGCCGACAGTGTCGCCTACGACACGCACGATGCCGACGACGCGCTGGAGTCGGGCTTGGTGACGCTCGACGAACTGCTCGAACTACCGCTTTGGCACGATGCGGCCGAGCGCGTGCGGGGACGCTACGCGGCGCTGCGGCCGGACGAGTTGCGGCGCGCGGTGCTGCATGAGCTGATCGACTGGCAAGTGAGCGACCTGCACGACGGAGCCGTGCAGCGATTGGCCGAGGGCGGGATCGACAGCATCCAGACGGTGCAGGCGGCCGAAGTGCTGATCGCGCCGAGCGCGGAACTGGCCGAGAAGAAGATCGAGCTAGAGATGTTTTTGCACGAGCGCGTCTATCGCCATCCGCTGGTGATGACCGGCCGCCGCCAGGCGCAGGCCGCGCTGCGGGCGATGTTTGACGGGCTGTGCGCTCAGCCGGAGCTGCTGCCCGAGCGCGTCCAAGTCCGCGTTGCCCAGGAGGGCCTGGCGCGGGCGGTGGCGGATCACTTGGCCGGCATGACCGACCGCTTTGCGTGGCAGGAGTTCCAGCGGCTCTTTGGCGGCGCGCGGTCCTGAGCAGCGGTGCGGCCCGTTTTCCACTTGCCGCGGGCCGGTGGGTTTTTCTCGGTCGGGCTGCTAGAATAGATCATCTGCCGGATGCGGCTTGGTCGCAGGCCCGCGCAGAATCTCTTTCCCTCCTCGGGCAGTCTCTCGGCATATGGCCCTGATCGTTCTCCGCCTCGTGTTTTTGATGGTCGCCGCCGGTTTGGGCGTGCGTTTGATCAACGCGCCGGACACGCTGCCCGACAACCCGCCCTACTTGCCCTGGCTCGTCTTTGGCGGGCTGATGCTGCTGTCGCTGGGGGTGATCCTGGCCGACGTGCTCACGCCCCGCAAACGGCTCGACACGATCTCGGCGGTTTACTTCGGGTTGATTATTGGGCTGTTTTTGACGTACGTGTTGCGGCTCGCGCTCAGCCCGGTCTTGCCGTACGAGGACTCGGCCCCCGTGCAGTGGATGCAACTCGTGCTCGGCGCGGTGCTCTGTTATACGTGCATCAGTGTGCTGATTCAGACGAAAGACGACTTCCGCTTTATCATTCCTTACGTCGAGTTCTCGAAGGAAGTCAAAGGGCTTAAGCCAGTCGTGCTCGATACGAGCGTAGTGATCGATGGGCGGATCGCCGACGTGATCGAGACGCAGATTCTCGATACGCAGTTAATCATGCCCCGCTTCGTGATTGGCGAGCTGCAAGGCATCGCCGACAGTAGCGACAAACTCCGCCGCAGTCGCGGACGGCGCGGGCTGGACATCTTGAACCAGCTGCGCAGCAACCCGAAGGTCGATCTGAAGATCTACGACCGCGACCTGCCCGAGTTCAATGGTCAGCCGGTTGATCTGAAACTCGTGCTGCTGGCGAAGCACCTGGAAGGCAAGATCATCACGAACGATTACAACCTCAACAAGGTCGCTAAGCTGCACGGCGTGGGCGTGATTAACCTTAATGACCTGGCCAACTCGCTCAAGCCGGTCTGTCTGCCGGGCGAAAATCTCCGGGTCCGCCTTGTCAAACAGGGCGAAGAAGCCGGGCAAGGCGTCGGCTATCTCGACGATGGCACGATGGTCGTCGTCGAAGGGGGCCGCGATCATGTGAACGAAACCGTCCAGATCGGCGTCACGAGCGTGCTGCAAACCAGCGCCGGCCGCATGATCTTCGGCCGCTACGAAACCACCGCGCGGGCGTAGCGGAACGCCGGAGCTATCAGCTTTTAGCTGTCAGCGATCAGCAAAAAAGGGTGGCGGGGGCGCGCCGCGAAGCGGAAGCCCCCGAGAGCACACGGCTACCCCTTTTTGCCCCAGCGAAGGGTGCCACGGGCATCTTGCCCGTGCTCTTTCTGGGGAGACGAGGTCGGTCTGCTGCACTGGCGAAACGTAGTAGAGGCTTCGCTGCCGTCGGCAAACCTCCTTCGGCGGCGAACCCCTGAGGTGCTTCGCGCCGACCTCGCACCGCCAAAGAGAACGCACGGGCGGAACGCCCGTGGCACCCGGTCATCACATCTTTTCGACGACGCGAATCCCGAGTAGATCAAGCCCCAGTCGAATCGTGTTGGCCGTCAGGTCGCACAGCGCCAGGCGGCTTTGCCGCAGCGCGTCGCTCTCGGCTTTGAGCACTGGGCATTGGTCGAAGAAGGTCGAGTAGCTCCCCGCCAAGCGGAACAGGTAGCCGGCCAACTGGTGCGGCTGATAGGCGGCGGCCGCCTCGGCCAGCGCTTCGGAGAAGCGGAGCAGTTCAATCGCCAGCGCCCGCTCGGCCGGATGGTCGAGCACGAGCGGCGCGCCGGCCGTGCGAATGCTCGTCGGATCGACGCCGCCACGGGCAAAAATACTCCGCACGCGGGCGTGGGCGTACTGCATGTACGTCGCCGTATTGCCGTTCATGGCGAGCATTTTGTCGTAGCTAAAGACGTAGTCGCTCGTGCGGTTCTGCGAGAGATCGGCGTATTTGAGCGCGCCGATGCCGACCGCTTCGGCGACTTCTTGCCGTTCGGCTTCCGAAAGTTCGGCTCCCGCTGGCTTGGCGTCGTCGTTTTCGCTGACGATGCGGTAGGCCCGCGCGACCGCCTCATCGAGCAGCGACATCAGCCCGACGGTATCGCCCGAACGGGTTTTGAACGGTCGGCCATCTTCGCCGAGCACGGTGCCGAAGCTGATGTGCTCAAGCTCCACCTTCTCGTAGCCCCACTGCCGCGCGGTGGCAAACAGTTGCTCGAAGTGGAGCGACTGGCGGTGATCGACGACATAGAGCATCGCGTCGGGCTGGAACTGTTGCATGCGGTACTCGATCGTCGCCAGATCGGTCGTCGCATAGAGAAACGCCCCGTCCTGCTTTTGGACGATCATCGGCGTCGCATAGCCCTCCAAAAAGACGCACACCGCCCCGTGGCTCTCGCGCGCCAGACCTTTTTCGCGCAAGTCCGCGACCACCGCGCCGAGCCGGTCCTGATAAAAACTCTCGCCGAGCGTGTAGTCGAACGAGACGCCGAGCCGGCGGTAGGTCTTCTCGATCTCCGCCAGGCACGGCGGCAAAAACTCTTGCCAGAGCCGGCGGTTTTCCTCATCGCCGGCGTGCAGCTTGGCCGTTTCCTCTAGCGCCCGCTGCCCGATCTCCGGATGGGCCTTGAGAAGCATTTTGAGCTGCGGGTCGCGCTCGACTTCTTCCAGCGCCGCTTTGAGCAATTGAAGCTCGGCCTGTAAGGTCTTGAGCCGCGTGGCGGCGCGGCGAATATCTTTGGCCGCACGGCTGTCTTTCTCGGCATCGCCGGTCGGGGCGGTGCTTTCGAGCGCGGCAAGCTGACATTCCTGCGCGACGGCTTGCTCGCGCAGCGCCGGCAGCTTCGTCGCGCACGACTCTTGGTAGTCGGCCAGCCGGTTTACGAGCCGGTAGAGCCGGCCGAGTTCTTGCACCGGGTTTGCTTGATAGGCGGCTTCGTCGCGGAAGTGCTTGTAGCCGTAAATAATCATCCCGAACTGGGTGCCCCAGTCGCCGATGTGGTTGTCGCTGATCGTGCGATGCCCCAGAAACGACAGCAGCCGGTACAGGCTCTGCCCAATCACTGTCGAGCGGATGTGGCCGACGTGCATCGGCTTAGCCACGTTTGGCGAGGAATAATCGAGCACGTAAGTGCGCGGCTGAGCGACCGGCTCAACCCCCAGCCGATCGGGCTGGACGAGCGCCGTCTGGAGCGCCCGCGTCAGAAAATCATTTTTGAGGCGGAGATTGATAAAGCCCGGCCCGGCGATCTCCGGCGGCTCGCACAGGTCGGCCACGTCGAGCCGCGCCACGATCTGCTCAGCCACCGCGCGCGGCGGCTGCTTGAGCCGCTTGCCCAGTGGCATGGCGCAGTTGGCCTGGTAGTCGCCGAACTTCGCGTCCTGGCTCGGCCGCACCATCTCCACCAGCGCCGCGCGTTCCGCTCGATCGGCGGCCATCGGCTCCAAAGCATCGGCAAAACGCTGGCGAAGAAGGGCGAGTAGATTCATGAGGCTTTGAGGGCTACGGGCTGCAAGCTGCGGGCTACAGGCTACAAGCTATGGACTACATGCCGCAAGCTCTGCTGGGCGCCTGCGGCTTGTAGCTCGCAGCTTTCAGCCCGCTCACTCCCCTTCTGGCAACGTGAACGGCACTTGCTTTGCGCGGGCCCAAAGTTGTTCGAGCGCGTAGTAGCCGCGGGTTTCTTCGTCGAAGAGATGGACGACGACCGTGCCGTAGTCGAGCACGATCCAGCGGCTTTCGCCGTAGCCTTCGATGCCCATCCGCTTGTCTTGCAGTTCGTCTTCGAGCACATGGTCGATCTCATCGCTCATCGCGTGCAATTGGCGGCGGCTGGTGCCGGTGGCGAGCACGAAATAGTCGAAAACCGGCGTGATCTCCCGCATGTCCAGGATCACGATGTCGCGGCCACGGTTATCCGCGGCGGCGCGGGCCGCTGCCAGGGCTAGCTGCAAGCTGCGGTCGGGCTGGGCATCTGACAAAGTCGATGGGGTGGCGATCGTTTTTTCTCCAAGCGTGAAAGGAGGCCACTTGTGATCCGCGAATCCGCCGCTATTGTACACCGGCAGAGGAGCTTTGCCACTGGCCCCGGCCGCCCCGGCCAGCTCCGCCGTGAGGACTCAAGCCCCTCTTTTCCAGCACCTTACGCCGCGCACCGGCCACGACCCCCACTGCCTCCGCCGGGGTGACACTTGGCCGCCCGCGCTGGCACTAGCAGGAGACCCGCATGAGCGAGTGGATCGAAGCCGGTCAAAAAGCCCCGCCCTTTACCCTGCCGGCCGACGACGGCACGAAGGTTAAACTCTCCGACCTAAAAGGCAAGCCGGTCGTGCTCTACTTCTATCCCAAGGACGACACCCCCGGCTGCACGAAAGAAGCCTGCGCCTTTCGCGATCAACAGTCCGAGCTACAAAAGCATGGGGCAACGGTCCTCGGCATCAGCCCCGACGATGCGGAAAGCCACGGCCGCTTCCGCGACAAGTACAACCTGAACTTCCCGCTGCTGGCCGACGTGGGGCACAAAGTTGCCGAAAAGTACGGCGCGTGGCGCGAAAAGAACCGCTACGGCAAAAAGACCCTCGGTATCCAGCGCAGCACCTTCCTCATCGACCAAGAAGGCCGCGTCGCCCGCCTCTGGAAAGCCGTCCAAGTCGACGGCCACGACAGGCAAGTCCTCAAAGCACTGCAAGAACTACAAAGCTAATCCGAGCCGCCCTCGCCGGGCGCCACCGGCCTGCGGCCCGTGCCGTTCTCGATGCAAGGAAGAAACAAACCGTTTCGCGGCGGGACAACGTCCCGCGCGCTTTCACCCGCGGGGTGTGCAAATTGCAAACGGCCCGCCGGACGTTGTCCCGCCGCCGCACAAGA
>CAYZVT010000026.1:0-20992 GCA_964481585.1 uncultured Pirellulales bacterium
TCGGCCGCTTCGATCAGCGCCTGGACGATCGGGCTATTGCCGCTGGTGCGGTAGAGCGTTTGCTTGATCGCCAACACGCGCGGATCATGCGCCGCGCGGCGGACGAAATCGACCACCGGGTCAAATGAGTCGTAAGGGTGATGCAGCAAAATATCGTGATGCGCGATTGCCGCGAACAGATCGTCCCGTCGCCGGGGCAGACCCGCCGCGCGGCGCGGCAAGAAGGGCTTGTTGAGCAGATGCTCCTTGCCCGGCAGCTTGACCAGACCAAACAGCGCGGTCAGATCGAGCGGCCCGTCGATCGGGTACACTTCGCTATAGCCGCTCGGCGTGCGGGAGGGGAGTTGCATTTCCTCCTCGCCGACAATCATCTCGATCAGTTCCTCGCTCGCGCCGGCGGCGATTTCCAGCCGCACCGCCTCGCTCCGCTGACGGGCGCGCAGCCGTTCTTCGATCAGCTGCAACAGATCGTCGCCCTCTTCTTCCAATAGCTCGTAATCCATGTCGCGCGTGATGCGGAACGTCGTGCAGTGCCCGATCGTGAAGCCGCCAAACAGTTCCGGCAGCCGCGCGGCGATTACGTTTTCGAGCAGAATAAACTCGCAGCGCCCCTCCTCGCCGATCGGCACGAAGCGCGGCAGCGACGGCGGCAGTTGCACGACGCTCAACAGCCGGCGCGGCCCCAGCCCTTTGTCCCGCTCCAAGTGGACCGCCAAATACAGCCCACGATTGTGAAACCGCGGCGTGGGGTGCGAGGGATCCACCGCCATCGGCGTCAGGATCGGAAACGCCTGCTCGCGAAAAAACTTGTCGAGCCGCCCGCGCTGCGCGTCGCTCAACTCATCGTCGCGGAGAATGCGAATCCCTTCTTCGGCCAACTCCGGTAGAATCGTCTCGCGCCAGCAGGCGTACTGGGCTTCGACGAGTTGCCGTGTCCGGTCGTTGATCTCCTTCATCTGGTCGATGGCCCGCTTGCCGTCGGGCGAGTAATCCTGCGGCGCGCCGTCGCCAAAGGCCTGTTCGCGCAGCCCCGCCACGCGAACCATGAAAAACTCGTCGAGATTCGAGCTAAAAATCGCCAGGAACTTCACCCGTTCCAAGAGCGGGTTGTTCGGGTCTTGCGCCTCTTCGAGCACCCGGCCGTTGAACTCCAGCCAACTCACCTCGCGGTTGATGAAGTGCTCGTGCGTGAACGGATGCGTCGAACTCACGTAGCAGGCTTTCGCGTTTGGGGGCGTCTGCGGCTGTAGGCTGCGGGCTACGAGCTTCAGGCTTCAGGCTGCGGGCTGTAAGCTTTAGGCGATAGAAAGGGGATGTTGCGGCACCCGTCCTTGCCGCGCAGGCACGTCATTCCCGCGCAGGCGGGAAACCAGGGGGGCAGCGTTGGCCGTCTAGATTCCCGCCTGCGCGGGAAGGACGTGTTTTGCTGACCGCTGACCGCTGACCGCTAATCGCTGGACTGCCGCCTGCGCGGGAAGAACGGCTTCGCAAAGCACCGCTTCAAAACGGTGGCTCACAGCCTAAAGCTTACCGCCTACCGCGTAGAGCCCCTCCAACGCTATTTTAACTCAACCTTCACGCCCGGCGAGGGCGGCGGCGCTCGCGCCGCTACGGCTTTTGCCAGGGGACCGACCCGCCGCGCTGGATGTGGCGGCGGAGCGCGGCGGCGAGTTCCTCGAACTTTTTCGGCTCACTCGATGCCAGATCGCGCTGCTCCTGCGGGTCGTCGGCCAGATTGAACAATTGGAACGGTTCGGTCGGCAGGTTTTGTAGCAGCTTCCAGTTGTCGCGCTGGATCGCCCAGATCGCTTGCCCCAGGTAGCGGTTATTGCCTTCCCGCCGCGTCCAAAAGCTCTCCCTTCGCAGCGGCTTTTGGCTTTCGCCGAGCAGTGTCGGGAGAAACGAGCGGCCGTCGAGCTGCTCACCCGCCGATACGCCGGCCACCTGGCAGAGCGTGGGGAACAGATCCATCGTCATCGCCTGCAACTCGCCCCGGCTGCCGGCGGCGATCCTTCCCGGCCAGACGACCGCCAGCGGCACGCGCAGGCCCCCTTCGTACATCTGTTGCTTCGCGCCGCGCAAGCGTCCGTTGCTCGCCCCGATGTCGGTCTTCCCACCGTTGTCGCTGGTAAAGACGATCAGCGTGTTTTCGTACTGCCCGTTCTTCTTGAGCGTTTCGACAAACTGCCCGATGCCGTGGTCCATGTGCTCGACGAGCGCGACGAGCGTGGCGCGCTGCTCTCCGATGCCCGGCTCGCGCTGCTTGACGCGCTGCACCCAATCCGGCGGCGGCTGGATCGGCGTGTGGGGGGCGTTGTAAGCGAGGTAGAGAAAGAACGGCTGATCCGACTTCGCCCGCTCAGTCACATACTCTTGAGCCCAAGCGGTGAACAGATCGGTGGCATGCCCCTGCGGCTCGATTTCCTGTTCGTTGAGCCGCATGTAGTTGATGTTGTGGCGCAGATGGGTGTAGTAGTCGTCCATCATATCGCCGAGCCAGCCATGAAAATGGTCGAAGCCGCGCTCGTTCGGCGTGTTCGGCGACTGGAGGCCGAGATGCCACTTGCCCACGAGCGCCGTGTGATAGCCCGCCTCACGCAGCCGCTCGGGCAACATCACCGCGTCGGGCGACAAGTATCCCCAATTATCCTCCGCATGCGTGCGAATCACCCCCGGCACGCCCACCAGTTCCGGATAACGTCCGCTCAGCAGCGAAGCCCGCGTCGGCGAACAGACCGGGCAGTTCGCATAAAACCGATCGAACCGCATCCCATCGGCCACCAGCGCGTCGATCGACGGCGACTCCAGATCCTGCGCCCCGTAGCTCGACAGATCGCCATAACCCAGATCGTCCGCCAAGATCACCACAATGTTTGGCTGCCGAGGCGTCTCTTGTGCGAAGGCACTTCCGGCGACCAGGAGCACTACCGCCGCAGCGATCGCGGCGAGCAGAGGAAGACGGAAACAAATCAGCGACTCCACTCGCGGGTGGGGGCAGGGCATATCAAAAAATCTCCAGCGGTCGAGGCGAATCAAGAAAGCGGATGCGAGCTTTCCAGTATCGACCGACCGGCTCCTCCGGTCAACTTGCTCGTTCTCGTCCGGCGCTCGCCGGCCGGCTAACTATTGCGAAGCGCCGCGACGATTGCAGTTCGCGCCGCTTGCCAGGCGGGAGCAACCCCGGCGACAACTCCCACGGCGAGCGAGACGGCCATGCCGACGGTGGCAAGTTGCCAGGAAGGTTGGAAGGCGATCGTCACCCCCTCGGCTCCCACGGCAAAGTGGCTCACGCCGAGCACCAATAGCGCCAGCCCCGTTCCGACCGCACCGCCAAAGAGGCACAGCAGCAGACTTTCGGCCACGACCAGGCGAAAGATCCGCGCCGGCCGCAGGCCGAGCGTTTGCAGCACCGCATGCTCGCGGATGCGGTCTTGCACGGCCATCACCGTCGTCGTCGCCACGAGCGACAGGACCAGCCCCACACAGGCGTACCCGAGCCAGTGGGCAAAGCGAATCAGATCCACCAGATCGGCGAGCGTGCTTGCTTGAAAGACTCCTTTGCGGCGCGTCGTGGTGGCGACCGGCCCGGCGCGCAGCGCTTGGTCAATGTCGCGGGCTACGGCGTCGGGATCGGCCTCTGGGGCAAGCTGCACTTCCAACTGCGTCACCACGCCGGCTGCGTCAAGACCCCGTGTGTACTGCAAGAACTGCAAGTGCGTGTAAATCAGATTCTCCTCCGCAGCCACCGGCGCGGTGAAAACCCCGGCGACGTAAACGGAGATCCCGCCAATGGAAAACGTGTCGCCGACGCTCAAGCGCCGCCGCTGCGCTACGTTGCGCCCCACTAGTGCCGCATCGCGCCGCGATGAAAAGTCGCTCCATTCTCCCGTGGTCAATTGTAGGTCGCGCGTCTCGCGCAGTTGAGCCGGTGGAGCGCCGTTGAAGACGATGGCATCCAGGCTCGCGCGGCAATTGTTGGTCCAAACCTGGATCGGCATCACATCCGCAACGCCGGGAATCTTCGCGATGCGGCGGGCGTAATCTTCGGGAAGCCGGCTACTCGTGGGGCAAAACCGATTCTCCTGGAACACGATCAGCGTCCGCTGCGCGGCCTCGTTCTCCGTCAACCGCAGCAGGCCCTGCTGCACCGAGCCGACAAAGCAAAAAACAAACAGCGCCACCGCCGCACCGCTCACGGTCAACAGCGTCCGCGCCCGGTGCCGCCACAGGCTTTTTAGGAGGTAAGGAGCGAAACGGAACATGATGATCTTCCTACGGCTTTAGGTTCCGGTCGAAAGGCGGAACGGCTCACGGCCACGGTCGCCGGACTCGATGATCCTGCCCCGGTCGAGACGCAGATGGCGCGTGCCAATCGAGGCGACCTGCTCGTCGTGGGTAACCATCAGGAGCGTGATGCCCAGTTCGTCGTTCAGCCGTTTGAGGAGAATTTGAATCTGCTCGCTCGTCTCCGCGTCGAGGCTGCCGGTCGGCTCGTCGGCGACCACGACGGTGGGATGGGCGACGATTGCACGGGCAATGCCAACACGCTGTTCCTGCCCGCCCGAAAGCTGCCGAGGATAGTGGTCCGCCCGATCGCTTAGGCCCACCGCTTCCAGTGCCAACTCCACCCGCTTGCGACGCTCGGCGGCCGCGAGCGGAAGGAGCAGCACCGGCAGCTCGACGTTTTCATACGCGGTCAGGACCGGAATCAAGTTGTGGGTTTGGAAGATGTAGCCCAAATGTGCCGCGCGCCAGTCGGCAAGTTGGCTGCGGGACATGCTGGTAAGCTCCGTGCCCGCGACGGCGATGGTGCCGGCATCGGGGCGGTCAATGCCGGCGACGAGATTCAAGAGCGTGCTCTTGCCGGTGCCGCTAGGGCCCATCATGGCGACAAAATCGCCTTGCTCCACGTCGAGCGACACGTCCTCCAGCGGCGCGATCACTTCGTCCCCTTTGCGGAATCGCTTCGTCAGGTTGCGTATCTCGACGAGTGCCATGTTCGGATTCCTCTCGTTATGCTGCCGCTTCGCCGGAAAAGATCAGCCGGTGGTAATGCGGATTCGGTCGCCGTCTTGCAGCCCTTCTCGGCCTTGCTGGATCAGTTTGTCGGTCGGCTGAAGCCCTTCGACGACCTCGACCAACTCGCCGGTGCCCGCGCGGCCGAGGCGGACGCTCCGCCGCTGCGCGGTCTGCTCGGCGGTAGCCACCCAGACCGTCGCGCCGTCCGCGTGCGAATCGACAAGCCGGCGCGGCACGAGCAGCCGCTCGGGCTGCTCCTGGCCTTCGCTCTTGGCGGGCTGTTTGGGAGCGAGAAAGGTCGTCGTCACGAGCATCTCGGGGCGGATCGTCGCCGGCGGATCGAGGATCGCCACCTTCACTTCGAGCGTGTTTTTTTGCACGTCCGCACGCGAAGTAGCATGGAGCACCACCCCGCGTAGCGGCTGGGGGGCCGAGGCCGTTTCGATCTCCACCGGCTGCTGCGGCTGGACGAGCGGAACGTCCTCCAATCGCACGTCGGCTCGGACCTGGAGCAGCTGTGGATCGTAGAGCGTGGCGACGGTGCTGGCCGCCGCGTCCGCTCCGGCCGAAGCGGCAGAGACGCGCGTGCCCGGCCGCGCGACCAATTCAAGCACGCGGCCGTCGCGCGGCGCGGTGACGACCATTCTTTCCAGCGTCAGCCGCGCCGCGTCAACGGCCAGCTCGGCTTGGCGCTCGCGGGCTTCCGCTGCCGCGACTTGGGCCTCGCCCTCGGCCACCGCGCGCGATTCGTCGATCAATAGCTCAAGCTGCCTCGCCAGCGCGTCGCGCTGCCGCCGCACGGCGTCGATCTCTTGCTCCAGACGCGGGGAGCGCTGCTCCAGCTCCCGCAGCTTGGCGCGCGCCGCCTCGTGCTCGCTCGTTGCCTGCTGCAAAACCCGCTCGGCGAGGGCCGAACCGGCGGCCTGTTTGCCTTCAAAGTTCTGCCGCGCATATTCAAGCCGGGCCTCCGCCGCCTCGATGAGATACGGCAGTTGTGCTCGCTCGCGCTCGACCTGGGCAAGCCGCGCTTCGACCTCGGCCAAGGCCGAGCGCCGATGGACCGGGTGTTCGAGCCGTTGCTGGGCCGCGTACAGACGCGCTTTGGCGCTCGCGAGTTCCGCCTGACGCAACTTCAGATCCGACTCCGCACGCTGAAGCGCCAAGCGTGCATCGATCTCAATCAGCCGCGCGACCGGCTCGCCTTGTTCGACCTCTTGCCCTTCGACCACCAACAACTCCGCGACGACGCCATCGGCCAGCGCGGTCACGAGCACGGGAGTCGGCCGCGGCTCGATCCAGCCGGCGGCTTGAAAGAGCGGCGTGCCGCTCGGTTGGACTTCGGCCCGTGTCACCACGACGGGGACGACCGAGACGGTTTTCGCCGTGACAAACTGATCCCGCGCCGCCCACAGCAGCAGCGCCGCAAAGCCCGCGAGCACGAAACCCGGCACCACGTAACGCGACAGGACCGCGCGACGCCGCCGCGCGGTGCTCGCGGCGGGAGTGCGCTTGTCGCGTGCCAACTGGCTCAGGTCGACCTGGCTGCTCATCTCAAAAATCCTCACCTCGTGCCGCCGCGCGGCGAGAGTTGTTTATTCGCCGCGCGGCAGCCGTGCCCGTTACTGCTGGACTACGTGTACCTTGTCGGCCAACACCGTTAGGTTACCCGACTCGTCACGGCTTGCTTTTCCCACGACGACGACGGTTGAAAGTTCCTTTACGCCGAGCAGTTGCCGTGCGTCCTGCATCACCGCCGAGCCTTGGTCGTCGACGACCGTGACCGTGGCGACGTTCGTTTTCAGCAGATTGGTGTCGCAACAGTAATCCCACGGCGTCGGGCAGCCTTCCTCGGCCGGGCAAGGCTGCAGCGCGGGATCGACAATCGTGAACGCCGCGATTCCCTCCACGAACGGCTCGCCCGAGCCGCCAATACGCCCCGTGACGGCGATCGGGCTTCCCGCTTCGGTCGCCTCGCGGGCTTCGGCCACGCCCAAAGCGTTGGCCGGCTTTTCGGCCAGCACATACTGCGCGCTGGCAGACGTGGCTTCGCCGACCGTCTCCGCTTCGGAGCCGGTTGATCCGCCGCAGCCGAGAGCGACCACCGTCGTCAGCAACAGCATCCCTGCAACGCTCATTTTCCGTGACATGCGAAACTCCTCCATTGAAGTGAAAAAGACTTGTTGAAACTAAACCGCTTTCAAACTTTCCGTGACCGGCAGCCGCAAGGCTCGGAGGGCGGGCGGCAGCGCGCCGACCACTCCGACGAGCAGGCCGGTTCCGCAGCCGACCAGCAGCGCCACGCCATCGACGCGGAGCGTAAAGGCGCCCATCGTGAAGCGAACGGCCATGCCGTTGAGCCAGACAATGGCGATCAGCCCGGCCAGCAGCGACGCGGCCGCTGCCAACAGCGCGCCTTCTTGCAGCAGGCTAAGCAGCACCGCACGCCGCCGATAGCCGATCGCTTGGAGCGTGGCGATCTCGCGGATGCGTCCAGCGACCGCTCCGTACATCATGTTTAGCCCAGCAAACACGCCGGCTCCGGCGACGAGTCCCACGACCAGCCACGCCAGAATCCGCACCGGGCGGTAGTGCTTCTGGAGCAAAGCGTAGTAGTCGCTCTCCCGCGTGGCCTGAATTTCTAGATCGACGCGCTGTTTGCTCAAGAGGATCACGCCGGCCGGCGACGCACCCGGTTTGAGCAGCAGCGCGACAAGGCTCAAGTCCTGACGCTTCAGCGCTTGTTGGAAGTCGGGCAGCCGGCACCAGATTTCCGACTCCAGCGCCGAGCCAGCCGCGGCGAAGCGGCCGCTGATCGTCCAGCGTTTGCCCTCGAACTCGATCTGATTGCCGGGGGCTAGCTCGTCGGGAACGCAGCCAAGTTTGGCTGCGGCTAAGCGACCGACCATCACTTCGCCGGGGCCGGGCCAGGTGCCTTCGACCAGCCGCACGTTGCGCCGCACGAGCGGCGCGGTGCTGGTCACGCCGCGCACCAGCCCGAGCGCGCCTGGCTCGCGGCCACCCGCGCGAACGCGCGTGCCGAGATACAACTCTGGCGAGACGCAGGGCACGCCGAACTGCCGCTCGATGCCGTCCAAACTGGCGGTCAGCAAGCCCGGCGTCCGCGCGGCGATGGCCGAGTTCTCGATGTTCTGCTCCGCGCCGAGCGAGTAGACGAGCATCACCTGCGGATCGCCGCTGGCGGCGAGCGACTGCTCCAAGCCCCGCACGAAGCCCACCACCACGAACACCAGCAGCACGACCGTCGTCAGCGCCGCGAGCGTCAGTCCACTCCGCGACGGCCTGCGCAGCAAGTTACGGACGCCATATTCCCAGGGGAGTGCTCGAAACAACATTGGCCAGTCCAGTCCCAGATCAGCCTGCGATCGCTCACGGCGAGCCTGCCACATGCGCGGAGCAGTGCGATACGTGCAGCCACGGCGCGGCGAGATCGCCCCAACTAGTCCAGCGGAGCGAGTCTCCGCTGGTGCGCGCTGCTTTAGATTTGCAGCGATTGAAGAAGGTAGCGCAGCTGGCATCCTGAGACGCGCGCTAGGGGCGGTCCGCCGGCAACCGAATGCAGCGACGGAGCGAAGGCTGAGATATTAGCAGCCGCCCAAGCGGTGTCGAAAACCGGCGTCTGCTCGTCGAGATCGGGCGTATCTTGCTGCTCGTCGAGCACCGCGCCGCCGCACAGACAGTTGCAGCCGCTCTCCTGTTCCGGCACGTCGGACCGCGAATCGTCTGATTCTTGATCCGCCGCCGCGTGAGCAGGGCAGCAGCTACAGGTGCGGGCCGGTAAACTTTCCTCGCCTACCACCACACAACCGGCCCCGGAGCACTGATAGGGGCAGGCAAGCGTCAGCCCGATCGAAAGTAGCAGCGTGAGAGCGTGGAACATGCTTTCATTGTTGCGCGCAGGGCCGATCCGTGCAAGTTTCATAGCTTTGCCCCGTCTCGCTTCTCACTCTGCCGCCGGGCGGATGCTTCAGCGCGTGAAGGCGTAGCCGTAGTGGTAGGGGGGCAGGTCGATTTTGCCCGGCGGTAGGAGTCGGAAACCGGCTTTTATTACCCAGCCGCAGCATTGCTCCGGCCGGGGGCGGATCGGCATGCTCGGCCCGCGCGGGGTGCTCTCGTCGTAGTTCCAGTGCATGATGGCCAGCGTGCCGCCGGGGGCCAGAACCCGCCGCGCTTCGGCGAGCAAGGTCGCGCGCTGCTCGGCGTGCAGGAGATTGAATAGCAGCACGCAGTCGATCTCCGCATCTGGTAGGCCCAGCCCTTCGTCGATGAAATCTCGCTGGTGCACCTGAAGGTTCGTGACGCCGGCCGCTTCGGCTTTGGCCTGGGTTGCCTCGATCATCGCCGGCTCGATGTCAAAGGCGTACACCGTCCCCCGCACGATCTGAGCCGCCGGGACGCAAAAGGTTCCGTAGCCACAGCCCAGGTCGACGACGTGGCGATGTTCCGGCCGCAGCCCCAGCTTGGCGAGAATCGCCGCTGGCTCAAAAAAGCTGGCCCAGAGGCTCTCGTCCGGCATTCCGCTTTCGCGCGTCTTCATTCGCATTCCGTCCTTTTTCGAGAAACGGTAAGTATAGCACTTTCGGCGTCGGCCCTGGCCAGTGGCGGACCCTCTGCTTTACAATGCGGCGTCTATTTTCTCACGGACTTCTTCACGCGACCGCGCGATGGCTTGTACCGAATCGCTCTCGACTTCCGCACCCGACCAGCTGTGGCGCAGGCTCTATCCGTTTAAGTCCCATTGGCTCGCGGTCGCGGGGCAGCGTTACCACTACGTCGATGAAGGGCAGGGGCCGCCGCTGCTTTTCGTTCACGGCAACCCCACCTGGTCCTTTCATTGGCGGAATCTGATCGAGCGCTGGCGCGGCTCCTATCGCACCGTCGCGCCCGATCATCTGGGGTGTGGACTGAGTGAGATGGGCGGCGGGCCGTACCGACTCGACGACCGCATCGAGCACCTGGCGACGCTCGTCCGCGAGCTTGACTTGAGCAACATTACGCTCGTCGCGCAGGATTGGGGTGGCGCGATCGGGCTGGGAGCGGCGCTGGCCGAGCCGCAGCGCTTCGCGCGGATCGTGCTGTTTAACACCGGAGCGTTTCGGCCCTGGTTCATTCCCTGGCGGATTCGCGTCTGCCGCGCGCCACTATTGGGCCAGCTCGGACTGCAAGGGCTGAACCTCTTTAGCCGCGCCGCGCTGCGCATGACGCTCAACCGCCGCCGGCTCGCGCCGGATGAACAGGCGGGCTACCTGGCGCCGTACGATCGCTGGAGCCATCGCGCGGCGGTGTATCAGTTCGTGCAGGACATTCCGCTCCGGGCGAGCCACCCGAGCTACGCACGATTGGAGCAGATCGAACGCGAGCTACCGGCGCTGCGCGACAAGCCGCTGCTGCTGGTCTGGGGCATGCGCGATTGGTGCTTCACGCCGGCGTGCCTTGACAAGTTTATTGAAATCTTTCCCGCCGCCGACGTGCTGCGGATCGCCGACGCGGGGCATTGGGTGGTGGAGGACGCGCCCGAGCAGACGGCCGAGCGCGTCGAGCAGTTTTTTGATGCGCATCCACTGCGTGCGGAACGTGGAGCGGCACCGTGAGCGCCGAGCCGCTGCCGATTGGCGCTTGTGCCACGCTCGCCTGTCTGTTCGAGGCGACCGCGCCGAAGCCGGGCAACGTCTATCGCGGCGCGGATTTTGAAGACCTCTCCTACGTTGACTTTCTCACCAGCGCCGCCGTGCTCGGGCCGGTTCTGGATCGCGCGGCCGAGCGCCCGCTCGGCGAGACGGTGTTGCAGGCCGTGCGTGCTACGCGGCAAGTCGCCGGCACGAACAGCAATCTCGGCATGATTCTGCTGCTTGCTCCGCTGGCCAAAGTGCCGCGTCCGCAGCCGCTTCGAGAAGGCGTGCGGCAAGTGCTGGCCGCGACGACCGAGGGGGACGCACGGCAAGTCTACGAGGCGATTCGCCTTGCCGCGCCCGGCGGGCTGGGCCGCGTCGAGCAGGCCGATGTCGCTCACGAGCCGACCGTGTCGCTCGTCGAGGCGATGCGGCTGGCGGCCGAGCGCGATCAGATCGCGCGGCAGTACGCCGCCGGTTTTGTCGATGTCTTTGAGCGGCTGCTGCCTTGGCTGCAGGAATTACTAGGGCGGGGGGAGTCGCTCTCGCAGGCGATCGTCTCGATCCACGTCCGCCTGTTGAGCGAGGTGCCGGATAGTTTGATTGTGCGGAAATGCGGAGCGGCCCTGGCGGCCGAAGCCTCGGATCGTGCGGCGCGGGTATTAAGTTCGGGCCGCGCCGGAGACGAAGCCTATGAGCGGGCGTTAGCCGATTTGGACTTTTGGCTCCGCAGCGACGGACACCGCCGCAACCCCGGCAGCACCGCCGATCTCGTCGCCGCCACGCTCTTCGCCGCCCTCCGCGAGGGGCAGATCGAGCAGCCGTTTCGGTTTTATGGCCCAGAGCCGTGTGGGTAGAATAAAGGCGGCCCTTTGGAAAAGGCGGAGGGCGGAAAGCTGTAGGCTATACGCTACGGGCGGAAGCCTTGACCGTAGCTCGCAGCCTGTAGCCCGCAGCCCTCCCTGACCCCGACCCCATCAGAACGCCTCGGAGCCTCGCGTGGCAGAAAACTACCGCGTCACTGTCACTAAGGACTATCTCGTCTTTAGCGCTGCGCACTTCATTACGTTCGATGGCAATATCTGCGAGCGGCTGCATGGGCATAACTACCGCGTGGCGGCCGAGGTGTATGGCCCACTCGATGAAAACTACTACGTCGTCGATTTCATTCTGCTGCGCGATACGCTCAAGGCGATCGTCGATCGGCTCGATCACCACATGCTGCTGCCGACCGACCACCCGCTGATTCACGTCCAGATGGGGGACCGCGAGGTGGAAGTCACCTTTGCCGACCGCCGCTGGGTCTTTCCCCGCCACGACTGCATCCTGCTGCCCGTCCCCAACACCACGACCGAGATGCTCGCCCGCTTCATCGGCCGGCGGCTGCTCGCCGATCTGGAAGAAGCCACCGGCGCACGGCCGACGCTGCTGCGGATCGAAGTGGACGACTGCTTTGGGCAAGTGGCGATGTGCGAATTGCGGGACGAGTAGAGCCGGGAAGGGCGAGCAGTAGCGCCGGGTGGCGGGGCGCACCGCGCCAGCGGAAGCCCCCGTTACCGCTGCGGTTTCGCGTCAGGCAGAGTAGCCGATTCACTCCGTGAGTCGGACCAGGCGAGGCAATCCCCGGCAGGCTCAACTCTTCGCTGCGGTGAAGCTTCTGGGCCTCAGTCGCCCCAGCGACTGCGCTACACTGTCTGACGGCGACGGCCCCCGCCGGTGCGCCACCCCTGCGCTTGCCCAGCTTGCCATGCTGCGTGTTTTGCCGTTTTGGCTGAAGTTTCGGCGGTCGGGGGGCCGATAGCGCGCAGCAATCGGACCGATCGACTTTTCCGGTCAGGCAAAACAGACCGCTCCCTCCTGGGGCGAAGCGGCCCAAGCGCAGGCGAATCCTTCATGGAAGACGGACCTTCTCCGCAAACAGCTCCCCCGTCGCCGGACGCGGTGGAGCAACTGAACACTCTGGCGCGGGAAAACCCGCTGCCGGTGCTTGGCGTAATCGGCTTTTGGCTCGGCCGGGAGGACTAGCGCCATGACTGCCACGGCAACCGACATTCGCAAAGCGGCGATTCTGCTGATGAGTCTGCCGGAAGACGAAGCGGCGCAGCTTCTGGCGAAGCTCGAACCGCTGGAGGTCGAAGCGGTTTCGATCGCGATTGCCAAGATGAGCTCGATCACCGCCGACGAGCAACTCTCCGTCATCCACGAATTCACCGACGCCAACCCCGGCTCGCTCGGCGCGAAGAAGGGGGGCCTCGGCCTGGCCAAAGCGCTCGTCGAAAAGGCACTCGGCAAGGATGCCTCCGGCACGCTCGACTCGGTGCGGCAGTCGATCGAAGCCCTGCCGTTTGGTTTTCTGCGGCAGGTCGATAGCCAAAACTTGCTCACCTTCATCGTCGACGAGCACCCGCAAACGATCGCGCTGATCCTGTCCCATCTGCCCCCGTCGTATGGAGCGGAGATTCTGGCCGGGCTGCCGAGTGAACGGCAGTTGTCGGTCGTTCGCCGCGTGGCGACGATGGGACAGACCAACCCCGAGATTATCCACGAAGTCGAAAAAGGGCTGGAGCATCGCATGTCGAGCGTGATGAGCCAGAGCTTCGAATACGCCGGCGGCGTGCCTTGTGTGGCCGAAATCCTCAACGTCACCGATCGCGGCACCGAGCGGAGTCTGCTGGAAAATCTGGCCCAAGAAGACCCCGATCTGGTGGAAGAAATCCGCCGGCTGATGTTCGTCTTCGAGGACATCGCCAAGTTCAGCGACAAAGACATTCAAGCGGTGTTGAAGAATGTCGAAAGCTCGCAGTGGGCGATGGCGCTCAAAGGGGCGAGCGAGGAACTGAAGGAAAAAGTACTCGGCAACATGTCCCAGCGTGCCCGCGATCTGCTGCTCGAAGAAATGGACTACCTCGGCCCGGTCAAGCTCTCGTCGGTCGAGCAGATCCAGCAGCAGATTGTCGACATCGTGCGGCGGCTGGAAGATGCCGGCGAACTGGATCTGCATTCGGACGACGCGGAAGAAGAATTCATCCAGTAGCGGCGGCCAGCAGTCAGCCCTCAGCGATCAGCAAAACCCGTCATTCCCGCGCAGGCGGGAAGGACGCCGGCGTGCGGCGGCCACTTGAGTCGGCCTTGTCCGATCTGTTAGCATGCACGGTTTACCCCTTTGCCGCCGGCGAGCGGGGGGGAGCTAGGCAGACGCGCAAGGACGAGACTCACGTGGCCCCTTCGCCGATGATGCAGCAATACGCAGACGCCAAGGCAGCCTGCCCGGATGCCGTGCTGCTGTTTCGCATGGGCGACTTCTACGAGCTGTTCCACGACGACGCCAAGACCGCCGCGCGGGTGCTGAATCTGACGCTCACCAGCCGCGACAAGGGCGAAAACCCGGTTCCGATGGCCGGCTTTCCCCATCATCAACTGGAAGTCTATCTCGGCAAGCTGATCGCCGCCGGCTACCGCGCCGCCATCTGCGATCAAATCGAAGACCCCAAGAAGGCCAAAGGGCTTGTCAAACGCGACATCACCCGCGTCGTCTCGCGCGGCACCGTCACGGATGACGCGCTGCTCGACCCGCGCACGAACAACTACCTGGCGGCGGTCGTGCCGGGCGAGCGCCAGACCGGCGTGGCCTGGGTCGAACTCTCGACCGGCCGCTTCTTTGCCGCTTGCTTGGACGCCGCGCGGCTGGGCGATGAGCTGACGCGGATTGATCCGGTCGAATGCCTCGTCGTTGAGGACGAAAATCCGATTCCGCCGCATCTCGCCGCGCGCTTGCAGATCACCGCGCGTCCCGCTTGGGCGTTCGCCGCGCAAACCGCGCAGCAGACGCTCGCCCGGCATTTCCAAACGCAGAGTCTCGAAGGCTTCGGCTTCGATGAGAGCGATACGCCGGCGATTCGCGCGGCCGGGGCGATTCTCGACTACCTCGGCGAGACGCAAAAAACCTCGCTCGACCACATTGAGCGGCTGACGCCTTATCGCTCGGGCGCGATGCTGGAGATCGACGAAGCGACCCGCCGCAGCCTGGAAATCACCCGCACCCTGCGCGAAGGCCGGCGCGAAGGCTCGCTCTTGGGCGTGATCGATCGCAGCATCACGCCGATGGGCTCCCGGCTGTTGTGCGATTGGATCGCCAATCCGCTCACCGATTTGGAAGCGATTGCCGCGCGCCATGATGCAGTCGAGGAACTCGTCGGCGACGCCGCGCTCGGCGACTCGCTGCGCGAGCAACTGCGGCACGTCTACGACTTGCAGCGGCTGCTCGCCCGCGTCTCGACCGGACGAGCCAGCCCGCGCGACTTGAGCTTCGTCGGCCGCACCTTGGCCCGACTGCCGGCGGTCAAAGCCAAGCTCACCGCGCGCAACAGCGCGCTGCTCACGCGACTCGAAAGCGATCTCGACCTGTGCCCCGACGTGCGGGGGCAACTGGAAGCCGCGCTGGTCGAAGATTGCCCGCTGACGAGCCGCGATGGCGGGTTTATTCGTTCCGGCTTTCATGAAAGGCTCGACGAACTGCGCGACTTGGCCGCCGGCGGGAAGAAGTGGATTGCGAAGTATCAAGCCGAAGAATCGCAGCGGTCGGGCATCCCGAACATCAAAGTCGGCTACAACAAAGTCTTCGGCTACTATCTCGAAGTCACCCATGCCCACGCTCAAAAAGTGCCGGCGAGCTTCATCCGCAAGCAAACCATCAAAAACGCCGAACGCTACATCACGCCCGAGCTAAAGGAGTACGAAGAAAAGGTCGTCGCCGCCGAGGAACAGAGCAAGAAGCTCGAAGCGGAGCTGATCATTCAGATTCGCGGCACCGTGGCGGAAGCCGGCCGGCGATTGCAGCGCTGCGCCGAAGTGCTCGCCGAACTCGACGTGCTCACCGCGCTGGCCGAGCTTGCCCGCGAGCGCGGCTATTGCCGCCCCACGATGGCGAGCGAGCCGGTGCTGAATATTGTCGATGGCCGCCATCCGGTGCTCGACGTGATCGAGCCGCAAGGGCAGTTTGTCCCGAACGACGCGCTGCTCGGCGCGGAGGAAGGAATGATGCTGCTCATCACCGGGCCGAACATGGCCGGCAAGAGCACGTATATCCGCCAGGTCGCGCTCATTACGCTGCTGGCGCAAGCCGGCAGTTTTGTGCCTGCCCGGCAAGCGACGATCGGCGTGGCCGACCGCATCTTTGCCCGCGTCGGCGCGAGCGATGAGCTTTCGCGTGGGCAAAGTACCTTCATGGTCGAGATGACCGAGACGGCGCGGATTCTCAATACCGCCAGCGCGCGAAGCCTCGTCGTGCTCGACGAAATCGGACGCGGCACGAGCACCTACGATGGCCTCTCGCTCGCGTGGGCGGTCGTTGAACACCTGCACGATCAGGTCGGCTGCCGCACACTGTTTGCCACGCACTACCATGAGCTTACGGAACTCGAACGGCTGCTGCCGGGCGTGAAGAACTACAACGTCGCCGTCCGCGAGTGGGAAGAACAGGTCGTCTTCCTCCACAAAATCATCCCCGGCAGCGCCGACAAAAGCTACGGCATCCACGTCGCGCGCCTGGCCGGCATCCCGCGCGAAGTGAACGAGCGCGCAAAAGAAATCCTCGCCCAACTCGAAAACGAACACCTCGACCCAAGCGGCCGACCCAAAATCGCCAAGGGCAAAGCCCGGCGGGGCGAATTGCAACTAACGCTCTTCGCCCCGCCCGACCACCCGCTGCTCGACCGCGTCCGCCAAGCCGACCTCGACCGCCTCACGCCGCTCGACGCGCTGCAGCTGATTAAAAGCTGGCAGGACGATTTGGGAGGGCGGAAGTAAAAGCGGAAAGCGGAAAGCGGAAAGCGGTGGGTGGCGGGGGCGCACCGCCGAAGGCGGAAGCCCCCGGTGGTGCCGTCGTCCCCCAATCCCTGGCCCCTCGCCCCTCATCTAATAACTGAGCGAATCGAGCATCGCCTGAATCGACTCGCTCTTCGCTTGCGACTTGGCCAGCCGTGCGGGATCATCGCTCGGTACGGTCGGGCGGCTTCCCGAAAGAAAGCCGAGTCCTTTGAGAATGGCGATTGCCACGCGGCTATCGCCTTCGGCGATCGCACGGGCGAGGCAGACGGCCGAGTGGTCGGCGAGCATTTCGAGCGTCGATTCGGTCGCCTGCTGCAACTCCTTTCGCCGGCGGTTGTACTCGGCCTGAAACGCCAGATCGTCTTTCAGCCAGCGAAAAATCGTCCGGCGACTGACGCCGACGCTCCGCGCGGCGGCGGCCACGGTGCGGCCCATCAGCAGCTCGCCAAGCACCTGAAGCTGGGCCGGCTCCAGCTCCAGCACCGCCACCTCCTGGTCCTGTCTCGCTGCGTGACAAGGGCGTGACACGGCCGTGTCATCAGGGCTCGCTTCGTCACGGTTTGTCTCGCTTTGCGGTCGCGGTTTGTCCCCCTTTGTCCCGGAATGTCCCGCTTGAGGCTGTTTTTCCGCATCCGCCCCCACCGCCGCCTCCCCCATCAGCCGCCGCTCTAGTTCCCCGGTTCGCACGCTGTAGCGTTTTTCGCTCATGGTTGGCTCCTCCCGCGAAGCAGCTTGTGTTGGATGTTAATAGATGTAAATATATCTATTCTTGGCGGGAGATCAATAGTTTGGGGAAGGCTACAGGCTGCGGGCGAGAAGCTGTAAGCTAAAAGCTGGGGGCTTTGGGCTGCAAGCTTGAGGGCAGCGGCTTGTGCATTCGCTCGCGGTAGCACGCGCGGCGCAAAGCTGCGCCTTGCAGCCTACAGCGTCTCGCCTACAGCCCTAAACCACCGCCAGCGGCGCGGTCTGCAGCGTCACCACGACCCCTTTGAAGGCCGGCGTTTTGCTGCGCGGGTCGAGGTCGCGGCTCACGAGCACGTTCGCCTCGGGGTAGTACATCAGCGCGTTGCCGGGCTTGATCTCGGCGAAGGGCACCACGCGGATGTTTTCCAGCGCGCCGGTCGAGCTGGTGACGGTCACCCGCTGCTCGGCGCGGAGATTGAGCCGGTCGAGGTCGCGCGGGTGGAGGAGAATGACATCGCGGCCTTCGATGCCTCGGTAAAGATCGTAGTCTTCGTAGACGACGGTGTTGAACTGTCCTTCGCTACGGACGGTCATCAGCCGCAGCCCGTCGTCGCCCCCTTTGAGTTCTGGCAGCGGGTGCGTGTGCAGCCGGGCGCGGCCGTCGGAGGTGGCGAAGCGCGGCTCATGAAAGGTGCGCCCGCCGATTTGAAATTCGCTCTTGGTTTTGTCGATGGCGGCAATTGCCTCAAAGCCCGGCACGATCTCGGCGATGGCCTCGCGGATGCGGCCGGTGTTTTGCATCGCTTGCCAATCGACCGGCGTGCGGTCGCCGAGCACGCCTTGGGCGATTGTGGCGATGATCTCCACTTCGCTGCGCGGGCCTGCGAGCCGGCGCGGACCGCCGTCGGAGAGACGGACGAAGTTGAACATCGACTCCTGCGTCGTCGGTTGCGGTTCTTCGTCGCGGGCCAGCACCGGCAGAATGATCGTCTCCTCGGCCAGCCCGTAGGCGTGGCCGGTGTTGAGCGTCGTGTTCAGATAGACGAGCATCTCCAGGCTGGCGAGCGACTGCTCGGCGTAATGGGCGTCGGGGTTCGAGCCGTACAGATTGCCGCCGAGACAGAAGCCGACCTTTTGCCGGCCGGCGAGCGCGCCGTCCATGCAGCCCATCGTGTCGAGTCCCGGCTGGGTGGGCAGTTCGACGCCGAAATAGTTTTGCAGCCGCTCGAAAATCGCCTCTTTCAATTGCGGCGTGACGCCGACCGAGCCGATGCCTTGCACGTTCGAGTGCCCGCGAATCGGCATCAACCCGGTGCCCGGCCGGCCGACCATGCCGCGCAGCAGCGCGAGGTTGCCGATCGCCTGCACGTTCTCCACCCCGTGGGCATGATGCGTGATGCCCATCGTCCAACTCAAGACGGCCTTTTTGCTCTTCGCGTAGAGTTCGGCGATCGCGTCAATCTCCTTCCGCGCGACGCCGGACTTCTGGCAGATTTCTTCCCACGCGGTCGCGCGGAGCTGCGCGGCCAGTTCCGGCCAGCCGGTGCAGTGCTCACTTAAAAAGGCTTCGTCGGTCGCGCCGAGTTCGTCGATGCGTTTGGCGATGCCGGTCAGCAGCGCGAGGTCTCCGCCGATGTCGGGCTGCACGTAAAGACTGGCGATCTGGCTGCCAAAGAGCAGGCTGCGCACGTCGCTCGGCACGCTGAAGTTGACCATGCCGGTTTCAATCACCGGGTTGATGACGACCACTTGCCCGCCGCGACGGCGGACCTGCATCAGGGTTCGCATCAGCCGGGGATGGTTGCTGGCCGGATTGCCGCCGATGACGAACACCAGATCGGACTGGTCCAGGTCTTCGAGCGTGAGCGTGGCGGTGCCGCTGCCGGTGACGCTCGTCAGCCCGACGCCGCTGGCCTGGTGGCAGTAGTAGCTACAGTTGTTGACGTTGTTCGTGCCGTACAGACGGGCGACCATCTGCAACAAAAAGCCCGCCTCGTTGGAGCTACGGCCGGAAAAATACCAGAACGTCTCGTCGGCCGCCGTGCTGCGGAGTTTTTGCACGATCCGCTCAAACGCCTCGTCCCAGGAGACTGGGCGATAACGGCCGCTCGCGCGTGTAAAAAGCACCGGCTCGACGAGCCGGCCGCAGTTTTCCAGCTCGCGCGGCGAGAGCGCGCGCAACTCGGCGGCGGCGTAGCGCTGCCAGAAGCGGGGGGCGATCGCGCCTTGCATGTCGGCGACCATCGCTTGGAGCGACTTTTTGCAGACCTCGGGAAAATGCCCGGCCTCGTTCACCATGCCGCCCCGCTGGCCGCCCATGCCGAGCGCGCAGGTCTTGCAGGCGTTTTTGCTCCGCATTGCTTTCCAGAGCTTCCACAGCCCGCCCGCTTCGCGTCCCTTGGCGAGGGTATAGCGGATGGCGGGCCAGCCGCCGCCGGTGCGCACCTTTTTCATGGTCTCGCGCTGCTCCACAAAAGATAGGGGAAGAGGGGAGACCATTGTAACGCGCTTCGCGCCGCGCAAAAGCATGCGGCGCAGACGTTCTCGCCGGAGGGCGGAAAGTAAAAGCGGAAAGCGGAAAGCCGGGCTGACGCCGAGGGTAAAGTCCCCATCCCCCTCGTCCCCCGCCCCCATCCCCCGTCCCTCGTCCCCGCCTGCGCGGCAGTGACGTGGGCCGCCCTAGCCCGCAGCCGTTCCCCCCAGCAGGTCGATTTGACACCCCTGGCGAGGCCGGCTACGATGCATGTCGGCAGGCGCGGCCTGCAGGGAACAGTGGATCAGGCACAGTAGTGGCGGCAAGTGCGGTCCCGGCGGCGCGGAAAGCCGGCGGTGCGTCCTCCCTGCGCGACGAGGTGTGCCATGAGAAACTCGGTGCGGCTCTGGGCCATCGCCGTCGGATTGTCGCTCGCGGTGGGCCATCCCCTCGGGGCGCAAAACATCGTTTTCGACAACGATGGTCCCACCACGCCGCTGGGCAGCTATCTGCAAGCCCAAGCGCAGCTTGCCGTCGGGCTGGGGGCGTTCCACGAGTCGATCGCCATCGCGCGGAACGACCATGCCGAGGCGTACGAAAAGGAGCTTAAGAACCAAATTCTTGAGCTGGAAAGCTGGATCGAGAAAAAGGAAATCAACCGCAAGTACCGCCAGTCGCTCTCGCCCAACTACACCGACCGCAACACGATCCAATCGCTCGCGATTCGCCGCCGCATCGAGGATCAGTACGATGACCTGACGCGGGGGGATGTGACGGTTTATCTCAACTGGATGCTCGACCAGCTTGCCGCGACCGAGTACGCCGCGCAGCGCGGCGCGGCCGATTCGCCGTCGCTCGCCCAGATCGACCGGCCGCTCTCCTCCGAGACCGTCACCCATCTTCTGCTGACCGACGGCGGACGGGCAAACGGCCAGCAACTCACCTTTCGCGCGCACAGCGGACGGGTGCTGGAGACCGATTGGCCGGTGGCGCTGCGCGCCGAGGAGTTCCGCCTCGACCGCGAACATTTTGAATCGGTGCGCGATCAAGTGATGCAGGAGCTTCATCAAGGCGGGCGGATTCACGAACAAGACGCCCAGCGGTTGCGGCAAGCCTGCGACGCGCTCGACGCCACCTTTTGCAGCCTTTACGGCTACCCGCGCAGCGAGGTCGGCCGCAAGCGGCGGCTGGAGAATTATCAGGACTACCGCGCCGGGCGGGACTATCTCAACGCTTTGGCCTTGGCCGTCAAGCGGGTGGTCGCCACGAACAACCGCGAACTGCTGCAAGGAGCGTACGCCTTCAAGGACAACACGGTCCGCGATCTGGTGCGGCACATGTGCCAGCGCGGCTGCCACTTCGC
>CAYZVT010000027.1:0-20770 GCA_964481585.1 uncultured Pirellulales bacterium
CCGGCCAGTGGATCTTCTGTTGCCGCACGTAGTTTTGCACCGCTGCCCGCGAGTTGCCCGAATTGACGGCAATGAACAGCACCGGTTGGCCCTGGTACTTGTGGGAGATCGTGAGCAGTTCCGGCCAGCGTTCGCGGCAGCGGGGGCAGCCTTCTTCGAAGAAGTACAGCACCGCCGCCTTGCCGCGTAGTTGCTCGACCGTTAGCGGACCGAAGTTGATCCAGCTTTCCGGCCTGGCCGGGAACTGGGCCGTGGGCGACGGTTCTTGAGCTTCGGCCGGGCGAACCGCGGGGAGCAACGGAACACTCAGCAGTCCAAGCAGAAGAAACGCCAACAGCGATCGCGGCATGACAAGCACCTCAAGCGGGTAGGGAACCGGCAAATCCGGCCACCGGTAGGCCGATTGTACCAAGAAGGAGGGGGCGTGTCTGCCTTCTGACAGCAGCGCTTTAACCGCAGTCAAGGGCGCTGGCGCGCCGGCGGCATGCCGCCGTTTCAGACCGACTCGATCGTTTCAGACCGACTCGATATGGAAGCCCCGGCGAATCCGCTCGGCGCGGCGGGCGTCGTCCATCGCCGTGGCGATCTGCTGCACGTTCTCGACCCCGCGCACCCATAGTTCCGGATGCGTCCGGTCGCTCGACGTGATGCGGATCGAGCCGACGCCCACGAGCCGGTCGATGGGGCCTTGGAAGCAGGTAATGTCATCCATGTCGATCACTTCCACACGGTCGGTCGTCCGGCTTAGCAGGCCATGCTGATGGAAGAACCGCTGGCTGGTCAGTCGGTAACGCACGCTCCACTGACGGTAGACCATGAGCAGAAAAACGACGGCCGAGAAAACCGCCGCCCCGCCCAAACTCAGCCACATCAGGGCGGGAAAGAGGATCGCCAGCACGATCCCCGCCAGCCACACGAGGCCATCGAGTACGAACGCGCCGAGCATCGCTTTGGGCGAATAGGTTCCTTCCCAGAGCACTTCTTCCGCGCTATCGCGGCGCGCGGCGCTGGCTGAGGCCGGAGGGCGCGACGCCGTGTTCGGCTCGAAGGCCGCGCCGCGCTGGTCCGGCTCGGCCGTGAACAGCGGCTCATCCTTCGCCAGCCGTGCTCCGCACTGGTGGCAGTAGACCGAATCGGGATTCACGTCCGCGCCGCACTGCTGGCATTTCATGACGACTGGCTATCCTTGAGCTTCGCAACCGAAGGGCGGGTAAACTCGCCGCATTATAAGTGATGATTCGGGCCGGTCACTAGCAGCGCGCTCCGTTTAACTGTAGCGGCCAGCCAGCGGACGATAGCCGTTCACGCGCTACCAGTACGCGACAACTACACTCGGTCCTTCCCGCCTTCGCGGTACGGGTGCTTCGCGGCCAGCGCGTGGCTCGCCGGGGGCTTCCGCTGGCGCGGCGCGCCCCCGCCACTCGTCGCTTTTGCACTTGTGCCCCTGCACTCGGTGGATTGTCTTGGTGTATGATAGAGGCAAGTAGGGCAGTGGGGTTCCGACTTCGCCCCTGCGTTCCTTCTCTCCGAGGACGGCCCCGGTGGCTGCCATGAAGCTATGAAGTGCCCGATCTGCCGCACCGATAACGACCGCGTGATCGACTCGCGGACGGCCCAGCACGGTTTTGTAATTCGTCGCCGCCGCGAGTGCCTGAAGTGCCATCGCCGCTACACGACCTATGAGCGGATCGAGGAGCCGCAGGTCAAAATCATCAAGAAAGACGGCTCGCGCGTGCCGTTCGAGCGGGGCAAGATCAAGCTCGGCATCGCCAAAGCCTGTTGGAAGCGGCCGATCAGCGACGAGCAAATCGAGCAGATCGTCGCGGCCGTCGAGAGCGAAATCTATCAGCGTAACGAGCCGGAAGTCGAGAGCCGCGAGGCCGGCGAGCTGGTGATGAAACACCTGCGGCTGCTCGACCAGGTTGCCTTTGTCCGCTTCGCCAGCATTTACCGCGAATTCAAAGACATTCGCGACTTCGTCGAAGAACTCCAGCCGATGCTCAGCGAAGGCAAACGCCGCGTCCGTTGAGTGCGTTCCCGCGCCTTGCGTTGCATGCGCGAACACTTTTCGCCCGTGGCCCCAGGCGGGATAGCCGCTTGGGGACGATCGTCACGCTGACACCGGCTGTCTAGATTCCCGCCTGCGCGGGAAGGACGAGCTTACTGCTTCGCCAGATGCGGCTTCAGCGCATCGACCCAGATGGCGTAGCCGGCTCGCGTCATGTGCAGCCCGTCGGCGACGAATAGCTCCTTGCGCGGCTTGCCATCCTCGCCAAGCATGGGCGTGTAGATGTCGATGAACGTCTGCCGCTCGTGGTCTTTGGTGTAGTCCCGCACCATTGCGTTGGCGGCTTCGATCTTCTCTTTCAGATGCCAGCGCGCGAGGCTCGGCTTGATCGCCAGAAAGAGAATTTCGCTCTCCGGCAGCTCGCGCTGCACAAGGTTGGCCAGCTTTTTGTAGCTCTCGGACACCTGCTCCGGCGAGCGGCCGCGCGCCAAGTCGTTATCGCCAGCGTAGACGACGATCGCGCGCGGCCTGTACGGGAGCACGATCCGGTCGGCAAAATGCACCACCTCCGACAAAAACGATCCGCCGAAGCCGCGCTGGATTACCTCCTGGTCGGGAAAATCCTCTTTGAGCGACTTCCAGAGCCGGATCGATGAGCTGCCCACGAATACCACTCCGCCCTCTGGCGGCGGACTCTTTTGGTCGGCCTTTTCAAACGCGCGGATGTCTGCTTCCCAGCGCTCGGGCGTTGTCTCCTTCGTCTGCGCAAGGGCGAACGCGGGAGAGAACAACAGGAGCAGGGCCAGGACCGAAATGATCGGGGGTCGGAGCATCACTATAGATCCTTTCGCTCGGCGTCGTCGTCTGTCTCTCTTAAGTTTCGTTTACCTGTAGCGTCTGCCTGCGCCCTTTTCGCCCGAGGCCGCCGGGGAGGATAGCTGCTATTGGCCCGATACTTGATCGTCTGGATTCCCGCCTGCGCGGGAAGGACCCCTTGGACGCGAAACGAGTCGCCGCTACAGCTATTTTTAACGCGCTCTAAGTCTCGCGCGAGAGGACGAACTCGGTGAGGTTGCGCAGAATTGCGGTCGAAGGGTTGTCTTCCAGTTCGGCAAGCTGCTCGCGAGCCTGGACCGCGTGCCGCTGGGCTTTTTGCCGTGCGTAGGCGAGCCCGTCGTAGCGCTCTAGCCAGGGTTGGAGCGCCGCCCGCGTCGCCGCGCTTGGCTCGCTCAGCAAGGCTTGAATCTCCACTCGTTCGGCGGGCGAGGCAAGCTCGAGCGTGCGAATCAGCGGCAGCGTCATCTTCTCCTTGACCAGATCGGTGCCGAGCGATTTGCCGGTGAGCATCTCATCGCCGGTCATGTCCAGTAGGTCGTCGACCACTTGAAAGGCGATGCCCAGGTGGCGACCGTAGTTGCTCAGCCGCGATTCCTGGTCGATGCTTGCGCCGGCGTAGTGGGCACCCAGCCGGCAACAGCACGAGGTTAGCTCAGCCGTCTTGCCGTCGATGATCTCCAGGTATTCTTGCTCCGTGAGATCGAGGTTTCCGCGATGCCGCACCTGCCGCAGTTCGCCTTCGCAGACGAGATTCGTCGCCCGGCCGATCGTGCGGCAGGCGTAGGTCGTCGGGAGCGTGCTCGCCAGGTAGAACGAGTGGGTGAACAGGTAGTCGCCCAGCAGCACGCTCGCCTCGTTGGTCCAGCGGGCGTTGATCGTCTGCTCATGCCGGCGTACTTCCGCCTCGTCGAGCACATCGTCATGCACCAGCGTGGCGGTGTGGATCATCTCGACCACGGCCGCCAGGACCAAGTGCTCGGGCGACATGCGGCCGATCGCTTTGGCCGAGAGCAGCACCAGCGCCGGACGCAGCCGCTTGCCGCCGATGCGAAAGCCGTGGCGGACCAACTCGTCCACAAACGGATCGGCGTTGCGCAGCTCGTCGCGGAGGATCTGTTCGACCTGCTCCAATTCCGCTTGGATGGGGGCGTAGAGTTCGAACCGTTGCTTCCGTGCGGCGTCGAGCCGTTTGGCTACCTGGCTCATCGAGCAAACTCCTAAAGTCTATGAATCGCTGCAAGCAGTCGTGGTTTTCCCAAAAACGCCAATAGCCGGACGGCAACGCCGTCCGGTTCGCTCGCGCGCTCGCCGGCTATTGAGTACGAGAAGGGGAAAACTACCTTAGCCGTCGCTGCGGCGGAAGGGTCCACTGCGGCCGCCGGTCTTTTCTTCCAGCCGAATCGCTTCAATCTCGATCGTTCGATCGACCGCCTTGCACATGTCGTAAACGGTGAGCGCCGCGACCGCGACGGCGGTCATGGCCTCCATCTCCACGCCAGTCCGTGCCGTGACGCGCACGGTAGCCTCAATGGCGAGCGTGCGCGCATCGGGAAACCCAAAATCGACCGTCACCCCCTCAAGCGGTAGCACATGGCACAGCGGAATTAGCTCCGAAGTCCGCTTGGCGGCCATGATCCCGGCCAGCCGCGCCACTTCCAGCACATCGCCCTTGGCCATCTGCCGCGTGCGCAGCAGGGTGAGCGTCTCGGCGGCCATCTCGACCCGTCCGCTCGCCCGCGCGGTGCGGAGGGTGACGGGCTTGGCGGAGACGTCCACCATGCGGCTGGCGCCGTGTTCGTCGAAGTGGGTTAGCTGTGGCTCGTCCATCGCGCGGGGTGGAAGTAAAACGGTGGATTTTCAACCTAATGATGCTAGCAGGCTTTTCGCCGGCGAGCAACGCTCGCCGGCTACGGGAGCTTGCTTCCGTCCCAGGAAAGCTGCCCTGGAGCTTAACCGCAGCGGCGCGTCCAGAATAACCGCTCGGCGGGGTGGGAACAGCGCAAAAAAAAGCGCGACCCGGAGGTCGCGCTTCCGCGCGGCTGGCCCCCTGCCGGGGGCCGAGCCGGAGAGCTTTCACGCCGCGAGGGAACTGACGCCTGCGGCGGCGGCGTGCGGGAACAGGCCACCCAGGCCCGGGAGAGCCTAGGCGGCTTGGCAGTTGATTCCTTCAACCGTCCCCAAACTCGAAAAGGAGCCGTCGCGGGGGTCTGCCGCAACGGGTTGTTCTATCGTAGCCGGCGAAGAAGCATTTCGGTGGGTCCGCAAAAGAGAGCCTTAGACAAGCTCTTTCTTGGCCCCGATCAGCGTCCGCAGACGTTCGGCCAACAGCGAGGCGTCGAACGGCTTTTTGAACGTTTCGTTGATGCTCGAACGATCGAAGCTCATCGAGCTGCCGTCGTCAGGCAGCAGGGCGATTAGGATCGTGTCGGCATATTCCGGATTGCGGCGGAGGTTCTGGCAGATTTGCAGAGCCTCGACCCGTCCGATCGAGAAGTCGACGATGATACAGTCGGGATGGAAACTTTCCGACTGGATGCCGGCTTCGAAGCCGCTGGCGGCGGTGGCGACCTTGAAGGACCGCTCAACCGGCAGTTCGCGTCGAAGATTTTCCATCAACACCTGGTCCTGGGCGACAATCAGCACTTTGGCCATCGCCTCGTCTTCCAGGTCTCCCAGCGGCATGCCATGTTCCTTGAGGAACTTGATCAAATACTCGCGGGGAATGCGACGATCCTGCGAGCCCGGAATCCGATAGCCCTTGAGGCGGCCGGAGTCGAACCACTTGCTAACCGTACGCGGCGCCACTTTACAGATCTTTGCGACCTGTCCCGTTGTGAAGACCTTCATCACAAGCTCTCCAATACTCTCTTTGATGTACAGCTCGGTTCCTTAGCCGGCGGCCGCAGTAGCCGACGGTGGAACGTCATGGTCCCTTACAAGCGGAAGTGGCCCACAAAAATCCTTTCGTGCTGCCCGGTCAAGGGCAAGGCCTGGCCGCCTGCATCTGGGTCGGGACCCTCCGTAAATCGCTTCCTAGTGGCTTGGGCTCAGTTCCCTCTGATCCGCGCCTCAAGAATCCCATCGGCAACCCAGGCATTTGCGGAACGCGGCGAAAAATTGCGCGTCTGGAGAGAAGGCCCCCTCCAGTCGCCGTGCTCCGCTCGACCTGGGGTACTGACCCGGCGATCGAACATTGGCGGTAGGGGAAAGCAGGCAGACAGAGCGCGCTGTCGCCACTCCAACCCTGTGGCGCGGCCGCTCCGAGATGAGGAATGCTCCTCGTCGTTAGGCAGGCTCCCCCCTACCGAAGCATCGTTTCAAGCCGCGTCGGCCCTGCAAGCAGGGCCACCCTTGGCTTTGAAACAATCCTTCCGCATGTTAGTTTCGTGTGCCGGAGGGGTGTTTCTTTAGAAACTTTCTCCTGTCGTAACGGCCGACGCGATCGGAACACCCCTAGCGGCCGTAAAAGCTGCCACGCTTGTTCCGGCGGGGGAGGGGAATGTTGGATGGCGAATGTTGGATGTTGGATTTCGGAGGGTGAATTTCGGAGGGATTCTTTTCGCCCGTGGCCGCCAGGCCGGATAGCCGCGTTGACCCCTCCCCCACAACGGCCAAGGCTAGCGCGCAGCACGACGAACGGGAGCGCCAGCCGTGGCAAGCCGGCGTGGACGCCGCGGGCGAAAAGCTTTCCGCTTTCCGCTTTTGCTCCGCCCTCCGCCCTCCGCCCTCCGCCTTCTCCCTCACGCGGCGGCGGTTTCGTCGTCGCTGGCCGCTTCGCGTTCGAGGGCTTCGCGGCGGATGTGGCCGTCTTCGCTCACGTCGTCGAAGTGGACCGAGACGCGCTTCGAGATGCCCGACTCCTGCATCGTGACGCCGTAGAGCGTGCTGGCGCAGGTCATCGTCTTCTTGGAGTGGGTGACGATGATGAACTGCGTCCAGGAGAGAAACTCCTTCACCACGCCCACGAACCGCTCGATGTTGGCCTCGTCCAAGGCGGCATCGACTTCATCTAGCACGCAGAACGGGCTGGGGCGGCTCTTGAAGATCGCCAGCAGTAGCGCGACGCAGGTGAGCGTCTTTTCGCCCCCGGACAGAAGCGAGATGCTGCGCGGCTCCTTGCCGGGCGGGCGGGCGACGATCTCGATCCCGCTTTCCAAAATGTCCTCGTGGTCGTCGAGCAGAATGTCGGCCTGACCGCCGCCAAAGAGCTTGCGAAAGAGGACTTGGAAATGCCCACAAACCGTCTCCAGCGTTTCAGCAAAGAGTCGGCGGCTATCGGCGTTGATCTTGCCGATGATCTGTTCGAGCGAAGCCTTGGCCTTCGTCAAGTCGCCGTACTGGGCCGATAGCGCGCCGAAGCGCGATTCTAGCTCGTCGACTTCCGCCAGAGCTTCGAGATTCACGTTGCCGAGCTGGTTGATCTTGCGGCGCAGCTCGGCGATCTCCTGCTCGACTTCTTCGCGCTGCTGTGCTTCCTCGGCGGTCGGGGCTTGATCGAGATCGGCGATTTCGATGCCGTAGTCGTCGCGCAGCCGCTCGGCAAGCGTGGTCCGCTGATGGCGAATCTCATTCGCCGCCAGTTCCTGGTGGTGGATCTTTTCTTCGAGCTTCCGCACTTGGCTGCGCAGCTTTTGCGACTCGACGGCCAGTTCCGCACGCCGCACCCGCTCGTCTTCACGGCGATTGATGTGCCCGACCGTCTCGACCGAGAGGGCTTCCTTTTGCAGATAGAGTTCGGCGACCGCGGCGCTGGCTTCAAGCACGCTTTGGCGTGCTTGCTGCGCGCGGACGAGCGCCTGCTGCAGTTGCGACTCCGTTTCCTCCAGCGTGCGACGGCGCTCTTGCTTGTCGCGCTCCAGCTGCTGCTTTTGCCGCCGCAGGCTGCCGACTTGCTGCTCGCTTTTGGCAAGTTCCACACGGCCTTCGGTCGCGGTGTGGCTGCGGGCGGCGCGCTGCGCTTCGCGCTGGGCTAGCTCCGTGCTGGCCTGCTCAATCTCGCTTTCCAAGGCGGCGATTTCCGCCTCGGTGGCGGTGAGTTTTTCGCCCGCCTGGCCGCGATTGGCGGCGGCCGTTTGGTGCTGGGACTGCGTGGCCTCCAAATCGCTTGCCAGCGTTTCCAGCCGCTTCTCCGCGTCCTGCAACTGCTGCTGCGCGGCAGCCGCTTTCAGCCGATGCTCGCCCAGTTGTTGGGCGGTTTGCTGGGAGACCGTGGCGAGTTTCGCCACGGCTATGTCTTGCTGGGAGACGGAGTGTTCCAGTGCGCTCGTTTGACGGCGCAAGTCGCCGACGCTTCGTTCGAGTTCGGCGATCGTGACGCGCAGCGCGCGCAGTTCGCTGCGGCGGGAGATCAGTCCGGTGTTCGTCTGCCGGGGACCGACGCTCAGCGTGCCGTCAGCCGACAGCAGTTCGCCGCCGAGCGTGACGAAATTCAACCCTCGGCCGGCGCCCTCGGCAAGCTGCCGCGCGTGGGCGAAACTGTCGACGATCCAAGTGCGCCCCAGCAGCCGCCGCACAAGTGGGATGAATTCCGGCCCCGTTTCCACCAAGCGATCGGCCCGCCCCACAACGCCCGGCTTGCCGTCGAGATCAATGCGATCGACCGGGCTGGCGGGCAGGGGAGCGTCCATCCGCAGAAAACCGACACGACCCTGAAACCGTGCCGACTGCGTTGCCAGATGGTCGAGCAGTTCTGGTCCGGGTGCAACAACCAGATACTGCGCAAGCGGCCCGAGCGCCACCTCAACGAGCGGGGCCGTCTCGACGCTCACGTTGAGCAGATCGGCCACCAAGCCGCGAATCTGGCGAAAGGGGCCGCTCGCCGACTCGCGTGCTTTGAGCAGCACTTCCTTGACACCCGAACCAAGCCCTTCCAGCCGCTTTTCGAGTTCTTCCAGCACCGCCGCCCGCTCACGCGCTCCGGCCAGCCGGCCTTCGAGTTGCACCAACTCTTTTTGCAGCGCGGCGAGCCGTCGCCGGCTGTCGGCCAGTTCGGCTTGCTGGGTTTGCAGTTCCCCTTCGCGGGCTAAGGCCGTCTGAGCGAGTTGTTCTTGGGCCGCGCGTAGCGCTTCGGCTTCGGCGGCGAAGGCTTGACGCTGGGCCGAAAGTTCGGCGATTTGCTCTTGGCGTCGCGCCAGGAGCTTTTCGCCGGCGCTGATTTGCTGATCGAGCGCGCTGATTTGGTTGCCGAGCATCGCGGCCGTCCGCAGCCGGTCCATGTGCTCACTGCGGCGGGTGTCGATGCGGCGGCGGAGTTGGTCAAGCTGCCGGTTGGCTTCGGCCAGGGCCTGCTCGTCGGCCGCGACTTGCTGCTGGAGCTTCGTGTGTTCGGCTTCGGCCGCTTCCAGTTCGGCGCGGGTTTGCGACACCTGTTGGTCGAGATCGCCCGCCTTGGTGCTCGTCGCGGCCACGTGGCGGCGGTGCCGGGCGATTTCTTGTTCCAAGTCTTCCAGGCGGGCACGCTGGTGCTCGATCGTCGTCTCGTGAGCGGCGATCTTTTCGCGGTTGCGGGTGATGCGGGCTTCGCAGGCGCGGATTTCCTCGTCGATCGTCGCCAGGCTCGTTTCCAGTTCGAGCGCCCGCGCCTCGTTTACTTCGAGCGCGGCGGCGGCTTGCCCAACTTGGTCGCGGTAGGCGGTCAGCTCGCGCTCGTGCTGCTCAAGCTGCTGGGAAAGCTGCCGCCAGTCGGTCTGTCCGACCTGCGTGCGTAGCTCTTGCAGCCGATCGGTGTACTCGCGATAGCGCCGGGCCTTGGAGGCTTGGGCTTTCACGCCCCGCAGGCGGTTATCGACCTCCTCGACAATGTCCGACAGCCGCAAGAGGTTTTGGTCCACCCGTTCCAGCCGCCGCAGGGCTTCGAGCTTTTTGGCCTTGAAGCGGCTGATGCCGGCGGCTTCCTCAAAGATCGCCCGCCGCTCGCGGGGCGAGGACTGCAAGAGCACATCGACCTTGCCTTGCTCGATGACGCTGTAGGCTTCGGTCGCCGCGCCGGTGCCGGCGAACAGATCGCGAATGTCGCGCAGCCGGCAGGGCTGGCGGTTAATCAGGTACTCGCCTTCGCCCGAACGGTAGACGCGGCGGGTGATGTGAACCTCGGGCGTGTCGATCGCCAGCAGGTGGTTCGAATTGTCGAACGTCAGCGTGGCTTCGGCCGAGTTGACCGGCTTGCGCGAGCCGGAGCCGTTGAAGATGACGTCGGCCATCTCCTTGCCCCGGAGGCTTTTGACGCTCTGCTCGCCGAGCACCCACTTGATCGCATCGACGACGTTCGACTTGCCCGATCCGTTCGGACCCACCACGACCGTAATGCCGGGGGGGAATTCGAAGCGGGTCTTGTCGGCAAAGCTTTTGAAGCCGAGCAGTTCGAGCGCTTTGAGCATGAGCGGACGTGCGGGAGAACGAAGCGAAGCGGGGGCGACAGCAACGGTCCGGCCCGCGACTGGGAGCGGCCGGCGGATCGGATTATCCCCTACCGCGCGGGGGCGGGGATTGCTGAGATGGATAAGCCCTCAATTTTACCAATCCGGGCGCTCCGAATCCTGCTCTCAGCGGCAAAAATCCGCGAAAAAGAGGCAAAAGCAGCGGCTAGCTGTCAGCGGGCAGCCCTCAGCCATCAGTAAAGAGGTGGACAGATCCTTCCCGCGCAGGCGGCAGCCTGATGCGCTTTAGAACACTGGGCCGTGGAGAAAGTGGAAGCGGAATCCAGGGCCAGCCCTTCCGGGGGCATCCGCTCCTCGCGGCGCACCCCCGCCACCCATCCACCATTCAAAATCCACCATCCACCATCTCCCACCGGGGGCTTCCGCTCCTCGCGGTGCGCCCCCGCCACCCCGGCACGTCCTTCCCGCCTGCGCGGCAGTGACGGAACTTAGGCGTCGGCCTGCTCCTCTTGCGGCTCGGCTTCTTCGCCATCCTCCGAATCTTCTGAGCCGGCGTCGGGGGACCGCTGGTAGGTGCGGCCCGACTCGGGCAGGGCGTCGATCTTAAAGCGGGCTTCCAGGGCGCCGCTGTCTTTGGCTTGCTGTAGGGCTTGGACCACGTCGGGATAGCTGCCGCCAAGCTCGACGATCGTGCGGATCACTTCGTCGATGTGGTTGCCGACGAGCCGCTTTTGATCCGGCTTGCCGACTTCAAAGCGGCTGATCGTCACTTCGCCGCCGGAGAGTCCGTTGACCAAGATGTGCGGGCCGGCTTCGAGCACCATCGGCAGCTTGAACTCCAGATCGCGGCCAAAGAGCACCACCTCGGGCCGATGGCTGCGCGTGACGTGGACCATCGGCGGCCCGGCCACATCGAGTAGATGGTAGCTGAACTGCCCGCCAAGTTGCTCGCCCCGCACGAGCGGGTCGTTTTCGTTCATCGTCCACAGCGCGCGGAACGCGCCGTAGCGGGTTTCGGCACTGCTGGCGCTGAGCAGTTCTTGCAGCGTTTCGTAGGCGACGATGTTGTCCATCGTGCTCAGCGCGGCCAGAGCGTAGACGCGGAACGCCGGCTCGTCGTGGGCGACTTTGCCGAGCACTTCGGCAGCGTCGGTTTCATCGAGATAGGCGAGCGCTTCGGCCGAGAAGAACCGTACTTCGGGGTCTTGCGCCGCCAGACCGCGCTTCAAAATCGGCACGGCTTGGCTGCCGACCGCCTCCAGCCGCAGAGCGGCCATTTTGCTCGTGATCGGGTCCATCAACTGCCGTTCGAGCAGCCGCATGCGGCTCTCGTGCTGGCCGCTCGTCTCGCGATAGGCGATGCTCCGCACGACGCGCATGTAGCGGTTGACGTTCCCCTCGTAGCGCGGATGGACAATCAGATCGACGAACTGATCGGTTTTGGGAGTCGCCACGCCTTGTTTGGTGCCATGGACGTAGGTGTGGAAGCGGCGGTTGATCGAGTCGCCGATCTGCTGGCTCGCGCGGATCGAGCGGTGTTCTTCATGGATAATCAGCCCGAGCGAGCGCGATCTGAGCGCTACGCCGCCGCTGAGGACGCGGCCGCGCGTTTGATGCACCCGGCCGTCGCTCCCGGTCGCCGAGGGATCGACGAGCACGGCCCCTTCCGCGAGCGCGAAGAGATGGCCGTTGTGAATCTGGTTGCCGAGGATCGCCATCTCGGTCATGCGGGCTTCCAGCAGAAAGCCGCCCCGCAGGCTTTGCGTCTCGCTCCGCGAGGGGACGCTGACATCGACATCGAAGCGGTCCCCTTTTTGGACGCCGGGACGGAGATAGCCGCGCACGAGCACCAGCGCCGTGTCGGGCGAGGCGAGCACCCGGGCCGGATGCGGCACCTTGCGGCGCTGCATCTCGGCCAGCAACAGCGCACGCTGTGACGACGGGGGGGGATCGGAGCCGGTTCCTTTGAGGCCCGAGACGAGCGAGATGCCCTCGACCTTGACGTATTCCATGCCGTAGGGGCGGGCGAAGGAGCCGATCAGCTCGACTTGGGGCTGTTCGGGCTGGTCGGTTTCCGGGCTTTGCGAGCGGATCGCTGGCCCGGTGCAGCCGACGCTGCTCCAGAGGAGGCTGAAAATGCCGATCCAGCTCCACGTCTTGCCGATCTTGGTGCCCATGTCGCAGCGCTCCCTCGCTTGGCCTGGTCGCACGATGCGTCTTCGGCTTTGCCAGCTTCCTTGCTAGCCGCACCTAGCCCGGGGCGTAGACGCCCGCGGACGAAGACCCGTCGCGGAGCGCGACCTTACGAATTGCCGCAATCTGGGTCAAGAGAGCTTAACCCCCAAACCAATTTCCCTCTGGCCAGCGGCGCGGCAATCTACTTCAATGGAGGGCAGCGGAGCCGTCCCCTCGGCCTCCGCGCTCTTGACCCAGACTCCCCAGCTATCCCACCACACCTGTCACGGCGACCGATGAAGATTCTCCGCACCCTGGAACAGAAATTCGGCCGCTTCGCCATCCCCAACGTGACGGCGGTGCTCATCGCGGGGCAGGTGGCGGTCTACCTGATCCTGCTGTTGCAGATCGACCCAGGACTGCTCGGACGAGTCTTGCTCATCCCCGAGCGGGTGCTCGAAGGCGAACTCTGGCGGCTGCTGAGCTTTCTCTTCCAACCGCCGGCGGTCGCCGATCCCAGCGCTCCCCTGGGACCGATCTTCGCCTTCTTTTTCTGGTATCTGTTTTACATCATGGGCACCGCGCTGGAGCAGACCTGGGGGACGCTACGCTACAACCTTTACCTGCTGGTGGGCTACGTGGCGAACCTGGCGGTCGCCTTTTTGCAGCCCGAGGCGGCGGCGACGAACATCTTTCTCGAAGCGAGCGTTTTTCTCGCCTTCGCGCAGCTGTATCCTGATTTTCAGCTGTACCTGTTTCTGCTGCTGCCGATCAAAATCAAATGGCTCGCCCTGCTGGCTTGGATCGGCTACGGCTGGGCCTTTCTCTTTGGCGGGTGGATGGTCCGGCTGTTAATTTTGGCGTCGGTGGCCAATTTTCTGCTCTTTTTCACGAAGGACATTTGGAACCGGATCAAAAGCGGGCGGCGGCGGGCCAATTGGCAGTCGCGCCAGTCGGGGAGCAAGCAGAAGGCGTTCCATCGCTGCGAGGTCTGTGGCATCACCGACGTGACGCATCCCGATATGACGTTCCGCTACTGTAGCCAGTGCAGCGGCGCGCGCGGCTACTGCACCGAGCACATCAACAACCACGAGCACATCACGAGCGAACAGCCGTCGAACAAGTAGCGCGCGGCCGGTCGAGAAAGTTTTGGCTCCGTTTCCAGGTGGACCTCTTGCCATGCCGTTCAAAAAACGTAGCACTCCACGTCCCGACCGCGCGATTAGCCGCGAGGCGAGCAACTGGAAAGGCCGGGGCTGCCTGATCGCCTTCTGCTCGGTTTTCGTCTTCATTGGCCTCGGCGCTTTCTACGGGTTGTTTCTCCGGCCGGTGTGGAGCATCCAAGCGGCCAAGGACTGGCGGGAAACGCCTTGCGTGATTCTTTCCAGCAAAGTCGGCGAGCATCGGAACGATAAGGGAAAGAGAACCTACAGCGTCGACATCACCTACCGGTACACCGTCGGCGGTCAGCAGTACGAGAGCGACCGCTACAACTTCCTCGGCGGCTCGTCGAGCGGCCGCGCCAGCAAAGCCGCCGCCGTGGCGCGCTACCCGGTCGGTGCCGAGCGCATCTGCTATGTCGATCCCGCCGAGCCGTCCGAAGCGGTCTTGATGCGCGAGTTCACAGGCGATATGTGGTTCGGTCTGATTCCGCTCGTGTTCGTTTTGTTCGGCGCACTTGGCATCGCCGCTGGGGCAGGGCTGTTTGGCTCCGGCAGCCGGGCGAAGCAAGCGTGGCTTCCCAAGAGCAAGCGCGCCGGACTCGGGGCGACCGCCGCCGCGACGAGCGAGGATGGCCCCCTCACGCTTCGGCCCAAGTCCACCCGCGGCTGCCGCCTCGTCGGCACGATTTTGTTCACTTTGTTTTGGAACGGGATCATTTCGGTTTTCCTCTACCAGGTGTTTGACTCCTGGCGGGAGGGGGATCCGGAGTACTTCCTCACGGTCTTTATGATTCCGTTCGTCCTCGTCGGCATGGGGGGCGTTGGAGCGTGTGTTTACATGCTACTGGCGATGGCCAACCCGCGCGTCACGCTCACGCTCAGCCAGCCGGTCGTCACGCTCGGCGGCACGATGCTCGTTGAGTGGAAGTTCAGCGGCCGCACGCATGTCTTGCAGCGGCTCCGCATCGAGCTACGAGGCGAAGAAAACGCCACCTACCGTCGCGGGACCAAGACCTATACCGACACCAACTGCTTTGCCGAACTGCAGCTTGTCGATGTGTTCGATCCGCTCGAAATCCTCAGCGGTGTCTTGGAACTGCGGATTCCCGACGATACGATGCACACCTTCGAGGCCAGCAATAACAAAATCAACTGGGCGATCCACGTGCGGGGCGAGATTCGCCGCTGGCCCGACGTGTCCGAGAATTTTCCGCTCGTTGTCCATCCTCATCCCATGAGCGTGTAGAGCCGCCATGCAAACGATCAAAATCGACACCCGCGACAGTGTCCGTAACTTTGAACCCGGCGAGCGCGTCGCCGTCACCTGCGCCTGGCAGCTTGACGAGACGCCGCGCGAGGTCGAAGTGCGGCTCGTGTGGTATACCTCTGGCAAAGGCGATCGCGATGTGAGCGTCGTGCAAGCCCATCCGCTCGAAGCGCCGCAGGCGATGGATATGCGGCAGCTTGAGATCACGCTGCCTGAAGGGCCGTACAGCTTTTCCGGCAAGCTCATCTCGCTCCTCTGGGCACTGGAACTCGTGGCCGAGCCGTCGGGCGAGTCGCACCGCATTGATATTACCGTCGCACCCGGCGGCAGCGAGGTGCTCTTGCCCGCGGAGAAAGAGACGGACCTGCTGACCAAAATGAGAGAGCGAAGCGGCGGGCGATTCTCCATCAACTTCCGCTAGCGCGGGCTGTGCCTTTCACTCTAGCGCCCTCTGGTCGCCCTATTCGCCCGAGGCCGCCAGGGGAGGATCGCCGCTCGGGCGCTACCGTGACGGAAAGCCCGCTTTCTAGATTCCCGCCTGCGCGGGAAGGACGTGCTTTTGCTGATCGCTGATCGCTAACTGCTGATCGCTGATGACTCCAATCCTTCCCGCGCGGCAAAACCCGTTTGCGGTCGATCGCGTCCTGCAAGTCCGCTACCGCTTCCAGCATGGCGACCGCGAGGCACTGCTCGGCGAGCTAGAACGCTTGCACTACCGCGCCGCCATCGTCGGTCCCGAAGGAACCGGCAAGACGACGCTGCTGGAAGATTTGGCCGCGCCGCTGGCCGAGCGGGGATTTCGGACCCGGTGGCTGCGGCTCAGCCGCGAGCAGCCGCGTTTCGAGCGGGCGTTTCTCCGCGACTTCTTCGCCCAGCTCACGCCGCAGGACCTGGTGCTGCTTGATGGGGCCGAGCAAATGAGCCGCTGGGCGTGGAGCCGCTTTCGCACGCGCTGTCGCGCTGCGGGCGGACTGCTGATTACCGCCCACTTCGAAGGGCTGCTGCCGACCGTGCTGCGCAGCACCACCTCGCCGGCGCTGCTGCGCGAAGTGGTGGCCCAAATCCTCGGCCACGAGCCTGCTTCGCTTGCCCCGCTCCTTGATGAACTCTACGAAAAGCACCAGGGCAACCTGCGGCTGGCGCTGCGCGAGCTGTACGATCTGGCAGCGGAGAGACGGCTTGAGAAGGCGGAGGGCGGAGGGCGGAAAAATAAAAGCGGAAAGCGGAAAGCGGAAAGCCGGCCTGGCGGCAGGGGGGAAGTGCCTCCGTAGCGTCCCCGATCCCCGATCCCCAATTCACCATCCTCCAATCCACCATCCACCATCCAAAATTCAAAATCCCTCCTCACGGTGGATCGTGGCCGCCGGGGTGCCAGGGGTGGCAGCGGGCGATGCGGAGCAGGCCGCGCGCGCTGCCGGAGATCGCGCCGTACTTGCGCACGGCCCCGATGAAATAGTTGCTGCACGTCGGCTGGAAGCGGCAGTTTTGGCCCAGCAGGGGGCTGAGCAGGATTTGGTACAGCCGGACCAGCAGCACCAAGGCTTCGCCCGGCAAGCGCACGATACTGTGCAGGATGCGTTTCATCGCTCGGCTCCCGTGCGCTGGAGCTTGCGGCACGCTCGCTCCACGAGACGCGGGAGCGATTTGAGGACCGCCTCGGTCGTCGGCTCGCTGCCGGGCCGCGGCGTGACGACCAGATCGACCCGGGCGGGGAACTGCGGCCGCAGTTGCCGGAAGGCTTCGCGGATCACGCGCTTCCAGCGGTTGCGCTGCACGGCATTGCCGACTTTCCGCGAGACGCTCAGCCCCAGCCGGGCGTGCGGCCACTGGCTTTCGCAGGCATGGACGATCAGCAAATCGTCAGCGACGCTCGCGCGGCGCTGGTAGACGCGCGCGAACTCGGCGCTCGTGTGCAGACGGTACTCCGGCAGAAATTGCTCGCTCACCCGCGCAGCCCCGCAGTTGGACCGGCCGTGGTTCAGGGCCGGAACGTGCCATGCTTACCAGCGCAGATGGGCGCGTGGTTCCTGGGGATGCTTCTCGCCGATCTGCTTGATCGCCTTCCAGTCGTCGAGGTCCAACTCGTCCGGCAGCACGATGATGACTTCGGCATAGAGATCGCCGGGCGGCTCGTTCTTTTTCTTGATGCCATGCCCTTTGATCCGCAGCCGCTTGCCGCTGGAGGTGTTCGGCGGGACGCTGAGCGAAATCGTGCCATGCGGCGTGGGCACGTCCACCTTTGCCCCCAGCACGGCCTCGGAGAGCGTCAGCGGCACTTCAACTTCCAGATCCTTGCCGCGCCGCTGGAAGTAAGGGTGGGGCGCGACGTTGACCTGAATCAAAATATCGCCGGCCGGTCCGCCCCCCGCGCCCGGCTCGCCTTGCCCGCGCAGGCGAATCTTCTTACCGCTCTCGATGCCGGCGGGCACCTTCACACTAAGCGTCTCGTGACGCCCATCGTGGCGGCGGATCGTGATTTGCACTTCGCCGCCCACGACGGCGGTGGCAAAGGGCACCTCGATCGTGTGTTGCAGGTCGCTGCCGCGCTGCGGCATCGGGCCGCTGCGACGACGAGCGCCGGCGCCCGCGCCGCCGCCGGTAAACTGGCGGAACATATCGGCAAAGCCGCCCGGCTCTTGCTCGAACGCTTGGCCGAAAATATCGTTCAGGTTAACTCCCTCAAAGCCGGGCGCCCCCTGCGCACCCCAGGGAGGCGGACCGCCTCGCGCGCCGCCGGCGCCCATCGACTCGTAGGCGGCTCCGTAGCGGTCATACTGCTGGCGCTTGCTGGGGTCGCTCAAGACCTCGAACGCCCGCTGAACTTCCTGAAACTTCTGCTTCGCCGTCTTGTCGTCGGGGTTCAGGTCGGGGTGGTATTTGCGAGCAAGCTGGCGGTATGCCTTCTGGATGTCCTCGTTGGACGCATCGCGGGCGACTCCCAGCGTGTTGTAGTAATCTTCAGCCATTCGAATCTTTACTTCGGGTGCGAAATGCGAGCGGGGCGAGCCTGTAGTTTACCCGCTCAGCCGCTTTGCTTCTTGAGCAAATCGTCGGTGCGCTAGGTATTGTAGGGGGAGGGCGGGGCCGGCAGCAAGCGCCCGCGCGGCGTGCTACACTTGCAGCAGGGCCGCTCCCAGACGGCACATCCGCCGCAACCGTTACTCGCCGCACCGCCCCTGCCAGCACACGACCACGATGACGCTAAAAATCTTCCCGCTCAGCTTCGCACTTCTTGCCGGCGCGGCGCTCTGCGCCGCCGTGGGGCTGCTCGCTCCGGTACGGCCGGTGCTCGCCGCCTTTGGCGAGGGGGAGTTGCGGCTGCGGGTGATCGACAGCGAGACGAAGCAGCCGCTCGCGTTTCGGATGCACGTGAAAACCGTGCGGGGCAAGCCCGTCCGCCCACCGCGCGTTCCGTATTGGCACGACCACTTCGTCGCCGATGGCGCGATCACGTTTGAACTGAAGCGAGGACAGTACCTCTTCGAGCTTGAGTGCGGCCCCGAGTACAAAAACTACACCGGGCACTTCGAGATTCAGGACCACTCCAACGACGAGCGGGTGGTCGAAATGCACCGCTACGTCAACCTTGCCGAAGAAGGCTGGTGGTCGGGCGATCTGCATGTGCATCGTCCGCCAGACGATATGCAGCTTCTGATGCGTGCCGAAGATCTGCACGTCGCCGCCGTCGCCAGTTGGCGCCGCGACCGCACAAGCTGGACCGCTCCGAAACAGCCGCTGCAAGGTGTCGTCGAGTTCGATGAGAACCGCTACTTCACCGACCTGGCCGGCGAAGACCTGCGCAGCGGCGGAGGGCTGCTCTATATCAATCTGGCGCAGCCGCCGGACTTGAGCGGTGCGAGCGCCGACTTTCCGCCGTCGTCGCAGATTTTGGTGGAGGCGAAACGCGAAGGCGATGCCACGGTCATTGCTGAAAATGCGTTTTGGTGGGACGTGCCGGTCTGGCTCGCCAGCGGGCGGCTCGACGCGATGATCGTCGCCGGAAGCCACTTGCAGCGCGAGGGAATCACGGACCACGAAGCCTGGGGCAAGCCGCGCGACCGCGTCCTCTTTCCCCCGCCGCACGGTGTCGGCCGCTGGTCGGAACGCATCTATTACCATGCGCTCGAATGCGGACTCAAGCTGCCGCCGGCCGCCGGCAGCGGGTCGGGCGTGGCCGAAAACCCGCTCGGCTACAACCGCATGTACGTCTACTGCGGCGACGATATCAGTTGGGAAAGCTGGTGGCAGAACTTTCGGGCCGGGCGAGTCTTTATTACCAACGGACCGCTGCTGCGCACTAGAGTAATGGGCGAGCCGCCGGGGCAGGTGTTCCGCGCGCGCAAGGGCGATGCGCTGTCGTTCGAGATCGCGCTGAATCTTTCCACGCGCGAGAGGATCGACTATCTCGAAATCATCAAAAACGGCTACCCGGAGCATCAAGTGCGGCTCGACCAGTTCCAAGCCGCACAGGGGCGGCTGCCGCGCGTCGAGTTCACCGAAAGCGGCTGGTTCCTGGTACGGGTGGTCACGAACCAAGAAAAAACCTACCGCTACGCCAGCACGGCCCCCTACTATGTCGAGTTCGACGACACGCCCCGCATCAGCCGCAAGTCGGCCACCTTCTTCCGCGATTGGACGCTGGAGCGTGCCCGCGAATTAAACCTCGCCGATCCCGAGCAGCAAGCCGAAGTGCTCCGCTACTACAAAGCCGCCTACGACTTTTGGCAAGAAAAAGTCGCCAGCGCCAACGCCGACTGAAACGCCGGGGTGGCACTGCCGGCTAGTCCAGCAGTGCTCTTGGTGAGCGTTGTCTAGCTGATTAGTTTTGCCCTGAAAAGAGGCGACAAGGAGGCTCCATCCCGCAGACCGATGCTTCCTCGGCTTCGCAGGGTCGCTACAGAGTCAAGTGGAAAATCTCCATCGGTTGAGGGCACTGCTGGACAAGCCAGCAGTGGCACCCAGCGCCAACGCCGACTGATGGCACCTTTTGGGCAAGCGGCCCCGCCCCCTGTTGCCAACGCCAACAAAACGCTGCGCTACTTGCCCGAGATGAGCGGCGCGGGCGTTGCAGCGCCGTCGCTCGACGGCACGAGCGTCAGGCGAAAATCGGCCTCGGCCAATTCCTGCTGGCAGCGGTGGACCGGCTCGCCGTCGAGTGGGTGAAGCCGCACATGCGTCCCGTCGGGGAGCAGGATGCGGGCTTTCACATTGTCGCGCAAGTACGCCGGCGCGATCCGGTCGAGAATCTGCTCGCGGAGATTTGCCGCTTCGACCGGAAACATCACTTCCACACGGCGGTGGAAGTTGCGCGGCATCCAGTCAGCGCTGGAGAGATAAACTTCCGCCTCCTCGCGCGGGCCGAAAATGAAGATCCGGCTGTGCTCCAAAAAGCGATCCACGATGCTCCGCACGCGGATATTGTCCGACAGACCCGGCAAGCCCGGCCGCAAACAGCAAATGCCGCGCACGACCAGATCAATCGGCACGCCCGCCTGGCTCGCCAGATAAAGCGCTTTGATGACCTCGGGATCGACGAGCGAGTTGAGCTTGGCGAAGATCCACGACGGCTTGCCCGCCCGCGCCCGTTCGGCTTGGGCGTCAATCAGTTCGATCGTCCGCCGCTGCAGGTCGTCCGGGGCGATGACGAGTTTTTTCCAACGATGGCCCTGCGAATAGCCGGTGAGCAGGTTGAATAGGGCGGTGGCGTCATTCACAAACTCTTCGTCGGCGGTGAACAGCCCGACATCGGTGTATTGCAGCGCGGTTGTGGGATTGTAGTTGCCGGTGCCCAAATGCAGATACCGCCGCAGTCGCTCCCCTTCCTGCCGCACAATCATCGACAACTTGCAGTGGGTTTTGAGATTCAAGAAACCGTAGACAACATGCACCCCGGCCCGTTCCATCTGTCGCGCTGATCGCGCAGCGCCGAGCCCATGAGCCGCTT
>CAYZVT010000028.1:0-20280 GCA_964481585.1 uncultured Pirellulales bacterium
AGAAGCCCTTTGCCCCATCCCCTGTAGCGTAGCCTGTAGCTCGCAGCTTGTGGCCGCCAGCCCCCCGCCTTTTTCCGCCGGTTCGGGTATCCGTGCCCGGTCGGCTGAGGTAAAATAAAGCCGTTTCTGCTGTGGGGATGTGGCGGAATTGGCAGACGCGCTGGACTTAGGATCCAGTTCCTTCGGGAGTGCAGGTTCGACTCCTGTCATCCCCACTTGAGCTTCACGGGCATCTGCGAGGCTGGGGCGCTCGCCGCCTCGCCCCGACCGCCCCGGGTGCTTCCTCTCCTGGCGCCGCTGCGGCGCCCGCGCCGGCTGCGGTCGGCGGATTGCGGTTCGGATCGATCGACAACGATGAGCGACGAGTCTCAGCACGGGCTGCGCGTCCTGCGCGATGCCACATGCACCTACTGCTGCTGCATGTGTGACGATATTGAGCTGCATGTCGAGCAGAACCGCATCGTCCGCGCCCAAAACGCCTGTACGCTCGGCCGCGCCTGGTTTGAAGCCGAGCGGCCCACGGGCGGCCCAGCCTGCCTGATCCAAGGTCAGCCCGCCCCGCTCGCCGCAGGCATTCAGCGCGCCGCTCAAATCCTGCGCAGCGCGCGCAACCCGCTCGTCTACGGTCTGACCGAAGCCGCCGCCGAAGCGCAGCGGCGGGCTGTCGGCATCGCCGATTGGCTCGGCGCGACGCTCGATACGGCCACGAGCACGCAACATGCTCCGTCGATCCTGGCCTTCCAGCGCGTCGGCAAGACGACCTGTACGCTCGGGGAGACGCGCAACCGGAGCGATCTGATCCTCTTCTGGGGCACGAACGTCGCCGAGACGCATCCCCGCTTTTTCAGCAAGTACAGCGCCGAGGCCCAGGGACTGTTCGTGCCGCGCGGCCGAGCCGATCGGACGTGCGTGCTGATCGACGTGGCGCGCAACGCGACTGCGGAAAAGGTGGACCTGTTCTTTCAGATCAAGCCAGGTTCCGACCTGGAAGTGCTCTGGACGCTACGGGCACTTGCCAAGGGCCTCACGCTCGATGCAGCCCTTGTCGAGCAACAGACCGGCGTGCCGCTTCAGCGCTGGGCGGATCTGATGGAGCGGATGAAGCGGGCGCGCTACGGCGCGTTCTGCTTTGGCAACGGCCTAATACGGTCGCGCGGCGAGCATGCCAACTGTGAAGGGCTGTTTACACTAACGCGGGAGATGAACGCCCACACCCGTTTCGTCGCCCGCTCGATTCGCGGTCGGGGCAACGTGACCGGCGCGGACCGAGTCACCGCCTGGCGAACCGGGTTTCCGTTCGCGGTCAACTTCAGTCGCGGTTATCCGCGCTACAGTCCCGGTGAATACACGGCACAAGAACTTTTGGGCCGAGGTGAGGTCGATGCGGCGCTCGTGGTCGGGAGCGATCCGCTGAGCACGCTCGCTGCGTCGGCGGTAAAACAGCTTCGCCAGATTCCGCTCGTCGTCATCGGCTCCCGAGCAACGCCCACGCGCGCTGCGGCGCAGATTGCCTTTCCCACTTCGACTTACGGGATTCACAGCCCCGGCACGGTCTACCGGATGGACGATGTACCGCTGCCGCTGCGGCCGGCGCTCGACTCCAAGCTGCCGAGCGAGGTCGAGGTGCTCTCCCAGCTTGAAGCCGAAATCCGCGCGACCGCGCCCGCCTGAAGCCCCCCCTGCTTCGCCTCGTGCTCATCGATGTCTGATCGCACCGCGTCCGATTACCAGCCGCTTCCCAGGGAGTTCTACCGCCGCGACGCGCATGCGGTGGCGAAGGAACTACTGGGCAAGCTGCTCGTGCGGCGCTGGCGAGGGCAGGTGCTCGTCGGCCGGATTACCGAAACGGAAAGCTACGTCGGCCCCGACGACTTGGCTTGCCATGCCTCGCGCGGCCGCACCCCACGCACGGAAGTCATGTTCGGCGATGCGGGACACGCCTACGTCTACTTGATCTATGGCATGTACGAGATGCTGAACGTCGTCGCCGAGGAGCCGGGTTTTCCGGCCGCGATCCTGATCCGCGCGCTCGAACCGCTCGCGGGAATCGGATCCATGCAGCGGGCAAGAAAGTCGAAAAGCACCGCCAATCTCACCACCGGACCGGGTAAGCTCTGCCAAGCACTGCGCATCACCCGCGCACTAAACGGGGAAGACCTCACCCGCAGTTCCCGGCTATTCGTCGCGGCGGATGATTACCCCGTGGATCTCCAGCGCGATCTGGCGGTCACGCCGCGGATCGGCATCGACTATGCTGAACACTGCGCCGACTACCTCTGGCGCTATTACCTCCGCGAGAATCCGTATGTTTCGCGGAAGTAAGCCCCCTAGCTGGCGAGCAACGCTCGCCGGTTCCCCGTGGCGCGAACCGGAGGGCGTCCTCCGGCTATTCGGAGCTTGACTCCATCAATCTCGTTTCGCTTTTTTCTGACACGATCGAAGCATGGCCGACACGCCCGATTTTATCTTCACGACTTGCCAGCTTGGCGCGGAACCTGCGCTCAAACAGGAGATGGCGAGACTGTGGCCGGAGCTGCGTTTTTCGTATTCCCGTCCCGGCTTTCTGACGTTCAAGCTGCCGCCGGAGCATCCGCTGAGGGAACGATTGCAGTTGCGGAGCGTCTTCGCTCGCAGCGCCGGCTACTCGCTCGGCCGTGTGCGTGGCGACGATCCGGCGCAGATGGCCGCCGAAGCGTGGCAGATCGCCGGCGACCTGCCGTTTCAGGCACTCCACGTTTGGCAGCGCGACGCGGCGCTGCCGGGTGAGCGGGGATTTCAGCCGGGCGTGACGCCGCTGGCCGAAGAAGTCGAGCGCGTGCTGCTCGGCGGGCGAAAAGGCGAGGCAAGCGCGCCACCGCAGCGTGTCGCCAGCCGGGGGCAGACGGTGCTGGACTGCGTACTCGTCGAGCCGTCGGAGTGGTGGCTGGGAAGTCACACGGTCGCCGCGCTGCCGACGCGCTACCCCGGAGGCGTGATTCCGGTGACGATGCCCGCAGGTGTCGTATCGCGGGCGTATCTGAAGATGCAAGAAGCGCTCCGCTGGTCGCGGCTGCCGATCCAGCTGGGCGACCGCTGCGTGGAAATCGGCAGTGCCCCCGGCGGAGCGAGCCAGGCGCTCCTTGAGCATGGGCTACACGTTCTGGGCGTCGATCCGGCTGAGATGGCGCCGGAGGTGCTGGCTCATCCGCACTTTCGCCACGTGCGTGCTCGCGGGGCGGATCTCAAACGGCGGCTCTACCGGGGCTACCGCTGGCTCGCGGCGGATATGAACGTCGCCCCGCGCTACACGCTCGACACGGTCGAGTCGATCGTGACGCACCGTGACGTGCATCTGCGGGGGTTGCTGCTGACGCTTAAACTGCTCGACTGGAAGCTGGCCGAGGAGATTCCGCAGTATCTCGCCCGCATCCGCTCCTGGGGCTACGAGCGGGTCCAAGCTCGCCAACTTGCCCACAATCGCCAGGAGATCTGCGTTGCCGCGTTGAAAGGCCGCGCGCGGCGTTAGAGCGATTTCCAGTACCTGGAGCGTCCCGCCTTTCGCCCGAGGCCACCCTAGCATCCTTCCCGCGCAGGCGGCAGTCCCGACCAAAACGGCCGGGGGCTTCCGCTCTTCGCGGTCCGCCCCCCCTGTAGCCTAAACACGCCAGCCGGCGGTCGCTTATCGGCAGCCGGGGCATTCGGACTTGACCCTTTTTTCGCCGCTTGGTAACTAAGGCCGCCTTTCGGCGAATCCCTCTCCTTCTTCCGAGGCTGCCGGTGTGTCAAGCTCCAGAATTTACGCGGGCGGCGTAGTCGCTGTCCTTGGCTGGCTGACGGCCCTGCCTGTCTGGGGCCAGCGGATTCAATTTCCTACTCAAGTACGCGGGCAACTGGTCCAAGCCCCGGTAGGCGGCTCCACCTATGCGCCGGCCCCGACTACGACGCCGACGTTTACCACGCCCGCGCCGGCTTTCACGACTCCGGCCCCCGTCTACTCCGCTCCGCCGGCGTCGACCTACGCCCCGGCACCCGCGCCGAGTTACAGCGCGCCGCCGGCCACGTTCCAGGGAACTGTCACTCCGGCTCCGGCTTGGGACCCTTACGTCGATCCGTCGCAGATGCCCGGCGGCACGCCTTACTACCAGCCGCCGCAAGGCGCTGCGGCGCAGCCGCCGGCGTTATTTCCTGGTAGTGGAGGTCCGTCGGTCTTTCAGCCCGGCGGCTACGCGTACAATCGCGCTGATGGAACGGTGGGGGCTTGGCCGCGACTGTTTCAGGAAATCCGAGGCGAGTACACCTGGCTCGCCAACATCGGTGACGAGGAGGACGAGCTGGGCATCAACAGCGTCGCCGCCAGCGCGACGATGGCCTTCCCGTTCTTTTACGATCAAGCGCCGCTGCTGATTACGCCTGGCGGTGCGATTCACTGGTTCAACGGTCCCGAGTCGACGGCGCCCGGCTCCCCTGATCTGCCGCCGCGCGTGTATGATCTGTATCTCGACACGGCTTGGAAGCCGGTCATCACGCCCTGGCTCAGCGCCGACATCGGTGCCCGCGTTGGCGTCTATACCGATTTCGAGCACACTTCGAGCGACTCGATCCGCGTGATGGGCCGGGGACTCGGCGTGCTCACATTCTCGCCCACGCTCCGCGTGGCGCTGGGGGCGATTTATCTGGATCGGGTTGATGTAAAATTCTTGCCGGCCGGCGGTTTTATTTGGACTCCTGACGAGGACACGCGGTACGACATTCTGTTTCCCAATCCCAAGCTCGCCCGCCGCTGGACGACGATTGGCACCACCGAGTGGTGGTACTACTTCGCCGGCGAATACGGTCTCGGGTCGTGGACGATCGACCGCACCGACGGTTCCGGAGACCAGGTCGATGTGAACGACATTCGCATCATCGCCGGGCTCGAATGGTTCGCCCTATCCGGCACGCGCGGCGTGTTCGAGGTCGGCTACGTCTTCGATCGGAAGCTCGTTTACAAAAGCGGCCAGGAGCTAAGTCTGGACGATACCGTGATGCTGCGTGCCGGTGTGGCATATTAAGTATGACTCCCGGCAAACAGGGCGTGATTTGTCCGCTTCGCTAAAACGCACGCTGCACGGCTGCACGCTCTGGGCGCTGCTGTATGCGCAAGGACTGCTAGGCGCGCAAGCGGCCCACGCGCAAGAGCCGCGCCGGCTACCGCCGATCCGGCCGTCGTCCGAGTGGGATTTGACGGCCAGCCGCGCAGACGCGCTGGCGTATCCTCAACCCGCGCAGTATCTCGAAGTGCCGCCGGGCGCGCACGAGCCGGTGGTCGTGCTCGATGATCCGGAATCGTCGCCGGCCAGGCCGAGCGGCAATGGACGCGGCGTGCTGCAAAGCGTGCAGCTTACGGCGACGTGGGTGCCGCCGCTGAATGAAGGCGATTTCGGCTTTACCGATCTGGAGTCGAGCCTGATGCTCGGCTTTCCGATGCCCACGGTCGAGTCGCCGCTACTGGTGACGCCGGCCTTCGCCGTGCATTATCTCAATGGACCTGACTCTCCTGATCTGCCGCCACGGCTTTACAGCACCGGATCGGAGTTTCGCTGGCTGCGGCCGATCACGCAGTTTCTGATTGCCGACGTGGCGGTGGGCGTCGGCTACTACAGCGACTTTGAAACCGACAGCGACGAGGCGATCCGCATCACCGGGCGCGGGCTGGGCATCTACAAATGGAGCGACACCACGACCGTCGCCCTCGGCGTTGCGTATCTGGACCGAGACGACGTGGCGATCCTGCCCGTCGCGGGGATCATCTGGGCACCAACGCCAGAGTGGTACTTCGAGCTGGTCGTGCCGCGACCAAAAATCTCCCGTCGCCTTTACCACGACGGCACGATCCGCGAGTTGGAGTACTGGGGCTATGTGGCGGCCGAGTTCGGCGGCGGCCAATGGGCAATCGCCACTGACGATGGCGGCTCGGACGTTCTCGTGCTGACCGACTACCGCATCGACTGCTCGGCGTGGAGAGCAAGATGAAGCAGGGCCTCGGCAGCCGGCTGGAACTGGGCTACGTGTTCGGCCGCGAGATCAGCTTTACCGGCTCACGGCCCGACTACGATCCGCACGACACGCTGCTCTTGCGCGCTGGACTGAGCTACTGACGCCGCGCCGTCCTTCCCGCGCAGGCGGGAATCTAGACCTCGACGTGACGCATCTCCGCTTCGCCTTTGTGCGGCGCGGCCTCTCTAGATTCCCGCCTGCGCGGGAAGGACGAGGGCCTTAGACCGCGTTATTTCTTCATCGCCCGCTGCACGGCGGCGCCCATGTCGGCAGGGCTTTCGGCGACCACGATGCCGGCCGCTTCGAGCGCCGCGACTTTTTCCGTAGCCGTTCCCTTGCCGCCGGAGATGATCGCTCCGGCGTGGCCCATCCGCTTGCCGGGAGGGGCGGTGCGGCCGGCGATGAACGCGGCGACCGGCTTGGTGACGTGCTCTTTGACGAACGCGGCGGCCTCTTCCTCGGCGGTGCCGCCGATCTCGCCCATCATCAAAATCGCTTCCGTCTCGGGATCGGCCTCGAACATCTGGAGCAGGTCAATGAACGACGTGCCGACAATCGGATCGCCGCCCAGACCGACGCAGGTCGTCTGTCCCAAGCCAAGCTGCGTCAGTTGCCAAACGGCTTCGTAGGTCAGCGTGCCGCTGCGGCTCATGACGCCAACCGAACCGCGCTTGTGAATGTAGCCGGGCATGATGCCGATCTTGCAGGCTTCGGGCGTAATCACACCCGGGCAGTTCGGGCCGATGAGCACCGAGTTGCTTTCCTTCACGATCGGATAGACGCGGGCCATGTCGAGCACCGGCACCCCTTCAGTGATCGCGCAGATCGTCTTAACCCCAGCATCGACCGCCTCTAAAATCGCATCGGCGGTGAAGGCGGGCGGCACGAAGATCATCGTCGCATCGGCGCCGGTCTGTGCGACCGCTTCCAGAACCGTGTCGAAGACCGGCACGCCTTCGACGGTCTGCCCCCCCTTGCCGGGCGTGACGCCGCCAACGATCTGCGTGCCGTACTCTTTGCAGCCCTTGGTGTGGAATTGGCCGACCTTGCCGGTGATGCCCTGACAGATCACCCGCGTCTGCTTATCAACAAGAATGCTCATGGTTCAGTTTTTCTCTTTGCTGGTAGGGTGTGTCTGCATCACACCATCACACACGGGTCACGCCACGGCCGGCAACGGGCGGAAGGCTCGCTTTAAGCCACGCCTGCGGCGGCGACCACTTTTTTGGCAGCGTCGGTTAGCCCGTCGGCCGCGATAATATCGACGCCGCTCTCGGCGATGATTTTTTTGCCCTGTTCGACTTCGGTTCCTTCGAGCCGGACCACGAGCGGCACATTGAAGCCGACCGACTTGTAGGCTTCGACCAATGCGGTGGCGATCGTCGTGCAGCGCATGATGCCGCCGAAGATATTGACGAGCACCGCCTTGACGTTCTTATCGTCGAGCAAGATGCGGAACGCTTCAGTGACTTGTTCGGCGTTCGCACCGCCGCCGACATCCAAAAAGTTGGCCGGCTGGCCGCCGTGCAGTTTGATCAGGTCCATCGTGCTCATGGCCAGCCCGGCTCCGTTGACCAAGCAGCCGATGTTGCCTTCGAGCTTCACGTAACTCAGCCCCGCCTGGCCGGCCCGCACTTCGGCCGGTTCTTCTTCGCTCAGATCGCGCAGCTCGGCCACCGCCGCGTGGCGAAAGAGGGCGTTATCGTCGAACGTCATCTTCGCGTCGAGGCAGAGCAATTCGCCCGCGCCGGTCACGACGAGCGGATTGACTTCGACGAGGCTACAGTCCTTCTGCACAAAGACCTGACACAGCCCCTTCATCAGCTTTTCGGCCGAGCGGACGCTGCCGCCCGACAGGCCGAGCTTCGCCGCGAGCTTGCGGACCTGGTAGCTCTGCAAACCCGAATCAGGGTGGAAGGCTTCCTTAAAAATCTTTTCGGGCGTGTGGGCGGCGACTTCTTCGATGTCCATGCCCCCTTCGCTGGAGACCATCAACACCGGCCGCGCCGCCGCGCGATCGACCACGATGCCCAGATACAACTCGCGTGCGATGTCGCAGCCCTCTTCGATCAGCACTTGGCGAACGGTCTGTCCTTCGGGGCCGGTCTGGATCGTCACGAGCGACTGGCCGAGCAGGTTCCCCGCGACGGTGCGGGCTTCGTCGGCCGAGCGGACCAGCTGCACGCCATGCTGCTGCGGATTGGACTGGATCGTCCCCTTGCCGCGTCCCCCGGCGTGGATCTGGGCTTTGACGACGGCCAGCTTGCCGCCAAGCTCCGAGAACGCCGCGGCGGCCTCGTCGGCCGAACGCGCGACGATGCCCCGGGGCACCGGCACGCCGGAGTCGCGCAAAATCTGTTTTGCCTGAAATTCGTGGATTTTCATGCCAACTCTCGGACCAAGAAAGAAGTACCGCTTCGAGCGCCGCCGCAACGGCAAGTCGTCGAGTATAGAACTGCCGCCGCCGGATGGTCAACCGCCCCGCGTGCGGCAGGTGCAGTCACGCATGGGGGCACACGTCCTTCCCGCGCAGGCGGCAGTCCAGCCTCTGGCGTCTCCTCACTAGATTCCCGCCTGCGCGGGAAGGACACGCCCGCAACCATCCATTCCGCCCTCCGCCTTCCTCTACGACCGCCCGAGCAGCTTTTTGAGCTGCGGCCAAGTGCGGGTGTTGGCGACGTCGGCCTTCGTCAGCCCGGCGCGGCGGGCTTGCAGGATGCCGTAGCGGAGCACGTCAAGCCCTTCGGGGCTGTGGGCGTCGGTGCTGATGACAATCGCAATGCCGTACCGCTTGGCGGTCGCGCAGGCCAGATCGTCCAGGTCGAGCCGGTAAGGACTGGCGTTGAGTTCCATCAGCGTGTGATGCTTCGCCGCCGCTTTGAACGCAGTGTCCCAATCCACTTCGTACGGCTTACGGCGGTTGATGATCCGCCCGGACGGATGGGCAACCGCCGAGACGTGCGGGTTCTCGATCGCTTCGAGCATCCGCTCGGTGATCTGCTCGCGCGACTGTTTTTGGCCGTAGTGGATACTCGCCACGACCCAATCGGCTTCGGCAAGCACATCATCCGGAAGGTCAAGCCCCCCTTTTTCAAGGATGTCGCACTCGACCCCTTTAAGCACGGTGAAGCCGTCGAGCGTCGCGTTGAGCTTGTCAATCGCTTTCCACTGTTTGCGCAGTCGGGCGCCGTCGAGGCCGTGGGCCATGCTGACGCGCTTCGAGTGATCGGTGATGGCGATGTACTTGAGTCCCCGCGACTTGGCCGCGAGCACCATTTCTTCGAGCGTCGCTTTGCCATCGCTCTCGGTCGTGTGCATGTGCAGATCGCCGCGAATGTCGGCCACTTGCACCAACTCCGGCAGCTTGCCGGACGCCGCCCAATCGAACTCCTGCCGCGCCTCGCGCAGCTCGGGTGGAAAGCAGGGCAAATCGAGCGCGGCGTAGACTTCCTCCTCGGTCCGCCCGGCGAGATACGTCTCGCCCCCTTTTTCGACGCGGAACACGCCGTACTCGCTGATCTTCAAGCCCCGGTCTTTCGCCTTGCCGCGCAGCACGACGTTGTGATCTTTCGAGCCGGTAAAGTATTGCAGCGCCGCGCCGAACGACTTTTCCGGCACGACGCGCAGATCGACTTGCAGCCCGCTGTGCATCCGCACCGACATCTTCGTATCGCCACGGGCAAGCGTCGTCTCGACGCCGGGGAACTGGCCGAAGTGGTCCATCACCGCCTCCACGTCGTCGGCATCGGCGAGCAGATCGAGATCGCCGACCGTTTCACGCCCGCGCCGATAACTGCCGGCCGCTTCGATCCGGCGCACGGCGGGCAGCGCGCGCATGTGGGCGAGCAAGTCGCGGACGAGCGGCTCGGCTTCGGCCCAATAGGTGCGCTCGGTGGCTTTTTCCGCCAGCTCCAGACCGGCCAGAATCGTCTCCTCGGTCTTTTGGCCAAAGCCTTTCAGCTCGCGGACCTTGCCCGCCTCGCAGGCGGCGCGCAACTGGTCGAGCGTCGTGATCTTTAGCTCACGAAAGAGCGTTGCCGCCCGCTTCGGCCCCAGTCCCGGAATCCGCAGCAGGGCCAAGACGCTCTCGGGCACCTCCGAGCGCAGTTGTTCCAGCAGCGGCAGGGTGCCGGTTGCCACGAGCGTTTCGATCTTTTCGGCCAGGTCCTGCCCAATGCCCGGCAGATCGGTCAGTTTGCGATCGGGATCAGCCAAGATGCCCCCGACCGGCTCCTGCAATTCGCCGATCGTCCGCGCGCCGTTACGATAAGCGCGCAGCCGAAACGGATTCGCCCCCTGAAACTCAAGCAGGTCGGCAATTTCGTCCAGCAGCGCAGAGATCTGTGGATTGTGCATGGCCGGTAGCTATTAGCCATCAGTCGTCAGCGGTCAGTGAAACCGTAACCAATGTCCGGCTTTCCGCTTTCCGCTTTCCGCTTTTGTTTCCGCACTCCGCCCTCCGCCGCCATTCTATCGAACTCCCCCTTCAGCGGCGCGCAAAAAAGCCGGCGCTTCGCCGCGCTCGGGTGCACGAGATTCCCGAGGAAGCGAAGCGCCGGCTTTGCGGTTTTTACTGAGGGGGCCTTAGCGGGCAGCCCGCCAGCCTGCGGCGTCGAGTTCCTCTTGCGTCGATTCGGCCGCTTGCACATGCACGGCCGGGATCACGCGCACGCCGCGCTTATGCTCCGCCGCCTTGTCCTCGGGGTCGAGCAACTGCGGAGCGCGGAACAAGCCGCTCGGCGAGCTTTTCATCGACGAATCGGGGATCGGCTGCAACTGCGGCGCCTCGGTTTCGGCCGGCTCGCCCCCACCGAGCGGCTCACGCATGAACGTGCGCGGCTCGCTCGTCGAGGGCTGCTCAGCCGGAGTCGGTTGCGGCGCGACCGTCGCCGGCGGAGTATACGTCGGCGACGGCGTGGGTGCGTAGCTGGTGGCAGGAGCCGGCGTGATCGTGGTCGCCGGAGCCGGGGCGTAGGTCGTCGCCGGTGCGGGCGCGTAGGTCGCACTCGGCGCGGCCCCCGCGCCACAGCAGCTTGAACCGCTGCTGACGGTCGGCGAATAGTAGGTCGTCGGCGTTCCGCAGTTGCCGCTCGCGCAGCCGCCGGTCGCCACGGCCGACGTGAAAGCCGGAGCATAGCCGGTCGCGACCGGAGCAGCCACCGGCACCACGACCGGGCGATAGGTCGTGTAGGGAACGAAACCAAAGCGACGCACGTAAGTCGTGGTCGGGCGGTAGGCCGTCACCGCCGTGCCGGTACAAGGATCGCAGCTCGTCACCGGCGTCATCCGGGTCACCGGAACACTGGTAAAGCCGAGCCGGTAGGAAGTCCGCGGCTGGTAGGCCACGGTCGTCGGCGTGGGGCAAGGATTGGCGGCCAGCGGGGCCACCACCGGGTCTTTGTGAAAGAGCCAATCGAACAAGCCGCAGAAGGCCTGCGACTCGGCCGGGCTGACCGTCAAAACCAGGGCCGCCAGCGGAGCGACCAGAAGCGCGTGAATCTTGTTGTGCAACATGGTTTCCCTCGTGCAAGAACTGCGAGTGCTCCGCCGCCAGCGCGCCGACAGTCGTGCGCCGTGCAACAGGCAGAAGCGGTACAGATCCTCTCTCGTATTTAAGCCAGGTGAACGCACGTCTTCTAGGAGCAAGCCGCGTGCCGCCGCGATTTGGGAACAACTTCCTGCTAGGCGAACTAGAGCGACTAGCGAAAAGGTGCGCGCAGCGGCAGTTCCGCCCGACCGACGAAGACTACCCAGTTTGCACAAACGTAGGTCACGAACTGCCGCCTTGGTAACGACGCAGCCCACGGCCATGCCGTTCATTTCCGCGCTGGAAAGACCGGACGTAGCGAGCGTGCCGGTTATGCCGGCCGAGCGAGCGTCTCGGCAAAGGCCGCCGTGACAAAAGCGTGACACGAGCGTGCCAAATCGCGTCGCGTGCGTGCGGCAATGGCTCGCTTTGTCACGGTTCGTCACGCCCCGATGGCGCTCTTTGTCCCAGAATGTCTCGCTTGAGCATATTTTGCGTGACAGGCTGCTCCAGAGGCGAGCAAGCGAGCGAACAATCTACCACGCCGCGAGCGGCAGATCAAAAGAAATCCTCGGCGATTCTGCAATCGTGGTGAAAGATTTACAAAGGCGGAGGGCGGAGGGCGGGTTCAAAAGCGGAGAGCTGTAGGCTGCGGGCTGCAGGCTGCGAGCTACGGATGTCAGGAAGCTCGGAGCTTTTAGCTCGCAGCTCGTAGCCTGTAGCTCGCAGCCGCCCGCTATGCTCGGCGTTGCTCGAAGACGTCGTAGAGCGCAAAGAGCGTGTCGCGGAGGTTGCCGTGGTGGTGCTCGTAGGCGCGGCGAACGTCGTCGGGGTGGATCAGTGGCGGGGCGTCGCGGGTGAGTTGGGCGGCGAGTTGTTGGGCGAGAGCGAGACTTGGCTCGACGTGGAGGAGGGTCGGCAGATCAACCGAAGCGTGCGCGGTGACGAGCAACCCGCACCCGGCGCGGCGGCAGCGGCGGCGGAGCCGTGCGCGGCTGAAATAGCTGAGTTGTTCGTAGCCGTCGACCATGATTTGCGTCTGGGGCGTCCAGCTTGATGGGTCGGCTAGTTCCGCTGGCAATCGGCGCTGGCCGTCGTGGAGCGCGTGGACGAGCACCTCGCGTCCCGCCTGGCGCAGTGCCGGCAAGAGGCTTGCCAGGAGCGTCGATTTGCCCGCCCCATGCGGTCCCGTGATCGCGCCGCACCAGTGCTGCGCGCGAAGCCGCTCGACCAGCCGCGCGGCACTCTCGCCTGCGGGAAAGTGGTAGTCGATCGCGCCCGGCCGCACCCAGCGGGTGGCAAACGGGTTGTTGGGCGAGTGGGTCGGCATGCCATTGCGCCGGAGGATTTGCCCGCAGGCAGCAGCGTGCTATTCGTGCGGCTCGTGTTGTTCTTGCTCCACCTCGCGGGGCGGCTCGACTTTCGGCCGCGGGGTGGCGCCAAGTTGGAACGGCTGTTCGTTCACCGCTTCCCGGCCTTTGCGCAAAAAGACGCGCACCCGCACGCACCAGGCGATCTTGACGATGCGGCCATCGTAGCTCAGCGGACTGTTGGGAAGCTCGGCGCCGAAGCGGTGCGGCGTCTGCACGTCGAAGACGTTCTGTTCGTCGAAGGTCTCGCGTTTGAAGTAGTGGACCGCCATGTCCTCCTCCCCCTTGCCGAGCGTGTGCCAGAGGACCGACACCTCGCACGCCCGCACGTCGGCCGGATCGGCGACATGGACAAAGTAGTGGCCGGCAATCACATCGCCGGGCCAGTACAGCCCCGGATGTTCGTCGAACTCGAAGGTGATCTGCGCGCCGCTCACGGCCGGTTCCTCCGATCGTCCGGCGGGTGAACGATCACGGGAAACTCGCGGTGGTAAACCTGGCCCCTTTCCATCTCGCTGCGCACGGCGAGATGCCATTTGATCTCGTTGTGGCTCGATAGAAACGAGTGCATCGCTGCTTCGGGCACATGCAGATCGCAGCTTTCTTCGAGCGCTCCCGGCTGTCCATCGCCTGCGGGTCCAGCTTTGAGCAGCGTTTGTTCGTAGACCGCTACCTTCTCGACGCGGGTGTCGGTCCCTTGACGGTAGGTGGCTTTCTCTTGGCAGATGAGCGACACTTCGAGCCACTTGCGGCGCAGCCGCCCACTGTGGGTTAAGTAGAGTTGGTAGGTGTGTCCCGGTACGAGTGGGTGGTTGGAGACTTCGATGCGCGTGCTCCCCAATCCGGCGAGCATCAGCACTTGCCGCACGGCGTACCAGACCAGCACCACGCCGGCAGCCGCAAAAGGCAGCAGCCCGAGCGTGGTCCACCAATCGCCTTCGCCGACCAGATGGCCGTGCAGGTTGGCGAGGGCGAACCAGAGCACAAAGCTATTCCACAGTACGCAGATCAGCAGCACGCCCGCTAGATTCCAGCCCGGCGCGGCATCGGTCGGCAGTCGATAGGCAAGCTGCGTGCCGGGGCTGTCGGTGATCGGCGTGAGACTGGGGATGCTCGGAAAGCGCTGCCCCTGCTCCGGCGCCTCGTCGAACAGATCCAGATGCGCCGCGCGCTGCGCCATTGCCGCCCGCCGCTCGGCGGAAGTGCCGGTCTGCAACAGCGCCCGGACCGTGCCCACCAGCCCCACGACGACGAACGACGCCGGCAAAATCAACAGCAGCCACAACCACCAGCTATAGCCGCGCACGAGCACCACGCGCTCGGGGTTTGACGGGTCGTACCAGCACGCATAGGTCTGGCCGGTCTCAAACTGCGCGAGGATCTCCTCGGTCTGGCTGCGGCTGTAGGGGTAGAGGTGCTGGTTGATGTCGTAGGTCCACGTCTTGTACGTGTTCCCCTGACTCTCGTACTTGATGAGTAGCTCGGGGCGGTGCATGTCGCGGCCTTCGACCTCGATCGTGCCGATCGCCTTGCCGGTGACGACGCACTGGCCGGGCACGAAGTGGCGATTGGCTTGCCACTCGGGCAGAATCATCCGCGTCAGCAAAAGATAGAAGGTCGCGGTCCCCAGCAGCAACAGCGCAGCATAAAACACCGCCTCGCCGTAGCTGCCGAGCCGCTGCGACCCGGTGCGGCGTTCGCCCCGTTTCTTGCCATAGAACCGTAAAAGTCGCCGACGCACCGCTCCGCTCGCGCTCCCCGCTACTGCCGCGCGGCCGGCACGGCCGGTCCCCATGCCACGGCTCGCTACCCCCGCTCGTCTCACTCCATTGTAGCCAAAAGCTCGCCCCGTGCGATGGAGGGGCAGACAGAAGGCGGCGCTTCGAAAAGAGCACCGACGCCGGGCGCAGGCTCTGCCGAAACGGCCACAAAGAAAACGCTCAGGCGCAGCGCGCGCGGCGGTTGCTACTCGCCAAGTACGTCGTCGAGCACTTCCTCGGAGACGTAGATCGGCACCGCCGGACTGCAGGTCACGGCCACCGCGATGGCATCCGACGGACGGGCGTCGATCTCGACCAATTCCCCCTCGAAGCGCAGTCGCAGCCGAGCGTAGTAGGTATGTTCCCTTAGCTCGCTAATCACCACGTCCTGGACCTCGGCCCCCAGATTGTCGACGATGCTGCAGATCAAATCGTGCGTCAATGGCCGTGGCGACTGGTAATTTTTTACGCGGCGGTCGATACTCGTCGCCTCGAAAATCCCTATCAGAATCGGAAACGTGCGGTTGCCGTCAACCTCTTTCAGATAGATCACCTGTTGGTCGTTGATCTCGCTGATGATAATCCGCGACAATTCCATTTGGACCGGCATGGGAGACACCACCTGCTCAGACGTGAAGCCCTGGCGGGAAGAAAAGACGCTCATCCTCCTGTGAAGACTAGATTATAAGAGCTCCGCTGGCGGAGAAGCTAGTAGCGGCGAGAAAGAATCGCGCCGCGGCAAGACGATAGCTTCTCGCACGCTGCTTAGCTTACCTCAAGCGCGTACCGGGTTAGTCCGCTGGCAGTTGCGCGACGGAAGGGTGGCGGGAATCCAGCCGTCAGCGATCAGCCAACCACGTCCTTCCCGCGCAGGGGGGAATCCAGACTTTCGGCTCTACTCTCTGGGTTCCCGCCTGCGTGGGAAGGACGGGCACAGGAACTAACCGGCGCGCAGAATCGGCGGAGAACAATTTGTTCGCGCGCTAAGGAGGCGCGGCGCTACTGTTGCCGGCGGAGCGTGTCGAGCGTTTGCTGCACGCGCACCAGATCGGCGCGGGCTTGTTCCAAACTAGCGCGCTGTTGCTGCACAACTTCCGCCGGGGCACGCTCGACGAAGTTGGGGTTGGAAAGCTGCTTCTCTTTGCCCGCGATCAGCCCTTCCAGACGCTGCACCTCTTTCGTGTTGCGGGCAATCTCCGCCTCGACATCAATAAAGTTTTTCATGTCCACGTAGATTTCGCAGCCGGCGAGCGTGCGGTTGGCGCTCGTCTCGGGGGGCTGCACGTCGGGACCCCAACTGCACGCGGCGGCGTTGGCCATCGACAGAAAGTACGGCTCCATCGGACGCAGCAGTTCGGCCAGCGCCGGCTCACAGCGGACGTGAAACTCTAGCGGCTCGCGGGGCGCGATGTTTTGACTGCTACGGATTTCGCGCAGCCCGCCGAGCACCGTCTGGAACTGCGCGAACCGCTGCTCGATCTCGGCGTCTTGCCGCGTCTTGTCCGCGCTCGGCCAGGGAGCAACCATCACACTCTCGGCCACTAGCACCGGCTGCAGCAGTCCCCGCTCGGGCGCGATCTTGGCGAGCCGCTGCCAGACTTCCTCGGTCAAAAACGGAATGATCGGGTGCAACAGCCGCAGCAGCGTGTCGAGCGCGTGCGCAAGCACGCGCCGCGCGGCTTGGCCGCTGTTGGGGTCTTGCAGGCGCGATTTGACCATTTCGACATAGAAGCTGCAAAACTCATCCCAGGCAAAGTCGTAGAGCATCCGCGCCGCGTCGGAGTAACGGTACTGCTCCAGCGCCGCCGTCACCTGCTCGGTCACGGTCGCCATCCGACTGAGCAGCCAGCGGTCCTCGACCGCCAGTTCCTTATCGCCCACCGGACCGGCCGTGTAGCCTTGCAGGTTCATCAGCGCGAAGCGCGAAGCGTTCCAGAGCTTGTTGCAGAAATTGCGCCCCAGCTCGAATCGCTCGCTCACCACCGCCGCGCGGGGCAGCGCCTTGTCTGCCGGCTTGCTCGCCCACTGCGTCGCAAAAAAGTTGCCGCACTTGGGGCACTCGACGCGCGGCTGCACGCGGTTCTTCTTCGTCTGCTCAACAAGCGATTGGCAATGGGGACACTCAAAATCAACCGGCAGCCGCACGTCTTGCGTCTCGGTCGTCAGATAGGCGATCCCAAACCGCAGCGCGTCGGCCCCAAACTTGTCGATCACGTCGAGCGGATCGACGCCATTGCCTTTCGACTTGCTCATCCCCTCGCCGTAGCCGTCGAGGATTTTGGGGTGGATGTAAACCTCGTGGAAGGGCACCTCGCCCATGTTGTGCAGGCCCATCAGCACCATCCGCGCCACCCAGAGCGTGATGATGTCGCGGCTGGTGACGAGCGTGCTGGTCGGGTAGTAGTAGCTTAGTTCCGGCGTTTTTTCCGGCCAGCCGAGCGTCGAATGGGGCCACAGCGCCGAGGAGAACCAGGTGTCGAGCACATCGCTCTCTTGCTGGAAGCCGAGCGACTCGTAGTGCTTTTCCAGTTCGGCATCGTCTTCATCAATGCAGAGATGCAGCGTGCCGTAAGGGAGTCGCACCTTCGACGCCCCATGCACGGTCTGGTCGTGCGCTTCGGCCGACTGCCGTTCGGGGTCAAGCTCGACTTGGAACGTGACCCGACCAGCTTTGATGTGCTTGTCATGCTCAAGCCGGGCCAGCGCCGCGTCGAGTTCGATCTCGTCGTGAAACGTTTTGGACCAGATCGGGATGCGGTGCCCCCACCAAAGTTGCCGCCCGACCGGCCAATCGCGCTTTTCGCCGAGCCAGTCTTGATAGCCCTTGGCGTAGCGGCTGGGGATGATTTTCACGCGGCCGTCGCTCACGGCGTCCATTGCCATTTGGGCGAGCCGCTCCATGCGCACGAACCACTGGTCGGCCAGGTACGGCTCGATCGGCGTTTTGGAGCGGTCGGAGTGAGCCAGGTCGATCTCGCGATCTTCCACGTCGCCGAGCAGCCCCGCCTTTTCCAGATCGGCCACCACCGCCTCGCGGGCCTGCTTGATCGAAAGGCCCTGATAGGGACCGGCGCTATCGTTGAGCGTGCCGTCGGGGTTGAGGATGTTGATCATCGGCAGTTCGCAGCGCAAGCCCACTTCGTAGTCGTTCGGGTCGTGCGCGGGCGTGATCTTGACGCAGCCGGTGCCCAGTTCCGGCTTCGCCCACTCGTCGAGCACCAGCGGAATCGCCCGATCCAACAGCGGGAGCATCACCTGCCGGCCATCGCGGGCCATGTCGCGCAGTTGAACCAGTCGCGGCAAGCGCGTCCGCCGCCGCTCGGCCAGTTCCGCAAGCCGCTGCTCGATCGGCTCGCGTTCTTTCGGCGGCGCTTCGGCCAACTTGGCGCGCAGCTCAGCTTCCGCCTTGTCGAGCGCCGCGGCTGGGTCGGGATGCACCGCCACGGCCGTATCGCCGAGCATCGTCTCGGGCCGCGTGGTGGCGATTTCCACATGCGCCGGCTCGCCCGGCTGGGGATCGATCACCGGATAGCGGAAGTGCCAAAAATTCCCCTGGACCGTCTCATGGAACACCTCGTCATCGCTGACGGCCGTTTGCAGAAAGGTGTCCCAATTGACGAGCCGCTTACCGCGATAAATAAGCTGCTCACGGAAGAGGCTGAAAAACGTGCGCCGCACGGCGCGGGCACAGATCGGGTCGAGCGTGAAGCGCGTCCGCTGCCAGTCGCAACTAAAGCCCATCCGCTTGAGCTGCGCCAGGATGCGGGCTTCGTACTCGTCCTTCCACTTCCAAATCCGCTCGACGAGTTTTTCACGGCCCAGGTCGTGCCGCGTCAGCCCTTCTTCTTCAAACAGCCGTCGCTCGACAACCGCTTGCGTGGCGATTCCGGCATGATCGGTGCCGGGAATCCAGAGCGCGTTAAAGCCCTGCATCCGTTTCCAGCGGATTAGAATGTCTTGCAGCGTGTTATTGAGCGCATGCCCCAGATGCAGCGCGCCGGTCACGTTCGGGGGCGGAATGACAACGGTGTAGGGTGTCTTCCAGTTCGGCTCGCTATGGAAATAGCCCTTCTCCTCCCAAAACCGGTACCAGCGCTGCTGCGCCTGGTCGTGATCGTACTGTTTGGGAAGCTCACTGCCGGAAGTCGCTGCGCTGGTCATTGCTTATGGCTTTGAATGAGTCGTTTCGGAAGCGGTCAGCCGTTAGCTATCAGCCGTCAGCCATCAGAAAAATTTCCGCCATCGGCGTCAGCCCGGCTTTCCGCTTTCCGCTTTCCGCTTTCCGCTTTCCGCTTTTGAAATCCGCCCTAGCCGCCCGCGCGGCGCTGCTCGTCCTTCGAGAGCTTGTACTCAAAGCTGTCAACGAGGGCGTGCCAACTGGCTTCGATGATGTTTTCGTCGACGCCGATCGTGCCCCAAACATCCGTTTCGTCGCGGCTCTCGATGATGACGCGGACGCAGGCGGCCGTGGCGGCTTCAGAGTTGATGACCCGTACTTTGTAATCGACGAGCTGCATCTTCTCCAGACTGGGGAAAGCTCCATTAAGCGCTTTTCGCAGCGCGGCGTCCAGGGCGTTCACCGGCCCGTCGCCTTCGGCCACTTCGTGGCGAATCTCCTCGCCCAGCCGGAGTTTGACGGTGGCCTCGGTCGTGACCTGGCCCTCGCGGTCGGTTTCGACATTCACATGGTAGTTGAGCCGCTCGAAGTGCGGACGGAACGTGCCGGCACAGCGGTTGACCAACAGGTCGAACGAGGCCTCGGCCGCCTCGAACTGGTAGCCCTGGTTTTCCAGATCGACGACCTGGGCGAGAATTTTGTCCATCAGCTCCCGGTTTTCTTGCAGATCGTGCCGGGTCGTGCGGGCGACGATGTTCGAGCGGCCCGACAGCTCGCTGACCAGCACGCGGCGCTCGTTGCCCACCTTCTCCGGCGGGATGTGCTCGTAGCTCGATGCCGCCCGAGCGACGGCATGCACGTGCATGCCCCCCTTGTGGGCAAACGCGCTGGGGCCGACAAACGGCTGCCCCGGGCGGTAGTGCATGTTGGCCGTCTCGTAGACGTAGCGCGACAGCTCGGTCAGGTGTTCGAGCTTGCCCGGCTGGAGCACCTCGTAGCCTTGCTTTTTGAGACCGAGGTTCGCCATCACCGAGATCAGATCGGCATTGCCGCAGCGTTCGCCCAGCCCGTTGATCGTCCCTTGCACTTGCACCGCGCCGGCCTCGACGGCCGAGAGCGAATTGGCCACGGCCAGTTCGCAATCGTTGTGACAGTGGATGCCGACCGGCACCGGCAGCGCGGCGATCGCTTCTTTCGTCAGCGCGGCAATTTCATCGGGCATGCTGCCGCCGTTGGTGTCGCAGAGCACCACGAGCGATGCGCCCGCTTCGGCCGCCGCGCGGATCGTCTGCCGGGCGTATTCGGAATTGGCTTTCCAGCCATCAAAAAAGTGCTCGGCGTCGTAGATCACCTCGCGTCCCATCTCGCGCAGATAGCGAATCGTATCGCCGATCATGGCCAGATTTTCTTCGAGCGAGACGCGGAGCACCTCGGTCACATGAAAGTCATGCGTCTTGCCCACGATCGTCAGCACCGGCGCGCCCGACTCTA
>CAYZVT010000029.1:0-20264 GCA_964481585.1 uncultured Pirellulales bacterium
AACCGTAGTAGACCATCTCGGCCACTTCCGGCGCGAGCCGGTCGCGCAGATGCGTCAGGTCGCGGTCGAGCGTCAGTTGTTCCAGCAGCGCGTGCGCCGCGTAGAGCGTCGTCATGCCGGGAGCCTCGTACACGCCCCGGCTTTTCATGCCGACAAAGCGGTTTTCAACGATGTCGATGCGGCCCACGCCATTGCGGCCGGCCGTTTGGTTCAGCTCGCGGACCATTGCCAGCGCCGATTTCTTTTCCCCATTGAGCGTGATCGGCACGCCCGACTCGAAGCCGATTGTCACCCGCTCCGCTTTGTCGGGAGCCTGCTGTGGCGAGACGGTCATGCCAAAGTCCACCGTCTCATAGCCGTTGGTGGTGAGTTCTTCGAGCTTGCCCGCCTCGTAGCTGATGTGCAGGCAGTTTTCGTCCGAGCTATACGGCTTGGCGATCGAGGCTTTGACCGGGATGCCCTTCCGCTCGCAGTAGTCGATCATTTCGCGGCGGCCGGGAAATTGGTTGCGGAACTTTTCGATCCGCCAGGGAGCGATGATCTGGATCGACGGATCGAGCGCCTCGGCCGCCAGTTGGAACCGGCACTGGTCGTTCCCTTTGCCCGTCGCGCCGTGGGCGTAGGCGTCGGCTCCGACTTCGCGGGCGACCTGGAGGCAGACCTTCGAGATCAACGGCCGCGCGATTGAGGTCCCCAGCAGGTAGATGCCTTCGTACTTGGCCTGCCACTGCATGACGGGGAAGGCGAAGTCGCGGCAGAGTTCTTCCTGCACGTCGATCAGCCGCGCGCTCTTGGCTCCGTTGTCGCGGGCCTTCTTCATGATCGCTTCGCGGTCTTCGCACGGCTGACCCAGATCGACGTAGACGCAGTGGACGTCGTACCCTTCGTCTTGTAGCCAGCCCAGGATGACCGAAGTGTCCAAACCGCCCGAGTAAGCAAGTACGCAGCTAGGCATCGAAAAAGTTTCCAGAGAACAGAGGTTGTTTCGCCAGGGTTCCAGCCCCACCCAGGTGGAGCAGGCAGGGCCGTTTCAATCGACTCGCTATTGTGAATCCTGCCCGGCACTCTGGCAAGCGGCCCTGCCCGGCGGACGGCGGTGACAGGTGGCGGGGGCGCACCGTGATGGGTGGCGGGGGCGCACCGCGACAGCGGAAGCCCCCGGTTGTAGATGTTGGATGGTGGATGGGATGGGGATGACAGGTGGCGCACGGCGAGAGCGGAAGCCCCCGTCGGGAAAAATCCGGCGCACCGCCGGGACTCTCCGCGATGGGCGGCGTGTGCCCGGCTTCCTAGAATACACCGGCGGAAGCGTTCTTCCCGTCGCAGGGCGGGACAGGGGATTTTGGATGTTGGATGGTGGATGTTGGATTGGGGACCAGAGCGCGCCAGCCTTTCCCTTCTCCCATGTGCTGCACCTTTTTTCGCCCGCGGCCTCCAGGCCCCCTTAGCCGCTTACGCGCTACCGGGGAGCGCCGGCACGCTTTAGAGATCGGGGACCACGCGCTCTGGATTCCCGCCTGCGCGGGAAGGACGTGGCTTGCGATTGCAAGCGGACGAGACGCTAGCCCGCCGGCGCTGAGACAAGGAACTGCGACCGTGACTGAGCCAACTCCTTCGCATGCCGATAGTCCGCTGTTTCATCCTCCGCAGTTCAGGCTCAAGTCGCTCTTTTGGCTCGTGACCGCGCTGGCGGTGCTGAGCGCCGTGGTGGCCGCGATTGGCATGGCCGCCGGAGCGATGCTGATCTTACTTTTGCTCTTGATCGTGGGGCACGTGGCCGGCAATGCCATCGGCACGGCGCGGAGGACGAGCGGCGCGGAGCAACCGCTTCCCGAGCAAGCACTGCGGCCCCGCCCTCGGCTGCGGAAGTCGCAACGCTCGCAACTTTACCAAAAGCGGCCCCTGGGGCGAGGGCTGTTGCTGCTCGCGCTCGCGGCGGCAATCGCAAGCGGCACGGCCACCGCCGCGCTGCTCGCTTTCGGCTCAATCAAGCCTGTCTCGGCCGGAGCCGTTTTTCTCGCCGCCGGTTCGGCAGCCGCAATCGGCGCGATCGCCACGCTCATCATTAGCTGCTTCGTGCTCATGCTCCACCTGGCCTGGCGCGAAGCCGCCCGCGAGTGTCAGCAAGAAACGCAGCGCCGTCGGCGCAACACCTAGCCGCACGGGTGGCGGGGGCGCACCGCGAGAGCGGAAGCCCCCGAAGCGGAGGAAAGGCGGAGGGCGGAGGGCGCATCAAAGCCTACAGCCTGTAGCTTGCAGCCCGTAGCTTGCAGCTTACAGCACTACTTGCCTTTGCCCTCGCCATCGACTTCGTGCACGACGAGAATGTCGTGGACGCCGGCGGTCAGGTGCGAGCCGCCGACGAGCACGATGCGGTCGCCTTTCTTGAGGCAGCCGCAGCGGTAGCCCCACTCGTCGGCGTGCTTCATCAGTTGCTCGACGTTGCGGCCTTGGATGCCCCGCAGCGGCGTGACGCCCCAGTACAGACACATGCGGCGGAGCGTGGTTTCCGAGTCGCTCACGCCCACGGTCGGCACAAAGCTCCGCTGATTCGACACGGCCAGCGCCGTCGCGCCGGTGCGGCTGGCGACGACGAGCAGCTTCGCCTTCAAACCCTGGGCGATGGCGCTAGCGCCGTTGACGACCGACTGGGTGATCTCGTGCAGCCCGCGCACGGCATGTTCGGCTTTCGCCGGAGGCGGATAGTTTTTCAGTTGAGCCTCGGTCGCCAGCGCGATGCGGTGCATCATTTCGACCGCTTCGCGGGGAAACTCGCCGATCGCCGTTTCGCCCGAGAGCATGCAGGCATCGCCGCCGTCGAGAATCGCGTTCGCCACGTCGGTCGCCTCGGCGCGGGTCGGGCGCGGCGAGTGGTGCATGCTGTCGAGCATCTGCGTGGCGATGATCACCGGCCGTTGGTAGCGGCGGCAGGTGGCAATGATTCGCTTCTGCTCCATCGGCATCCGAGCCACGTCGATTTCCACGCCCAGATCGCCGCGGGCCACCATCACCGCGTCGGCCGCGTCGACGATCTCTTCGAGCCGTTCGAGTGCCTCGAATTTTTCGATCTTCGCGATCACGTTGGCCTTCGAGCCGTATGCGCGCAGCAGTTCGCGGAGCTGCCGCACATCGTCCGGCGAGCGGACGAAACTGAGGCTCACGAAGTCGGCCCCCGCTTGAGCCGCCCACATCGCATGCTGAATATCGTCCTTGCTCATCGTCGGCACGCTCAGCCGCACGCCGGGCAGATTGATCCCCTGCCGGCTGCGAATCGTGCCGCGCTGCACGACCTCGCAGTGGAGCCGGTCGGGCTGCTTTTCGAGCACCCGCATACTGACCGTTCCATCGGCCAGCATGAGCGTATCGCCCACGTTCACTTCGTCGACGAGCGATTCGTAGGTGCTGCTCAGTTCGGTGGCGGTGCTCTCCTCGCCCCGGACAAAGTCGTAATGCTCGCCGAGTTGGCATTCGATCTTGCCGCCGGGTAGTTCGCCGAGGCGAATCTTCGGCCCGGCCAGATCGACGAGCACGGCGATCGGCTGGTCGAGCCGCTCGCTCACGCGGCGGATTTTTTCGACCGTCTCGGTGTGGACTGCGGGGGAGCCGTGCGCCATGTTCAGACGAAAAACATCGGCGCCGGCTTCGACCAACTCGGCGAGCCGGTCCTCATCCTGGCAAGCCGGCCCCACCGTGGCGACAATTTTGGTGCGGGCCGATTCGCGGAAATCTCGGGGGTGCGTGTGCATAGCTTTGACAGACGGGTGCAAAAGTAACGAACGGTTCAGTCTACAACGACGCGGCGCGCGCACCGATTCGCCGGTCGGCCTGCCTCGCATTTCCCATTGCCGCACCGGCCGGATCAACCAGCCAGGCGGCAAACCCATTAGGTTAATCCACCACGGCAATTTCCGCGAGGGGAAAAGCCCCGCCGGCGGTCGCGCCGGGTGCCACTGCTGGCTTGTCCAGCAGTGGTCCCCACCAAGCTTGATTTGCCGCCGAGCATGGTAGCGGCAATGCGAAACCGAGCAAGACTCGGTCTGCGAAGCGGAACTTCCTCGCCACCTCTTCGCTGGGTAAAGTCGATCCACGAGGTCATGCCGGTCTAGGGCACAGCTGGACAAGCCAGCAGTGGCACCCGACCAGAAGGAGCAAACCGCGCGAGTGGGCGAGACACGGGGACGCTGCCGTTGCACGGGCGCGGGCTTTGGCGTTCAATTGGCTTGCCGGAACCATAGGTTATTCGCAGCGAGGATTTATCTTGGAGTACTGGAAAAATCAAGTTGCCGTCGTAACGGGGGGGTCGGCTGGGCTGGGACGCGCGATCGCCGAGCAGCTCGCGCAGCGCGGCGCGCGCATCGCCCTCGTCGCACGCGGACAAGCGGCGCTCGATCGGGCGGCGGCGGCGCTGCGGCAGCACGGCGGCGACGTGCAGAGCTTCGCCGCCGATCTTACCCAGCAAGCCGACGTGGACCGCCTGTTCGCGACGCTAGCCGAGCGCTACGATCGGCTTGATCTGCTCGTCAACTGCGCCGGACGCTCGGCGCGGGGCGAAGCATTACAGACCACCCCCGACGATTTTCAAGCGCTCTGGGAGCTAAACTTTCTCGCCACCGTGCGCTGCACCCGCGCGGCCGCGCCGCGGCTGCTTGCGAGCCGGGGGCATCTGGTCAATATTGGCTCGCTCGCCGCCAAGTCGGCGTCGCGCTACTTGGGCGCGTATCCGGCCAGCAAGTTCGCCGTGGCGGCTTATTCGCAACAGTTGCGGCTCGAACTCAGGCCGCAAGGGCTGCACGTCCTGCTCGTCTGCCCTGGACCCATCGCCCGCGACGAATCCGGCAACCGCTACGCCGCTCAATCGGCGGACCTGCCGGAAGCAGCGAAGCGCCCTGGGGGCGGCGTAAAGGTCAGCGCGCTCGACCCACACCGGCTCGCCGAGCGCATCTTACGCGCCTGCGAGCGGCGCGATCCCGAGTTGGTCATTCCGGGCAAAGCGCGGCTGCTGTTCGGGCTGGCGCAGTTTTCGCCCCGGCTCGGCGACTGGCTGGTGCGGAAGATGACCTAGCGGCTCGGCGTTTACTTGCCGGTTTGCAGGTAGCGATAGAGTCCGTGCATCAACAACCCGCCGCCGCATAGCAGCATCCGTTCGATCTCCGTGCCGGGATGTTCGTTTTGAAACGCGGTGAGCGAGCGCTGCAGTTCACTGGCGAACTCGGCAAAGACCGGCACCAGCGCCGCATCGACCTCGCTCAAGCGCGGCGCTCCGCCAAAGTTCTTCTTTAGCTGCTCGGCCCGGGCGTGCGTGAGGCGGAACCGCCGCATCAGCGCTCCGCTGAACGCATCGCCGCCGCGCCCGAAGCTGCGGAACCACAGTGCCCCTCGCCCGGCGATCACCACGTTTGTCGAGTCGCTGCCGATGTCGACCATCGCCAGTGCCTTGCGCGGCTGGTCGGTATCTTCTGGCGCAGACTGTGGAAATTCGTAATGCAAAAAACTCTGCAGCGCCAGGCAATCGCTTTGCAACAGATCGACCGTCAGGCCGGCTTGCTGAAAGGCCAGCAAGTGCTCCTTTACTTGCATCCTTTTCGCCGCGACAAGCACCGCACGCATCGCGGGGTTGGGCTGGCCATGTTCCTGAGCCGGAGCCGGCGGCTTCTTTTTCTTGCTATCTGTCGCGGGTGAAAGGAGATGGTAGCCCCAAATCAGTTCGTCCGCCGCGATCGGAATTTGATGCCGCACCTCGTAGGCCATCGCGTCCGGCAGCTTGGCCGCCTCGATCGGCGGCATCTTGAGGAAGCGACCAAGCACGCGCACGCCGGAGAAGCCGACGCAGATTTTGCTCCGCCCAAGGTCGTGCTTGTCGAGCAAGCGCCGCAGCGTTTGCTCAACCAGCGCCGGCCGCTCGTTCTCTGCTTCCGGCCGCGTGAGCGGCTTTTCGTGCTCGATCAGCTCCATCGCCTCGACCGTTGCACTTCCGGCCGCGCCGAGCGTGAGCTTCACCGCCTTCAAACCCGTTGGGCTGAGATCAAGCCCCCAGGCGGTCTTGCCGTCGCGTTTGTGGAGCCTGGGCGTCAGCTTGCCGAGCAAGCCCTGCTTCTCGGCCGGCAGCAGATTGACCTGCTGCGGCGCTAGCCCCAGTCCTTGCAGAGCCAATCCCACGGCGACCGCGAAGCGGCCGGCACTCTGCTGCGCGGAGGACCAGTCGCCAGCCAACTCCAAGCGCCGGAATCCAGTGGCCCAGTCGATCGGCACGCCGAGCAGGGTCCGCTCGGGCGGCTTCGCCCAGACCGGCGAGACCGAGTCCGGTTTCGCGTCGTTCGCCTTGAGCTGCTGGTGGAGCGCCTGCCGCAGTTGGGCCGTCTGCCCGTCGTGCGGAATCATCTTGACGAGCCGATCCGCGATCGCCTTTAACACCTCATCGACCACCGGTGCCGTTCGCAGACTTTCCACCATCCACGCCACCTCGCGCGCCTGGTCGTAGAGCTTCTGCATCTCGGCCGTGCGCACGCCCTCAGCGATGGAGGCCAACTGCTCCACGGCCGCCGCATACTGCTGCTGGGCAAGATACTGCTTCGCCGTCTGGAACAACTGAACGGCCCTTTGCTCCTGCTTCCGGCGACGGGCGGCTTGAAGCTGCTCGGCGAGCTTAAGCCCGTCGCGGTGGTCGGGCTTCAGTTCCAGCAACCGCTGCACCTTGCCCAGCAAAGCATGTGTCTGCCTGGTCTTCACCTCGCGGCGAATCTCCTGTTCGAGCGCGGCAATCGCACGGTTGCGCTGCTGCACGCTTTCGAGCAACTGTTCCGCTTCGTGACTGCGAAGCGCCGGCGGCACCGCCTGCAGCGCCCGCTCGGTCCGATCGAAATCAAACCCCTCGGCATATTGACGCGCCGCGGCCAGCGCCGCCGCACTTTCCTGCGCCAGCCGCTCGCGCTCGGCGGGCAGCCCGTCCATCATCCGCTGCCGCTGCTCGTTCAGCGGCGCTAGGAGCGAGTGGGCAAGAACCGGCAGTTTTTCGAGCACGGCGACCGCCTGATCGAGCTGCCCCGCGTCGCAAAGCGCGGCCGCGTTGGCGAGTCCCGACTGCAACTTGTCGCGCAGAGCCGCTAGTGCCGGTTCAAGCTGCGACCCGCAGCCACCACAGTACGTCTCGCCCGTCGGGTTCTTAGTCCCGCAGGTGACGCACGGCTCCCACAGCAGCGCGCCGCACCGCCCACAGAACTTGCGGTCGCCGCTACTTGAGGTGTCGCACTTGTGGCAGCGGATGGAGAAGCCGTGCTCCGCGCCGTGAGACTCGTCGCTTCCCGCAACGCTCTCGGGACCGCCAGCGCGAACGGGACGGCTTTTCATCGGGTGGGACATCATGCGCTCTCGCGTGGAGATGACGGAGGTGTGCTGAAACTAGCGCGCTGCGGTGGACTGCGTTCCTAGCACGGCGAAGTCGAGCCGCAAGCGCAGCTCCCGAACGCGCGGGTGCTCGAACTGGAGCCGGACTTCGCCAAAGCGGGGGTTCAGATGCACACAGGGCGGCGCGTCGCGCGGAATTTCGACATGCAACTCGTAGCGGTCCGGGTGCTGTGCTGCGTCCGCGTGCGGCTTGAGCGTCGCGCGTACGAAGTCCGGCACGACCGCAATCTGGCTGACCTTGAGCACCGGATCGGGGTCGCGCACTTTGAGTCGCAACAGAGTGCTGCTCCCCTGCCCCGCCGGCAGCGCCCCGAGATGGACGACGCCGAAGTTATCAATCGCCGCGCCATAGACCGCCACTCGTCGCAGGACTTTTCCTTCCAGCGGCAACTCGTAGCTCTTGCTGACCGGCTCGTCCGCTCCGGTGTCGTTTGAAACCACATCGAACCGCACCCAACCTTTGACCTCGCCCTGCGGCAGATCCTCCGGCAGCGTCACGCGGAGCCGAAAGCCGCTCAGCGCCTCGTATTCTTCCAGTGTCGCCGGTTCGGCCGGCTCGATCTTCCAACTCAGACCCGGTATCGAGGACGTGACGTTCTCTACCTGAAAGTTTCTCCAAACGCGGGAATAGACGACCGTTTCTTGGTGAGCCGGTTTGGTGGGCGTGATGTTCGGAAAGAGCAACTGCGGCGGATCGGCTCCCAGTCGCAGCCGGATCGCGCCCTGCACGCGGAGCGAGAGGATCTCGTTTTGCGGATCGTTCGTCTTCACCTCTCCGCCCTGGCCGTAGAGCGGCGTTTGTTTGTCGCCCGTATTCCATTCCATGTGTACCCGTCCGACGCCGCCGGGAGGGACGGTCGTGTTCTCGACTTCCATCAACGTGCACTTGCAGGTCGTGGCGTGCGCCGCGAGCTTCAGCGGTGCATCTCCCTCGTTGCGAATCAAAAACGTGTGCCGCCCCACCTGCAATGGGTCCATGATGCCAAAATGATGTCGTGGCTCCTCGACCACCGCGCGCGGCGCGGGCTGGGGGGCTGCATCACGCAGAGCGGCATTCGCCAGCGTGATAGGGGAGGCAGAATCGCTGTCGCGCCCCGCTGCAGCGGCCTGCGCCGTTGCTGCCGCCTCTGGTGGAGCGCATCCAGGTCCGGCGGTCAGCAGCAACGCCGCCGCCAAAAGCATCAAAACCGGCCGCAAAGAGACGAGCAAAGCGTTCATGGCCGTCACAACCTCAATATCGTGATCCATTCGCATGACAAAAACTCGTCGAGTGCGGCAAGAAGCAGTCAGGCGAGGGAGCGCTCCCCCGCCTGCTGCTTGGCGTTTCGCCACCGGCACTGCGCGAGTGCCGGCTCTTTCTGCTTAGGTTTATTCGAAGACCGAACGCTTCGAGAGACTCATGAGCATCACGCCGCTGAAGATCTGGCCCGGCGGCAGTTCCACCGTGCTATCGGTGTAACCGACGACCGCGTAGTCGGCCGGATCGAGCGTGTCGTCGACCGGGAAGCCGGGGTTCAGGAACTTATCGTTGTTCAGATCGGTGAACTCCTTCACGCTGCCGTCGGCCATCAGGATATTGCAGCTTGCGCTGTTTCCGCCGCCGTGGACGGCGTACCAGTCGCGGGTATCTTGCAGATACGTGTCGCTGCTGTCGGTCGGCGGGGGGCAGCTTCCGGCCATCTCGCACTCGATCTGCGTCGTCAGGTCAGCCCCCTGCGCGGCGATCAGGTCGATCGTGTTGTCGCTCGCATTCCAGAAGGCGGGACCGTCGTTCATCGTCTCGCAGAGCAGCTCGCCGTCTTCGAGGAACGTCTTCGTTTCTTCCGAGCCGTTGGCGAACGGGTCGGCCGTGCTGTTGTCGGCCAACAGCGGCCCGTAGGCGATCGCGGTGGCGAGCGTGGCTTCGTCGATGTCGCCTGGCGCCGAGTCGGCCAGCAGCGGCACGTTGGAGCTATTGACCGGGCCGGTTTCCAGCACGCGGCGACGGAGCGGTCCGGTCGTCGAGTTGACGCCCTTCAAGCCCTGTCCCGAAGCATCGCCGCCGGTGAGGATCGTGGCCGGAGTGCTAGAGTCGTCGAAGTCGAACTTCGGCACCGCGCGGGAGAAGAACCAGCTCGACGCGTAGTTGGCGTTGTAGCCCTTGTCGAGGAAGGCGCGTGCAACCAGCGCGGCCCGCTCTTGATTATTGGCCGCCGTGCCGGCGAACGTGGCGCCGCCGCCGGAACCCGACAGCCCTGCCCAATTGTCCGCGCCGCAGACGCCGGCGTTGAGGCGGCTCGTGGAAGCTCCGTCTTTGGCGTCGGAGGTGTCATTCCCGAGCAGTTCATTGAGCTTCTCGGTGCCCCGCAGCGGGTTGCTCGGGCAGAGCATTTCGCCCGGCAACGCGGCGTTCAGGTTCACCAGGTCCGCCACCCAGCCGTAGGTATCGAGGCATCCGTCACGGGCGAAGTCATTGGCTCCGCTGCAAAGCCGGCTCTGCGGGTCCTTGTCGGCGAACATGTGAAAGCCGAGGCCGAACTGACGTAGATTGTTTTTGCACTGGGCGCTACGGGCCGACTCGCGAGCACGCGAGATCGCCGGCAACACGAGCGCCACCAGGATGCCGATGATGGCGATCACCACCAGCAATTCGACGAGCGTGAAGCCCTGGAGGTTTTTCCGCTGAGAAATAGCCATGTTCCAAAATCTCCTAGAATCGAAAAAGTAAGACACCCTTTGGTCAACCGCCCCTCGGGCAGTTTTGGCCGCATGACAGCCGGAAAGCATCTGCTGTGACGGGCACCCGAAACCATGCTGCTTTTCTTCCGTCCTTCAAAACTGCTCGGCAGGCACCTCCTTGCGTTCGGTTCGTTACTGCGGTTCGTCCGCTTCGCGTAGCCAATAGCCGGCGAGCAACGCTCGCCGGTCCCGCGCCGTGTTGCCGCGCTGGCTCGCGGAGCTTGATCTGGTCAAAAGAAGAGTTGTCCTAGCGAGCGCGGAGCGAGTACTTGCTGAAGACCTTGGCCTTCGGCAGCTCGTTGGGGTTGTTCGTCTCAAAGCCGTTGGCCCCGTCGGGGGCGAAGCCGTTATTCATCAGCCCATCGCCGTCCAGATCGGTGAAGCTCTCGACGTGCCCATCGGCGAACAGCAGATTGCACTGCCCCCGGTGGACCGGCGAGAAGCCCCGGTAGTCTTGGAGCGTGGCGTACTGATTGGTCAGATTGTTCAGCGTTGCTTCCCAGGTCGAACTGCCCGAAAAGGTCGGCGCGCTCATGCTGGGGTTGAGCCGCGGCCCGGCCGTGAAGGGCTGCACGACAAAACTCCCCTGCGGCAGATCGCCCACCGTTTGCGGCAGCGTCACGCCCTCGGCCGGAGCGCCGCAGCCCATGAGCGGCACGGTTGAAGCGGAAACCTGGGACGAATCGACGTAAATCGCGTTGAGCGGCCCATAGGTCGTGTTGCGCGAGAGCAGATCACTTCCGCAATTCGCCCCGCTTTCGCGTGGCTGAAAATTGCCGCTAGAGTCGGGGCTGTATCCGCCGCGCACGAGAAACCAGCTTGCCGTGTAATTGGTGTTGTAGTTCTCCTGATAAACCCGCTCCTCGATGAGCTGCGTCCGCGCGCTGTTGACGCCCGAGCTATCGACCGAGCTTCCCGAGCCAGGCGGATAGTCGAGTCCTTCGAGAATCGTGCGGCAGGGGTTGGCGACCGTGACGCCGCCGACCGACTCCGCTTCGCTGCCGCGCATCCGGTCCAAATCATCGAGCGGCGGCTTCAGACAGGCGTTCTCCCAGCCCGCGCCAACACTGGTGGAGAGCAGATCGACGTAAGCCAGGCTGGCACGCGCTTCGTTCGAAGGGCAAAGCATCTGCCCCACCGGCTGACCGCCGTTGACCAGATCGGCCACCCAGCCGAACTCCGTCACCGCGCCGTCGCGCTGCCAATCGAAGGCTCCCGAGCAGAACAGGCCGCTGTGACGCTGGCTATGTCCGGTCATGCCGATGCCGAACTGCCGCAGGTTGTTCGCGCAACTCGTCGAGCGGCTCGACTCCCGCGCGGCGTTGATCGCCGGCATCAGCATCGCCACCAGAATCCCGATGATCGAGATGACGACCAACAATTCAACGAGGGTAAAAGCGTCTTGCTTCCCTCTCCAAAACCGCTTCGACTGCTCGACGGGACCGTTTTCAAAACTCATGCGTAGCGACCTCTGGGTTTGCGGAAGGAGCCGGTGTCCTTCGGGGTTCGCATCGCGCCCCACTTGCCGATGCTTGCCGCGCTTGTTCTTTAGCCGGCATTGTCGCGATCGTTGTTAGCCTTTGATGAGCGTCCGGTCTGTTTTCAGCGAAAGATCGTGGAGCAAACCGTTGCCGCCGCGCTAGTGTGAAGAAACGATGGGCGTCGCGCGCGGAATGGGTGAAGCCGCCGGCGTTTCACGAGCGGCGGGTGGCGCTCGGCGCACCGCGAGAGCGGAAGCCCCCGTCGAGCAACAAGCCCCCCGCTTGCCGGCCGCCGGAGATTGTGGCACCATAGGAGGCTTGTCGCTCTCCCTGTCCTCCATGCAATGAGTGAGACCGCTCGATGGCTGCATTTCCCGAGATCGAGAAGATTCGCTACGAAGGCCCCGAAAGCCGCAACCCGCTCGCCTTCCGCTACTACAACGAAGACGAAAAGGTGGCCGGCCGCACGATGAAGGAGCACTTGCGCTTCAGCGTCGTCTACTGGCATACGTTCCGCGGCACCGGCTCCGATCCGTTTGGGCCTGGCACGATGCAGCGGCCCTGGGAAGCCGCCCAAGACTCGGTCGAAAATGCAGTCAACCGCGTCCGCGTGGCGTTCGAGTTCATCGAAAAGCTCGGCGCGCCGTTCTATGCCTTCCACGACCGCGACGTCGCCCCCGAAGGCAAGACGCTCGCCGAGTCGCACAAAAACCTCGACGCCGTCGCCCGCGCGCTGCGCGAAGAACAACAGCGGACCGGCGTGCAACTCTTGTGGGGCACGGCCAACCTGTTCAGCAATCCGCGCTTCCTGCAAGGCGCTTCGACCAGCCCCAACGCCGACGTCTTCGCCTACTCCGCCGCGCAGGTGAAGAAGGCGCTGGAAGTGACGCACGAACTCGGCGGCCAGGGCTACGTCTTCTGGGGCGGACGCGAAGGCTACCAGAATCTCTGGAACACCGACCTCAAGCGCGAGCAGGACCACCTCGCCCGCTTCCTCCATATGGCGGTCGATCACGCGAAGAAGATCGGCTTCCAAGGGCAGTTCTATATCGAACCCAAGCCGAAGGAACCGACCAAGCACCAGTACGACTTCGACGCCGCTACGTGCCTGAACTTCCTGCGGTCGTACGATCTGCTTGACCACTTCAAGCTCAATCTCGAAACGAACCACGCCACGCTCGCCGGGCATACGATGCACCACGAGCTAGAAGTCGCCGGCAGCGCCGGAGCGCTCGGCTCGATCGACGCCAACACGGGCGATCTCTTGCTCGGCTGGGACACCGACCAGTTCCCGACCGACATCTATCTCACCAGCGCCTGCATGTACTCGATCCTCAAGTACGGCGGCTTCACCACCGGCGGCGTCAACTTCGATGCCAAGGTGCGCCGCGAGAGCTTCGAGCCGATCGACCTGTTCTACGCCCACATCGGCGGCATGGACGCCTTCGCACGCGGCCTCAAAATCGCGGCCCGGATGCGCGAGGACGGCGTGATCGAAAAGATCCTCAAAGACCGCTATGCCAGTTGGGACAGCGGGCTGGGCGCCGAGATCGAAGCCGGCAAGCACGACCTGGCCTCGCTCGAAAAGATCATGCTCCAGCAAGGCGAGATCAAGCCGAACCAAAGCGGCCGCCAAGAGTTGATCGAAAACCTGATCAACATGTACCTCTAATCCCAACAGCTTGAGTCCCTAAGACGCAACCGGTGGCGGGGGCGCACCGCATCAAGCGGAAGCCCCCGGCCCACTCTGCTCCGAAGCAGCGACTTTTCTTGAACACCAGCGGGTTCACCACCATGCCCCCGGTTCCCGCGCTTGAGCTTTGCAATGTCTCGTACATCGCCGGCGGGCTACGGCTGCTCGACCGTGTCTCCTGGCGCGTCGAGCGCGGTGAGCATTGGGCGGTCCTCGGCGCCAACGGCGCCGGCAAGACGACGCTCTTAAGAATCGCCTGCGGCTATCTTTGGCCAAACGCCGGCGGCACAGTGCTCCGCGACGGTCAGGCGACGGCCGATCTCCGCACGCTCCGCCGCCGCATTGGCTGGGTTTCCTCGCTGCTCAACGCCCAGATCCCGCCCGACGAAAAAGTGCTCGATACGGTCGTCTCCGGCAAGTTCGCCCAGACCGGCCTTGTGCGGATGCACTGGGACCCGCCGACGAGCGACGACTACGCACGGGCCGAATCCTTGCTCACGGCGATCAGCGCCGCCCCGCTACTCCACAAGCGCTTCGGCATCCTCTCGCAAGGCGAACAACAAAAGGTGCTCATCGCGCGGGCACGCATGACCGAGCCGCTGCTGGTCATCCTCGACGAGCCCTGCGCCGGGCTCGACCCCGGCGCGCGCGAAGCGCTGCTCGCCTCGCTTGACAAGCTCGCCGCGCAGCCCTCCGCGCCGAGCCTGATCCTCGTGACACATCACATCGAAGAAATCATGCCCGCCTTCACCAATACGCTCGCGCTTAAGGGCGGAAAGGTTCTCCGCAGCGGCCCGACCCGCGCGATTCTCGACAAGCCGCTCGTCGCCCAGCTCTACAACACCCCCGTCGGCGACCTCATCGCGCACCACAACCGCCTCTGGCCGATCTGGTAACGCACACTCGCCACTCCCGCGCACGCCGCGCCGCCGTCATTCCCGCGCACGCGGGAATCCAGAGAGCAGGCTTTGCGTCACTTTACGTTCGAGCGGCTATCCGGCCTGGAGGCCGGGGGCGAAAAGGTTCCCCCTCGCGCGGGCGCTAGTAGTTAAACCGCACGCCGCGACGCCGTAGCTCCGTCGCGAGCGTGGGCGCGTCGTGAAACAGCACCGCATCAAAGCCCGCTTGCCGCGCCCCCTCGACGTTCTCCGGCCGGTCGTCGGTGAAAAAGATTTCCCCCGGCGCGACCCCCGCCTTCTCCGCCGCGATCTGATAGATCGCCGGGTCGGGCTTCATCGACCGCGCCTCGTAGCTGAGAATCGTAATCTCAAACGCGCCCGGCAGCAGACAGAGATAGCGCCCGGCGGTGGCGTACTCCCAGTGGCTCGCGCTCGTGTTCGAGAGAATCCCCATCCGATAGCCCGCCGCCTTGAGATGCGCCACCAGCGGGATCATCGGCAGATTGGGCGTGAAGATCGCGCTGCCGGCCTGTTGCAAACGCTCATACTCGGCACAAATGCCGGTCCGCTCACAAAACAGCTCGTAAAACTGCCGATCCGTCAACTCGCCCGTCTCGACCTGCCTGAGCAGATCGCCGGCAAAGACCAGCTCCCACACCTGCTCGACGTCGACCCCCGCCGCCTCGGCCATCTGCGTCGCCGCCAGCCGGTGGTCGAACTTCAGCAGCACGTTGCCCAGATCGAAATACAAAAACTTCGGCGGCATCAGCAGTTAGCCCCAGCCCGAAAATGAATCCAGCCCGCCTCCAATGTACCGCTCCCCCACCGCCCCCAAACAGCCCCGCCCGGCGCGATGAGACAGAATGTGACAAAATTATGCGCTTTTTGAAATACCCGGCGCGTCCGATTTCCAAAAAGGACGCCGCTGATGAGACTTACGCTAAATCCACAATCTGAAAACGGGGCGCCGCGTCCCGCGTGCGACGGACGATTTTAATTAGGCGACGCCGCAAATCCTTTTACGGCAAGGTCTTGCATTAATCTTCCCACGTCCAAACCAGCTCGTGGCGCGCCCCGCACTCGCTCTCACGGCTCCCCCAGGCTGGCCAGTTTTCGCATATTTAGACGTGTTTATACTACAAGATGCCTTTCAGGACAAGTCTTCGGGTGCCACGGGCGCGAGCGCCCGTGCTGCCTCACAAGTGAAGGTGGACAGCAACATTGCCGCTGCCAATCCCGAGCAGCTTTGCGGAAGAAACGGAGCACCATTCCAGCGTCACGCCCTGGCCAGGATCGACAGGGCGGGGTCGGCTTCAATCCCAACAACAGCCAGCTTCTTTCTGGTTTGCCGTGCCCAACGATTTCCCGCTATCGTAGACGTGGTGGGGCAGTAAAAGGAGGTCGTCTCCCGTGACTTCGTCGCCCCATCGAAAACGGGTAAAGCATTTTCACGAGCCGGGAGATTTTCACGAGCTGACCTTTTCTTGCTACCACAGAATGCCGTTGCTGGCGAACAACACCTGGCGGGCTTACCTTTCGCAGAGCATTGAAGAGGCGGTTCACTGCCACTCGTTTCGTTTGGCAGCCTTCGTCTACATGCCGGAGCACGTCCATCTGCTGGTGTACACGCTCTTGTCACGGCCGTCGATCAGCCGGCTGCTGGCAGCCATCAAGCGTCCCTGTTCGGTGCGGGTGCAGCGCGACCTGCTCCGCCAGCAAAGCCCCTTGCTCGCCAAGCTAACCGTCCGCGAGCGACCGGGAAAATGGGCCTTTCGCTTCTGGCAAGCCGGCCCCGGCTATGACCGGAACTTGCAAACCACGAAGTCCATCTTGGGATCGCTCGATTACCTGCATCTCAACCCGGTCCGGCGTGGCTTTTGTCAAGCAGCCGTTCAGTGGCGGTGGTCAAGTGCTCGCTTCTACCACCAAGACGGAGGCCGGCAGAACGATCCATTGCTCCCGACCATCCACGGCCTGCCGCCAGAGGTATTCGACGAGCCGCCGTAGTTTGCGACTTCCGATCGACCACGAGTGTTGGCCTGCTAGAATCAGAAAGCCTCTACCGCCGCGAATCCAAGGAAGCCGTGAATCGGACATGGACCATCGTACGCTTACCAACAACCGAACGGTTCCGCAGCACGGGCGAGACGCCCGTGGCACCCGCAGGCAACTTAGCACTCCTCATTTATTCCGCTCTCTCCTCGAAGTACGGGGGCACGGCTCCGGTGTCTTTGGCTTCCGCCCGGCAGATTTCGACGTTGCAGGAATGGGCGATGAGCTGCCGCCCAGGAAACAGCGGGACGTGCGCTCGTTCTCCTGGAGGCATTTGCTGCTTCGCAATCTCCAGATCCGCCATGTACGCCAACAGCTTGCTCAAATACCGCAGCCCTTCGGCATCGCCGACAACCGATACCAGTACCTGATGCCCTTCGTAGACGGTAGGAAACACCGCAAGCCGACCTGCCGGTTCCGGCAGGTTTTCATACACATCACGCAACTCTGTCATAGCAGGGCATCCCCAGTTAGAGCTACAATCACTGAACCGCCAGGCGGCATCTGGACAGCTAGCCCCTTTCACAAGCCGGGTGCCACGGGCGTTTCGCCCGTGCTTTACTTCTGCGAAACGAGGTCGGCCAGCTTGACCGCGCGAGGCTGTGGTGAGAGCGGTTCTCCTTCGCCGGATGAAGTGGCCTGCTTGCTTTAGCGGCTCGCGGTGCTCCTGGTTTACCTCGCATCGCGACCAAACAAGCACGGGCGAGACGCCCGTGGCACCCGGAGTACTGCTGTTCGTCGCCGTCTTTGGCACGGTCTGGTATGCCACCTTCTTCGCCTTGTGGGAATATGTCTACGGCGACAGCCACGGCGGCCGCTGGGCTGCATTTGCTTGGCCGATCGCACTTGCCGTTGCAATCGCTGCCGTGGCGGCGTTTGTCCAGGGCTGGAACTACCGGCGCCTCCGACTGAAAAGCCTTTTGCTTTGGCTCGTTCTCCTCGTCACCGCAGCCGCGGCATGGCTTGTCTTTGCGGACCGGTATCTGCTCTAGCGACAAAGGCAGCCCTCTCGCCACTTCTCACGGAATGCGAGTCTTCCAGTCCGCTGGATTGCGGTGAGCGTGGAACACCGCCACGATGTCAGCGCGGTCCTCCTCGTACACATAGCAGACGACGTACGGGAATCGCCGCACAAGCGTTTGGCGCACGCTCTTGTAGGAACGTGTGCGACTCGGGCAATTGAGCGATCCGCCCCAATACGTCTTCAACGCGCGCTAAAAATTCGCCGCCGAGGCCGGGGCGCTGATTCTCGTACCACTGGTAGGCAGCGGCCAAGTCCGCTTCCGTCTCCGGCTGAATGGAGAGCCGACAGCTCACGATTCTCCTAATATCCTATTCTTGACCTCGGCCCAGCCTGCGCCACGGTCGGCGGAGTGCTCGCGCCGCGCTAGCCGCCGGTCAAGCTCCGCCCGCTGGGCGTCGGTCAGTTCAAACTCCGCTTCATCCTCAACGACGCTCTCCCAAATTTTTTCCACCAGCGCGACACGCTCCGCAACCGGCAAGTTGCGAATTTGCGGCGGCAGCGAAGGCTGACTCATGCGGCTATCCCCTTACCATCTTAAGTGCGGACGAACGATCGAAAGAGCCACTGAAAATTATAGCCGAAGTCGTTCCCCCGCCAAAATCGGGAGGTCTGGATTCTGAACCAGAGTACAATTCCTGAAACCTTGTCGTGCTACTCCAACCGCTCTAGCACAATCTCCTTATACCGCGCTTCGGCGGGGGGGCCGCTGTGGATTTGCAGCGCGAGGCGGCCGTGGCGGGGGATGGTGGGGTCGGGTTCGGTGTAGTCGGTGGTTGGGATGCCGTTGACCCAGATTTGGATGCGGGGGCCTTCGCAGCGGATGCGGAGGGCGTTCCAGCCGTTTAGGTTGAGATGGCCGGCGAGCTTTTTAGTGTTGCCGGGCACGAGGAATTTTTTGCGGCGGGATTCGTCGTACAACGCGCCCCAGATGAGCGTCTCGCCCATCTGGCCGATGTCGCACTGGTAGCCGACCACCTCGTGGTGGTTCGGCACGCGCTCGGTGCGGAACTGGACGCCGGCGTTTCTGCCCTGGCCGATGAGTTTGGCTTTCAGTCGTAGCTCAAAGTCGCCGTACTCCTCGGTCGTGCAAAGAAACTCGTTTTGCGGAATCTTGTGCTCTAGGCTGCCGGCCACAATCGCGCCGTCTTCGACGCGGAACGTCTTTTCGTCTCCCTCCCAGCCGGCGAGTGTCTGGCCGTCAAAGAGCGACACCGGCTCGGCGGCGCGGGCGTCGGCCGCGATGAAGGCGAAACTCAGCAGCAACACGAGCAGCCGGTCGCGCAATGCGAACATGGAAGGATCTCCCTCGGAGGCGGGTTTTGTTCAAAAATGCAGACGCGTGATTTCCTAAGATACCCACGCCAACGAGAGCTTCGCAAACCGCCCTAGCCGGTGGCCAACGGACGCCGGACCAAAATCCCGTACAGTTCAAGCCGCCAAATTCCTGTCTCTGTCTCTGGTCCGCCCTCGTTGGCGGCTTTACAATGGTCGGTTTTCGCTTCGTCGTAATGGGACCGGAGTGTCGAGAATGACCGAGCCGCTCAACAAATACAGCCGCCACATCACCCAGCCCAAATCGCAGGGCGCCTCGCAGGCCATGCTCTACGGCACCGGCCTCACCGAAGACGACATGGACAAGCCCCAGGTCGGCATCGTCAGCATGTGGTACGAGGGCAACACCTGCAACATGCACCTCAACCACCTCGCCGCTGCGGTGAAAGAGGGCATGGCCGGGGCCGGGCTGGTCGGCATGCGGTTCAACACGATCGGCGTCTCCGACGGCATCTCGATGGGCACCTCCGGCATGAGCTTCTCGCTCCAATCGCGCGACCTGATCGCCGACTCGATCGAAACGGTGATGGAAGCCCAATGGTACGACGCCTGCATCGCGCTGCCCGGCTGCGACAAGAACATGCCCGGCTGCTTGATCGCGATGGGCCGCCTCAACCGCCCGTCGCTGATGGTCTACGGCGGCACGATCCGCGCCGGCCGTGGTTCGCAGGGCGAGAAGCTCGACATCGTCTCGGCCTTTCAGTGCTACGGCGAATTTCTCTCCGGCAAGATGAACGAGCAGCAGCGCCGCGAAACGGTGCGCCGCTCTTGCCCCGGCGCTGGCGCGTGCGGCGGCATGTACACGGCCAATACGATGGCCACGGCGATCGAAACGCTCGGCATGACGCTCCCCTACAGCTCGTCGATTCCGGCCGAAGACCCGCTCAAGCAAGAAGAATGTCTCCGCGCGGCCCAGGCGATTCGCGTCTGTCTCGAAAAAGACATCAAGCCGCGCGACATCATGACCCGCGAGGCGTTTGAGAACGCGATGGTGATGGTGATGGCCGTCGGCGGCTCGACGAACGCCGTGCTGCATCTGATCGCGATGGCCCGTGCGGTTGATGTGCCGCTGTCGATCGACGACTTCCAGCGCGTCAGCGACCGCGTGCCGTATATCGCCGATCTCAAGCCGAGCGGCAAGTTCGTGCAAGAAGACCTGCAATCGGTCGGCGGCACGCCGGCGATTCACAAAATGCTTCTCGAAGCAGGGCTGCTCAACGGCGACTGCCTGACCGTCACCGGCAAGACGCTTGCCGAAAACGTGGCCGATCTGCCGGGCCTCAAAGCGGGGCAGCAGATCGTCCGCCCCCTGAGCGAGCCGATCAAGGCGACCGGACATATCCGCATCCTGCGCGGCAATCTCGCTCCCGGCGGCGCGGTCGCCAAAATCACCGGCAAGGAAGGGCTGCACTTCAGCGGTCCGGCCAAGGTCTACGACTCGGAAGAAGCGATGCTGCAAGCGCTCGCGGCGCGGATCGCCGGGCGCGACGCCGGGCCGCGGCTGCGCGACGCGTGGCGGCTCGTTTCGCAGGCGATCGAGCACTCGCCGGAGTTCCCGCCCTACTACGAAGGCCCCGCGTACATCGGCCCCGCGCACCCGATGCGCGCCGACCCCGCCGCCGAGTTGCCCGAGGTGTTCTTCGGGCAGTACCTGTTCATGGCCG
>CAYZVT010000030.1:0-19491 GCA_964481585.1 uncultured Pirellulales bacterium
GATATGCGCGCGCTCGATCCAGAGATCCGCACCGGATCGGGAGGCGTCCTCGGGCTTGCCGGGGGCGACACGGCGATCATGGACAATGTCGAAAGCTGGGACGACAGCTTTGGCGGCAACTGGTTCGACACCGCCATGCACGAGATCGGCCACTTGCTGGGGCTGGGCCACTCCTACGATCTGCCGCCGCTGACCGTCATGGGCTCGACCGAGTATGAAGACCCGGAAGGCAATCCACTCTTCGGCGTCACGGCCGAGGAAGTCTTTCCCGGCGACCATGACATCACGCACATCCGCCATCTGTTCCGCCCCGACAGCATCGACATCGACCTCTACCGCTTCGAGCTTTCGCAGTCCGGGCTGTTCACCGCCGAGGCGTTTGCCGAACGGCTGGGGAACTCCAGTCTGCTCGACTCGGTCATCTCGCTCTACCGCGAAACGCCGGGCGGCCGCGAGCTTATTGCCCGCAACGATGACTACTTCAGCGAAGACTCCTTCGTCGAGTTGCAGCTTGCCGCCGGCGTCTACTACGTCGGCGTGACCGCTAGCGGCAATGAGAGTTTTGACCCGACGGTCGAGAACACGGGTTTTGGCGGCACCAGCAATGGGGTCTACGATCTGCGGCTGAATTTCCGCCCCGACGTGAGCTTCGGCATCTCCGACAGCACCGGCACACTGCTCGATGGCGATGCCGACGGCACGCCCGGCGGCGTTTTCAATTTCTGGTTCCGCGCGGTCGACGCTGCCAACACGATCATCGTCGATAAGGCTTCGACTTCGGCCAATCCCGATGGCACGCTCGCCAATCCGTTCCGGGACATCAACGACGCGCTGACGCATCCGACTCACAAAGCGCAGGCGGGCGATGTGGTGCGCATCGTCGGCAACGGCGGCGCGGACAAAAACCTCTCGACGCTCGACGACAATCTCGCTTACCAACTCGGTTTCGACCGGCTGAACCAGCCGCTCGACGACGAGGGCGAGGACGGCGCGGCGCTCTCAATTCCGAAAGACGTCACCGTGATGGTTGACGCGGGCGCGATCCTCAAGCTGCGGCGGACGAGCATCAACGTCGGCAGCTTCGCCCCCGGAATCGACCGCAGCGGCGGCGCGCTGCAGGTGCTTGGGACGCCGCGCGTGCTCGATGGCGCCGGCGGAACCTTGAAGGACGCCACGGGCAGCGATCTGGTCGGCAGCGTCATCTTCACCTCGTACGACGATGAATCGCTCGGCACCGACACCAACCCGGCCATCGCCACGACTCCCAAGCCCGGCGACTGGGGCGGGATTCGTTTCCGCAACGATCTCGATCGGGCCGAAGGACGCAAGGATTGGGAAGCCCGGGGTATCTTCCTCAATCATGTCAACTTCGCCGATATGCGCTATGGCGGCGGCAGCGTCGTCATCAACTCGCTTTCGCAGGTCGTCAACCCGATCGACATGATCAACGCCCGGCCCACTGTCACCTACAACACGATTAGCTTCAGCGCCGACGCCGCGATGGCGGCCAATCCCGACAGTTTTGAAGAGACCAACTTCCACGCGCCCGAGTTCCAGGGCGTGCCGTTCACGTCCGACTACCAGCGCATCGGGCCGGAGATTCGCGGCAATACGCTCGCCGACAACACGACCAACGGTCTGTTTGTCCGCGTGGCGACGCCGGCCGGCAGCCAGCTCGAACGGCTCAACGTCGCGGGCCGCTGGGACGATACCGATATCGTCCACGTGCTGACCGAAACGCTCGTCCTCAACGGCACCCCCGGCGGTCCGCTGACGAACGCGACGGACATGCCGAAGGCACGGCTCGACGCCAGCTTGGTTATCGATCCCGGTATGGTCGTCAAGCTCGACGGCGCGCGGATCACCGCCGGCATGGAAACGCAGCTTCTTGCCGAAGGGACGGCGGGCCGGAAGGTCGTCTTCACCTCGCTCCTGGACGACCGCTACGGCGCGGGCACGACGTTCGACACCAACAGCAACGAGAGCCCGCAGGGCGCGGCCGCTGGCGACTGGGGCGGCTTGTACTTTAGCCCGACCAGTTCGGGCAGCCTCGACTACACGGTCGTCGCCTACGCCGGCGGCATCAGCCGCGTCGAAGGCAGTTTTGCCGCCTTCAATGCCATCGAAATCCACCAGGCCGACGTACGCATCGCGCACAGCACGATCGAAAAAAATGATTCCGGCCTCGGCGGTCAAGCCCCCGCCGACCGTTTCGGACGGGGCACGAACGCCGCCGGCGCGATTTTCATTCGCGGCGCGCAGCCGATCATCATCGACAACATCATTCGCGACACCCAGGGACCGGCCATTACGGCCAACGTCAACGCGCTGAATCACTTCCTCGTCACCGACGGGGGGCGGCAGCGCGGGCAAATTGAACAGTTCAACCAGCAACTCGACAACCAAGGCCCGCTGCTGCGCGACAACCGGCTCGACAACAATACGATCAACGGCCTCGTCGTTCGTGGTGGCGTGCTCACGACCGAAAGCGTCTGGGACGATACGGACATCGTGCATGTGCTGCTCAACGAGATCGTCGTTCCCAACTTCCACACCTACGGCGGGCTGCGGCTGGAAAGCAAGCCGGATGAGAGCCTGGTGGTGAAGCTCCTGGGCGAGACCGCCGGCTTTACCGCCAGCGGCACGCCGCTGGAGATCGAAGACCGCATCGGCGGCATGCTGCACGTCGTCGGGCAGCCGGGCTTCCCGGTCGTCTTCACGTCGCTCGCCGACGATACCGTCGGCGCCGGCTTCCGCAATGACGGAACGCCGCAGACCGACACGAACAACGACGGCGCGGCCACGGCCCCGTCGCCCGGCGATTGGCGCAGCCTCAAGCTCGACCAGTACGCCCACGATCGCAACGTCGCCGTGGTCGTCGAGCAAGAAACCGCCACGGCCGAACTGCCCGGCACGAACGGCACGCCGGACAGCGCGCAGTTCCTCGGCGCGCTTGCGCCGCACGAAAAGGCGGGCGATGACAATCTCCGGCTCGGCTTCAATATCCACGGCTTCATCAATCAGCCGGGCGACGTGGATGTGTACAGCTTCCGCGCCGAAGGCGGCACCGAAATCTGGCTCGACATCGACCGCACCACCTTCGCGCTCGATACGGTGGTCGAGCTAATCGACGCCAATGGTCAAGTGATCGCCCTGTCGGACAACTCGACGGCCGAAGACAGCGAAGACGAATCGATCATCGGCACGGGCCGGACGATGAACAAGAGCGGCTTCCTGATCCGCGACTTCTTCAGCACCAATCCCCGCGACGCGGGCCTGCGCGTGGTGCTGACAGGCGCGGCCGGCACGACCAACACCTACCATGTCCGCGTGCGGAGCAGCAATCCCGACGTGCTGGGCGACTTCGGCGGCGGCCAGACTTCGGGCGTCTACCAGTTGCAGATCCGTCTCCGCGAGATGGACGAACTGCCCGGCTCCTCGGTCCAGTTCGCCGACATTCGCTACGCCACCAACGGCGTCGAAATCTACGGCCTGCCCGCCCACTCGCCCCTGATGGGCGAAACGGTCGAAAGCACGGCCGACAACAATACCCAAGATACCGCCCAAGACCTGGGCAATCTGCTTACCACGGACCGGGGCACGATCTCCGTGGGCGGGACGCTCAGCGGCGCGGCCGATGTCGATTGGTACAAACTGAAGATCACCCCTGAGATGGTGCAGGAGATCGACGATCCCTGGTATTCCACCATCTTCGATCTCGACTACGCCGACGGGCTGGCCCGTGCCAACACGCGGATCTCGGTGTTCGACTCCTCGGGCGATCTGGTGCTGACGACGACCAATTCGAACGTCGCGGAGGACCAGCCCGGCCCGCTGCAAGGCAGCGACCTCGACAACTTGACGGGCGGATCGGCCGGCGTGCTCGATCCGTACTTGGGCACGGTCGAGATGCGGGTGGGCACCTACTACGTCGCGATCAGCTCCGACGCCCAGATTCCCACGGAACTCACGCAGCACTTGGTACACAACCCGGCCAATCCCCTGTTGCGGCTGGAACCGCTCGACTCGGTCGTCCGCGTGGCCGAAGATCACATCGACTTCAACGGTGGCTCGACCGCTGCATCGCCGCTCACGCCCCGCCTGCTAGGCCCGGACAGCGCGGTGCCCTATGTGCTGGGCGACGTGGTGCTGTTCGTCGTGGAGGACGCCGGCTCGAACTTGTCTCGCTTGGTGACGGTCGATCCGTTTAGCGGCGTGCATGAGACGGAAGTTGGCGAGTTCGCCCAATTCGTCCGCGACATCGGCATGCGTCCCGATGGGAGTTTGTTCACCTTCAATCTGGGCACGGAAACCGCGCCCGAACCGACCGACGCCAACTCGGCCGGATACTTCGAGATCAATACCGGCGACGCCACGCTTACCGACTCCGGCGGACTGAATCTGCCGGATGGCGACATCGCCTTTGAGGTAACCGAAAATGGGATCGTGACCTCCTTCGATCCTTCCAACGACAACGAGGCAGGTGCTGGTGAAGGCTTTGGCTGGCAGAACACCGCGCTGACGTTCCGCCTTGTGAACAAGGAAACCCAGGCCTGGGGCGTCTTCTCCGGCGGTGACGATCTGCTCGCCGGCGTGCCCAATCGCGACTATGCGAACATGCTGTTGCGTTTCAATCCTGAAACGGGCGAGATTAGCCTCGACCCAGAACAAAACAGCATCACCGAACTGGATGACGGTACGTTCTTCCTCGACTCCGGCAACCGCATCACGACCAATTTCTCGCGGCCCGGCAATACCGGCATTCTCACGGCGGAAGCGACCGGCCCCGGAATCGACATCGAGGACGGAACGCAATTTGTCCTTCTCGACGGCCTTGGTAATCCGCACGTCTTCGAATTCGACGCCGGCCCGGAATTGGAGGTCGACTTCAACCTCGAGAATGGCGAGTTCATCCAGGACGAGGAATTTTTCGTGCTCGATGGCGTCACCTTCGAGTTTGACGCCGGAGCCGCGCTCCAAGTCCTCACCGGCAACGCTGGCTTTGTCGACGGTCAAGTCTTCACGCTGACCAACAGTGCGCAGAATCAGCTTGAGGTGACGTTCGAGTTCGACAGCGATGAAAACGTTGATCTCGCGAGCACGGCAATTTCGCTTGACCAGAACGACTCGGTCGGCGAGATGGCCGTGGCCATCGCCAACGCGATCAACGGCGCGGAGTTCGGCGTCGTGGCCACCGTGGTCGGGACGCAGGTTCTCCTCTCTGGCGACAGCGGCCTAGATGCGGCCGGCGTTGCGGGCTTGCAAGTCGTGGGCGATTACGGTACGAGCCAAGCCGGCGCCATCGAAGTCACGATCGAGGAAATCTTCACGCCGCAACAAGTGCGGCAGGCGATCTTCAACGCCGTTGATGGCGAAGGCATCCAAGTCGGCTACGAAGATCCGCGGATGAACTTCCCCGAGGTGACCGCCTACGACGACAGCGGCGCCGAGTTCGTGACCATCACCGGCAGCGAAGGAAGCACCGCCGGCGCGGAGATTAACTTCCTCGCCCAGGACACGGCCCTGGATATCGCCCGAAAGATCGCCGAGGCGGTCAACGCGGCCGGCATTACCGGCCTGACCGCCGAGCAGCGCGACGACGTGGTGGCGTTCAGTGGCGGCACGGTCGACGACGCCGATGCGCCGCTCGAATCGGTGGCCGCCGCGCCGGGCGGATTCGTGACCGGCATCGCCTTCGTCGGGAACAACATGTACGCCGTCTCCGATCGCGGCGGGCTCTACCGGCTGGAGAACTACAACGGCGACGTCAACACCCAGTACATCGCCTCCTCGCAAGCCGACCTGGAAGGCATCGAGTTCCAAGGCCTCGTCGCCGGGCCTAGCACCGAAGGCGGCCGTTACTCCGATCTGCTTTTCGCCGTCGACACCGATGGAAGGCTCTACGCCTTCAACACCGCCGGCGAATTGCAACCGATCTTTCTCAACGGCGCGACGTCGATCCAGACGGGTGCCGACAACGTCGAGGGTCTGGCTTTCTCCACGCTGCACGAGAACCCCTGGAAGATCACCGACGCCCGCAAGGGCGATGCCGGGCACGGGCTCGATCGATCGTTCAACGGCAGTCGCGGCAGCGGGGACGACGAGCTGAGCTACTACTTCGGAGCGGGCGGCTCCTACGACTTCCCCGGCGGCGCGCACGGGAGCGTGATCACCGACACCTTCGATTTGGCCGGCTACTCGGCCCAGGACCTGCCGACGCTCTACTTCAACTACTTCCTGGAGACGGAAGAGAAAAACGGCCTCGGGGGGAATAACCCCATGCTGGATGCCTTCCGCGTCTTCGTATCCGGCGACGATGGCATCTGGCACTTGCTGGCCACGAACAACTCGACCCGCAACGCCAACGACCCGGACGAGTACGACGATCCCAATATTTTCGACGACATTGATTACGGCGACGACGGGTTCAGCGGCACAATCGACGTTCCGGTGCAGGAGCTGTTCGACAACTCCGGCAGTTGGCGGCAAGCCCGCGTCAATCTTGCTCCCTTCGCCGGCCAGGACAACCTGCGGTTGCGGTTCGACTTCAGCACCGCCGGCACGTTCAACTTGGGCGATGTGATGACCGGCGGTGTCGAACTACGGGCGCTGCCCGGCGCCGAGATCAGTGACGGCGACACCTTCATCATCGACAACGAGACGTTCGAGTTCGACCTGGAGTATGTGTTCTCCTTCCACACCGGCGCCGCCACGTTGGATGGAGACGGCTTCACGATCAACGACGGCGTCAATCCGCCCATCGTCTTCGAGTTCGATAAAGATGAGCTGGTGTCAGCCGGCGCGGTGCCGATCGCGATTCATGAGAACATGGACGCCAGCCAGGTGGCGGCGGCCGTGGAACAGACGCTCGCTTTGGCCGGCTTGGACAATCTTTCGCTCTACCGCGATGGCGCGCGGCTGAATGTGCAGGGCATGGCTTCGATCACGCCCTCATTCTTCGGGTCTTTCAGACTGGATGGAACGCCGGGAGCCTTCTTCGGGTCGGCCGTCCACATCCATCTCGGCATGACGGCCGATGAGGTGGCTCAGGCGATCGCCCCGGTGGTCGAAAGCGTCTTCTCCGGCGTGACCGACAACGTCGCGCGTGTGAACAAGGACATGGTGCGGATCCTTGGGCACGCGGTGGCCGATCCCGGCGTGCTGGGACTCTCGCGCGGCGAGCCGTTCGGCGATTATTACCTGTATGGCGACCAGTTCGGCGGCTTCGACAAGGCCGCCCGTGGCCAGAACAATGACTTCGAAGGCGTCTACATCGACGACCTGATCATCGGCTTCGCCGAGCGGGGCGAGATGGTCACCGGTTCGGTGGGCGACAGCGGTTACACTGAGAACCCTGTGGCCTCGAACGTCGACATCGTCGAAGGCCAGTACCAGCTCGAAATTCGCGGCGGCGAGGAGTATGCGACGCCGAGTGCTTTCCCGCCGCCTCCGCTCGTGCTGGAGCGCACCTTCGATACCAACGATCGACTGGCGCAGGCCACCACGTTGTTCGCTCCGGCTGGGGACGAGATCGCCGATGGCGATACGTTCTTCGTGTCCGATGGAATCAATCAGGTCACCTTTGAGTTCCAGGACATCCACACCAGCATGGCGGTGGTCGGCGATAACGTGCCGCTGTTCTTTGACCCCAGCGACACTGCCGTCCAGATGGCGCAGGTGATTCGCGACGCGATCAACAGCGCCGCGGTGCAAGCCAGGTTGCAGGTGCAGGCTGCCTTGTCCGATGGAAGCGCTTCGGGAGCCGATTCGACCAGCACCCGCATCCATCTGTTTGGTGCGACGGTTCGCTCGAATGTCCTCTCCCCCACGCTGCTCGTGCCCGAAACCACGACCGATGCCAACGCTCTGCGCGACGAAATCCTCGGCGCGGGCATCACGCCGATCGGCAATGCCACGCTGGTCGGCGGCGGTCTCTCGGCCGGTTTCTTCACCGGTGGGCGGGACGTGATCGGCATCGAGTCGGGAATTATTCTCACCACCGGCGATGCGACTTTCGCCGAGGGACCCAATACCGACGATAGCAGCAGCGGATTCGCGTCCTTCCAGGGGGACGCGGACCTGAATGCCGAATTCGGCGTCGTGACGCGGGATACCACCTATCTAGAATTCGACTTTGAGACCGATTCGGACGACCTCTTCTTCCGCTTTGTCTTTGCATCGGAAGAATACAATGAGTTCGTGCAAGCTGGTTTTAATGACGTCTTCGCCTTCTTCCTCGACGGCGAAAACATCGCCCTGGTGCCGGGAACCAGTGATCCGATCTCGATCGACACCATCAACGGCGGCAATCCGCTGGGCACCAATGCGTCGAATCCCTCCTTCTACAACAACAACGATCCCGATGAGGGCGGCAGGTTCCTCGATGGCACTAGCTACGATGGCTTCACGGCCGTCTTCACCGCCACCAAGCTGGGGCTGACTCCCGGCACGCATACGATCAAACTCGCCATCTCCGACGTCGGCGATTTCAATTTCGATTCGGCCGTCTTTATCGAGGCCGAGAGCTTCTCCTCGGCCACGCAAGAAGGCCCCCGCGAGGGCTTGCACGGCGTGGTCTACGACGATCGCGGAGACAAGAACACGTTCCGCGACCAGGGGCAGGTCATTCTGGCCCAGAATATGATTCGCAGCGCGGCCCAGTTCGGCATCGTCGTGGATGCGGGTGCGAGCAATCTCGCGCATTTCGGCAGTGTGCGGAACCTCCGCGAGTTGAACCACAACCGCTGGGTGCCCGGCGTGACGATTACCAATAACGTGCTCGTCCGCGGCGGCAGCGGGGGCATCCATTTCAGCGGCGATGCCAATCCCTTGGCCTCCGTTCCCTTTGGCCGCATCGTCAATAACACCATCGTCGGCAACGGCGGCGGCACCGGTATCCGCGTGACCGAGAACGCCAGCCCCACGGTTCTCAACAACATCGTGGCTGACTTTTCGCAGGGGCTGAACATTGACGAAAGCTCCCTCTCCACCGTGGTCGGCGGAATGCTCTACCAGGGGAACGGGTTGAACTCGAACGTTGGGCTGGGCGACTTCGCCATCACGCTCGATCCCGACGATCCGCTGTTTGTCGATGCGGTCAACGGCAACTTCTACCTCGAAGCCGGTTCGGCTGCGATCGACAGCTCGATTGATTCGCTCGAAGATCGGCCCGGCGTCGTGCGGGTGACCGATCCGCTGGGCATCGCGCGCTCGCCGATCTTGGCTCCCGATCGTGACGTGACGGGCCAGTTGCGCGTCGACGATCCGAGCATCGAGCCGCCCAGCGGCTTTGGCGACAACGTGTTCAAAGACCGTGGCGCCATCGACCGCTCCGACTTTGTTGGCCCGACCGCCACGCTGCTTACGCCGCTCGACAACGACGCGGCCGGAAGGGACCGGGACCCCGACAAGTCGGAACTCTCGCTCTTCGGCGCGGTGCTCCGCGAGTTCGCCATCCAACTTCTCGACAGCGCCGATGTCACCGGCACGAACGAAGGGGCGGGCGTCGACGATCTGCGCGTCACGGGCGATCAAGTCGTCATCACGCGCAACGGCGTGGCGCTTGTCGAAGGCACCGACTACACGTTCGATTACGACGCCACGAACAACATCATCCGCCTCAAACCGCTGGCCGGCGTGTGGGCCTCGGGCGTGATTTACGAGATCACGCTCAACAACACCGCACCGGACGGCATCCGCGACCTAGCCGACAACTATTTGCGGCCGACGCGGCTGACCGGCGAGACGAAGTTCACGGTCCACATTGCCGGCGGCGTCGACTTCGGCGATGCCCCTAGCAACTATCCCGTCACGGCGGCCGACGACGGAGCCAACCACGTCGTCACCGGCGGGCTGGTGCTGGGATCGATCATCGACGTTGAACAGGACGGACGCCCCTCGGCCGACGCCTCGGGCGATGGCCTCGACGAAGACGGCGTCACGTTCGACTCGCTGCTGATGATCAATCAGACCGCTACCTTTACCGTCCAGGCCTCGAAGACCGGCAAGCTCGATGCCTGGCTCGACTTCAATGGCGACGGCGACTGGTCCGATCCGGGCGAGCAGATCTTTACGAGCGTCTCGGTCGCGGCGGGAAGCAACTCGCTCTCGGCCCAGATTCCCATCACCGCGCGGATCGGCGAGACGTTCGCCCGCTTCCGTCTCAGCACCGACGGCGGTCTGGCTCCGACCGGGCAAGCCGCCGACGGGGAAGTCGAGGACTATCAGGTCACGCTCGGCGGCAACCCCTGGCAAAATCCGGTGAACCGCTTCGACGTCAATGGCAACGGCGTGGTCACCACGCTCGACGCGCTGATTCTCATCAACGAGTTGAGCAATCCGAAGTACAGCAATCCGGCCACGGGCGATCTGCCTAATCCGCCGGCCGAGCCGTACGTGCCGGGAGAGGGGGCCTACTACGTTGACGTGTCAGGCTCCTCGACGCCGGGGCTGTTCCGGCTCTCGACGCTCGACGTGGCCCAGGTCATCAGCTACCTGATCGCCCAAGCCAACGGCAACGCTCAGCCGGGCGACGTGGCCGAGCTTGGCGGACTGCCGGAAACGAAAACCGCAGCCCCGGCCGAGCCGGCGGTTCTGCCTCCCGCCACCGGAAGCTCGGGGGCCATGACGAGCCGGCTGATCCTCACGACCTTGCCGACGTTTGATGCGGACCAGTTCGAGTTGCCGATGTCTCCCCTCGCCGGGGCGCGGATCGAGCCGCTTACGAGCAGCACGATCGACGTCAGCCCGACGAGCGAACCGGCTGCGACGGAAGAGGACGTGGTCGCCTTGCAACAGCCAAAGGCACAGGACGAGGCAAGCCTGCTGCGGGACGACCTCGATCTTTCGTCAGGCGGGGCAATTGACGACGTGCTGACGGAAATCGCGGCCGACGTGGACGAAGCCCAACGCGAAGACTCGGCCCGCGAAGCCGCCTTCGCGACGCTGTGGGGATAAGCCCGCCACGGCTCAGCCAACATCGCGGAACGACCGGTGGCGGACGGCGCACCGGTGGCGGGGGCGCACCGCGAAAGCGGAAGCCCCCGTCGCAACCGCGCAGGCACGCCCTTCCCGCGCAGGCGGGAATGCAGGGCACAGTGTTCAGCCGTCAGCGATCAGAAAGATTTCCGCCCCCGGCGTCAGCCCGGCTTTCCGCTTTCCGCTTTTTCTTTCCGCCCTCCGCCCTCCGCCCTCGAAACGTCTCAACCATCGACTCGGCGGCGATTTCCGGTATCATGGAACGCGAGGGACGCGCGGCGCTCTGGGGTGTTGGCCGCGTGTTCTCCCGAGGCGCACCCGGAAGCGGAACGACCCATGGCAACCATCTCGGCCCAGCGTTTCTTTGCCTTGCTGGACAAAAGCGAGCTGCTCTCCGAGGAGGAGCTGGAAGACGCTCGGCGTGTGCATCAGGGAGAGCAAGACGCCGCCAAAATCGCGCGGCAACTCGTCAGCCAGGGGCTGCTCACCCAGTGGCAAGCCCGCAAGCTCCAGGCCGGGCAGCACGCGCTTTACCTGGGCAAGTACAAGTTGCTCGAGCGGCTCGCCTGGGGCGATACTGGCCGGGTCTACTTGGCCGAGCACACGCAGATGCACGCCCGCGTCGCGCTGAAGACGCTCGACCGCCGTCACGCCGAGAATCCCGACGCGGTGGCCCTGTTTCAAAAAGAAGGCGCGATCGCCGCCGCCCTCGACCACCCGAACATCATCCACGTCCGCGACTTCGATTGCGAGAACAACTACTACTACCTCGTGATGGAGTACGTCGAGGGCGAAGGGCTTGCTGCCCGCGTGGCGCGCGACCGGGCACTGCCGCCCGAACAGGCGGCCGATTACATCGCCCAAGCGGCGGCGGGCTTGGCCCATGCCCACGAGCAGAAGGTCCTCCACCGGGACGTGCAGCCGGTCAAGTTGCTTCTCACGCAGGAGGGGACGGTCAAGATTCTCGATCTCGGCGCGGCGGAACTGACGAAGCTCAACGCCGACCGTGCTCCGAGTTCCCAGCCCTTCGCCGCGCCCGAAGTGCTTGAAGATTCCAACGCGGCAACCGAGCAGAGCGACCTCTATTCCCTCGGCGCGACGTTCTACTACCTGCTGAGCGGGCAGACGCCGCCCGACGCGCAGAAGCGGGCGCGCGGCCCCTCGGCGCGGCTGCGGTATCATTCGACGACGCCGGGGGCGCTGTCGCAGATTTGCGATAAGATGATGCACCTCGATCCGCAGCAGCGCTACAAGTCAGCGAGCGAAGTTGCCGAGGCGCTGCAAGCCTGGCTCAGTCAGCAGCAGCGTCACCAGTCGCCCCCGCCTCTGCGTGAAAAATCGCGTAGCGAACGGCCGGTGCTAAAAACGCGCGAGGGCGTGGCGACGGTGCTCACCCCGGCGGTCGCTAAGCCTCCGGCGAACGAATTTGATTTCGGAGCGCCAACCGGGCCGCTGGCGCGCGGTCGTGGCGCGGCCGCGCCCCGAAGTGTATCTCGTCCAGAGACAACGTCCAGCGGCTCGGCGATCGGCGACAAGGCCGAGGAGCCGGCGCTGCCCTGGTGGAAGAACAGAAAAAACGCCGCTGTTGCGATCGGCGGCGGCGCCGCGGCGCTGGTCGCCGTGGGGCTATTGATCTGGTGGCTCACCGCTTCGCCCTCCGAGCAGCCGATCGCCAAAAAAACCGGCGGCGCGGCTGCCAAGGCGACGGCGGAGGACGATAACGCGGCGGCGCCGCGCGCCGATGCGGCAGACGCCGACGCGGAAAAGGAAGAGCCGAAGGAAATCGCCACCGACTTTGGTTTCAAGCCAAACGAGCCGATGGCCGACGACGCGGGCACCGATCCGGCGGCGGCTGACGCTGGGGCGGCCGATCCGGCTGCGGCTGTTGCAGCAACTCCGAACATCACGGAAGGCGGACCGCCGGCCGAGCAACCCGCGCCAGAAGCGGAAAAGACGAAGCCCGCAGCCCCCGCCAAGTCCAAGACCACCGCGAAGCTCCATCCGTTGGAAGTCGTGGAGATCAAAGGTCCTTCGGACGTGCAGTTTGCCAAGCTCGCCGACGGCGCTTCGTGGCTCGCCACGGGCGAAAATCCGGCCGACGCCACCTATGAAATCATCGCCATCACCGAGACGCCCAACATCAGCGGCATCGTGCTCCACGCGCTCGCGCACCAGAGTCTCCCCAAGGGCGGACCGGGTCGCGCTCCGTCGGGCGACATTCGGCTCGCACGGGCCGAACTCTTCGCCAGCGGCTCGGAAATCTTCATTTCCAGCGACGAGGTGAAGCTGGCCGACGCCCAAGCCGACGCCTCGGCCAAGGGCACGGCTGCTCCCAACGTGCTTGTCTCCGAAGTCAAGAAAAACTGGAGCACGGCCGCGCCGGGGCAGAATCACTGGATCGCGCTGCGGGCTGAAGCGCCGATCGAGCGGTCGGGCAAGACCTTTATTAAGCTCCGGCTCGAACACGTCGGCCCGGCCGCGCTAGGGCGGTTCCGTTTGGCGGCCATCACGGGCGATGGTCCGCTGCCGGCCAGCGAATTGAAGCTCCCGAAGAACAGCCCTCCTATCTGGAACCCGTTTGCCGATCTGGCCAAGGCCGTCTCGATCCCCGCTCTGCAAGGAACCGCACCGGCTTCGCCCGTTCCGCTGGGCAAGCTCAAGAAGGATTTTGCCGTCTCGGTGAGTCTCATCGGCGGCACGGCGGTCAGCACGCAGCAGAGCTTTTCGCTAGTGTCGGGGAGCGCGGCGGGAGTGTGGGATTTCTTGCTGCACGCTTCCGGCGACGGCACTGGCGCCGGCACGCCGGTCGCCCGGCTCCAGCGCGACGGCGAGCAGCTTTCCTTCCAGTGGACCGAGGCGGCGAGTGCCCAGCCCCAAGCCGGTTTGCTGCGCAACTGTCTGCTCCAGTTCCACGGCAGCGGCCGCCGTCATCATACGGCGCTGCGCGAGTCGGTGGCGGTGGAAGGCTTGCCGTTGAATCTGGAGCGCGGACGAAGCTCCGTCCGCGCTGAGGTGCCGAATCTGCCTGCCCCGGAGAAGGTGCGGCTGGAGTTTGTGCTGCCCGAAGGTTTTCCGCCTTCGACGATTGAACCCTCGGGGCCGCTGCCGATCGACGATACGACCGCCTGGATTCACGTCGGCCAAGCCGAGAAGCTGATTCACTTGAAGGTGGTCGTCAAGACGAACTCGCGCGGCATCGAACTGACGATGGTGCCCCACTTTCAGCTTGACCCCAAAATGAAGCCCCAACAGCTTACGTCGGCGAACCTCCGCGACTTTGAGTTATTCATGCAGGGCGGGATGCAGCAAATCTCGATGAGGCTGCATCAACTTGAGCAATTCGCCAAGACCGACGAAGGCAAGCAGCGAAAGGCCGTGCTGGAGCAACAACAAGCAGCGCTCGCCCAGCAGCAACTGGAGGCGACCGCGGCGATGGAGAAGCTCGGCCAACTCCGCGCGCTAACCACGGCGCTGGGCGGCATGGGGCATGTGCCGTATCGGATCATCTACCAGATTGACGAGGTGAGCCTCGAACTGGCGCATTCCATCCCGCCCCAAGCAGCTCCGTAGAGCGTCTAAGGTAGCTGTCGTAGGACTCTCGCCTCGCGCGAAGCGTCATTCCCGCGAAGGCGGGAAATGCCGGGAGCAGTCACTGGCTTGCTAACGGGAGCCTTCGCTCGCGCGGTGCGCCCCCGCCACCCATCGCGTTTTCAGGGGGGGCAGCGCGGGCGGCATCCGCTCAACTTCGGTTTCCCGTCTGGAGCTTAGGGTGTGCGAAGATTTGCTGTAGCGCGTCATTCTCAATCGGCTTGACCAGATGGAGGTCGAAGCCGGCTTGTTGCGACTGGCGACGATCCTGTTCCGTGCCATAGCCGGTTAGGGCGACGAGCAGCGTCTCGTTTAGCTCCGGCATTTGCCGCAGGCGGCGAGCTACTTCGTGGCCGTTCATCTGCGGCAGGCCGATGTCGAGGAGGATCACGTCCGGCCTCTCCCGTTGGGCAACCTCCAAGGCCTCGCGTCCGTGGTAGGCAAGAAGGACCGCATGGCCTCCCACCTTTTCCAGCAACAAGCCCAACATACGAGCTGCCGCGACGTTGTCGTCCACAATAAGCACTCGAAAGGGACGACTTCGCACGGGCTGCTTCTCCGAGGGAGCCTGGGCGGACGCTTCTGCGCCAAGAAGGGATAAGCACAACAAAAATGGGCTGCCGGGGCCTTCGCTGCAGGCCCGCGCCTGGCCGTTGTGCCTCTCGACGAGATTGCGCAAAGATCAGCAGGACGCGGCCGCCTTGGGAGATGCATTGTGCCGCATTGTCCAGCAAATTGACAACCACCTGAGCGAGCCGCACCGGGGCGGTCAGGAGACGGATCGGCGAAAGCTCGGAGACGCTGCAAGCCGTGTATAAAAGTCGCCTTGGACTTCGTTCTGTTCCGCGCCTCGGTGCGCGGGTGGCGATCCGAGCGAACCGCAGCAGGGATGTCGCACCACAGAAACGGTTAAGCAGGCATGATTTTTGCAATTATCCTGTGTCACGTGTATTTGCTCATCAGGCTTTCGCTAATCGCGGACATAGGTGCGATGAACAAGTTTTTCCAAGCATGCAAACAAGCCTTCTGGGACTTCTTCGACGATGACTGCATGAGCAGTGGCGCGGCGATCGCCTACTACACGATGTTCTCGCTCCCGCCGCTGCTGGTGATGGTCTTTCTGATCGCCGGCATGACCGGCGTCTCGCAGGGGCAAATCGAGCAGATCGTCAGCCAGCAACTGGGCCTGCCGACTGCGGCGGTGCAGGGGGGCAGCGCGCAGCAGAACGCAGACCAACGGCAGCCCACGGCCGCCGAGGGTGCATCGCTGCAAGAGCTAGCCAACCGCACCTCCCCGTCACAGGTCGGTCAACTCGGGTGGGGGTCGCAACTGGTCGGGGTGCTGATTCTGGTCTTTTCGGCGACCGGCGTTTTCGCGCAACTGCAGTACGCGCTTAACCGCGCCTGGGAAGTCGAGCCTGATCCAGAGCAGGGAGCCGCCAAGAGCTTTCTCTTGAAGCGGATCTTGTCGCTGGGGATGATCGTCGTGATCGCCTTTTTGCTGCTCGTGTCCCTGGTGCTCACGACGCTGACCGAAGAGATCATCCACTACTTCCAAGGCCAAGCGCCGAGCGCGGCCGTCACGGTGTTCGGCGTTCTGCTCAACAGTCTGGTGACCTTTGCGCTGGCGACGCTGCTGTTTGCAGCAATGTACAAGATTCTGCCCGACGCTGACATGAGTTGGAAAGATGTGTGGGTGGGCGCGGCGATGACGGCCTTGCTCTTTGTGATCGGCAAGGCGCTGATCGGCTGGTATCTGCAGTACTCGCAGATCGGGTCAAGCTGGGGGAGCGCCGCGGCTTCGATGGTCGCAATGCTGGTCTGGGTTTACTACTCCTCGCTCATCGTGCTGCTGGGAGCCGAGTTGGCTCAGGTGTGGGCGAAGCGGTACGGCCACGGCATCGTGCCCTCCAAGGGCGCGGTCCGCAAGATCGAAGAAAAACGTTACGTGCGCGGCGGTGAGGCACAGTGGCGAAATCGGGGGACCGCCGGATAAAATCTCGCCGACGCCTGACGCGCTCTCGCTCGATAGGCTCGGCGAAGTGCTTCCGCCCCAGCTCTGGCAGCGCCGCGGCGCGTCAAGCCGCTGTTTCTCCGGCCCTCTCGCCTCCGGCGCTGTTCTGGCCCTAGAATAACCTCATTCCCGCGCAGGCGGGAAGCTAGCGGTCAGCGAGCGGGACGCTACGGGCTGTGGGCCGCAGGCCGCAGGCTATAGGCGGTGAGCTTGCGGCCATAAACTACAGGCTTAAACCTCCGCCCTCCGCCTTCCGCTTTTCCATCCACCATCCACCATTCAAAATCCCCCGTCCCCTCTCCTTCCCGCCTGCGCGGGAACGACATGTCGAAGCGGAAAGGAACAGACCATGTTGCGTCGGCGTTACTCGTCTATGGCTTGTCAGCGTGTTGCTATGGGCGGTACCGTGCTGCTCTGGCTCGGCATGATAGGCGCGGCAAGCGCCGCTCCGCCCAACTGGAACGAGAATTGGCCGCAGTGGCGTGGGCCGCTTGCGACGGGCGTGGCGCCGCTGGCGGACCCGCCACTGAACTGGAGCGAAACGGAAAACGTCAAGTGGAAGGTCAAACTCCCCGGTAGCGGCTCCTCAACGCCGATCGTCTGGGGCGATCGCATCTTTCTGCAAACGGCGATCGCCACCGGCAAGAAAGGACAGCCCGCCGCGCCGCAGGCCGAGCCGAGCAGCCATCCGGCCGTGGCCCCGCCGCCGGATGAAATTTATCAGTTCGTCCTGCTCTGTCTCGACCGCGAGACCGGCCGCACGCTTTGGCAGCGCGTGGCGCGGGAGGAAGTGCCGCACGAGTCGCATCACCTCGACCACGGCTTTGCTTCCTACTCGCCGATCACCGATGGCGAGCACGTCATCGCCTACTTCGGCTCGCGGGGGATCTATGCCTTTGACATGGACGGCAAGCTGCTGTGGGAAAAAGACCTCGGCAATATGCAAACCCGCAGTTCCTTTGGCGAAGGGAGTTCGCCCGCGCTCTCGGGCAACACAGTTGTCGTCAACTGGGACCACGAGGGGGACGACGATTTTATTGTTGCGTTCGATAAGCGCAACGGCCGCGAGTTGTGGCGGCAGCCGCGCGAGGAACCGACAAGCTGGGCGACGCCGCTCGTCGTCGAGCACCAGGGCAAGTCGTACGTCGTCACCGGCGGCACCGAGCGCGTCCGCACCTACGACCTACAAACGGGCGAACTGGTCTGGCATGCCGAGGGGCTGACGCTCAACGTCATTCCCAGCCCCGTCGCCGCCGACGGAGTGGTGTACCTCATGAGCGGCTTTCGCGGCAACGCGCTGCAGGCCATTCGGCTCGGCCAGTCCGGCGACCTGTCGCAGTCGGAGGCGATTCTATGGAGCCACGACCGCCACACGCCCTATGTGCCCTCGCCGCTGTTGTACGGGCGCCGGCTCTACTTCCTGTCGAGCAACAACGCCATCCTTTCCTGCTTCGACGTAAAGACCGGACAAGCCCTGTTCGGCCCGAAGCGCTTGCAGAATCTCCAGGGCGTTTACGCCTCGCCTGTCGGCGCTGCCGAGCGCGTCTACCTGATCGGCCGCAACGGCGCGGCGCTCGTTCTGGAAAATGCCGATGAGCTGAACGTGCTGGCCGAGAACGAGTTGGACGAGCCGATTGATGCGTCTCCAGCGCTCGTCGGCAAGTCGATCTTCTTGCGCGGCAAAGAGCATCTGTACTGCATCGAAAAGCCCTGATCGGCCTGGTCCTAGTGCTCGCTAGTCCGCACGGCCTGCCCGACGGCGGGCGTGCGGTGCTAGCGCAGCGGCTTCTTGCGTGTTGCAGTCGTGCATCCAAAGTTGTCTGCCATGCACGACACGTTGTTACGCGCTAGCGATGCTACTACTGCGCTTCTCTTATAGCTCATTTGCGTTGTTGGTGTTTGAGCCACCGCAACATGCAGAACGCGGCTGCGCGGCATCCTCCGCTCTGAGAAGAACACACGCGCTGCGCGCGCGGATGGAAAAGCAGTGCATTGCCGCCGCATTTGCGACGGATCTGTTGCGGGGTCGCGCGCGTGCGCGAAACACGACGCGCACGCTGGCGATTTTTTCGTGAGTGCCACGATCGCGAGTTGTCCACAAGCACTGGCGGGTTGGAACACGTATTGCCTTGTTCTGTCGTGTTGCAGTTCCACAGACGAGAATTTCTCTCTACTGCGGCGATGTTCTCGGTGCTCTCAGCCGAACTGTGCCCGTGCGGGTGCTTCACCAAGCGGTTCTGTTTCTCAACGAGGAGGTAGGAATGAGAAGTTGTAGCTCAAGATGGTTCGTCGTGGTGAGCGCGCTGGCTCTCGTCGCGGCCCCGGCCATGGCGCAACAACGTGGTCAACAGCAAGGAGGTCAGCAACAGGGCCGACAAGGCGGCCCGGTCATTCAGTCACAGCAAGCCCAGTGGGCGGACCCCGATGTGCAGGGACCAACGGCCACGGTCCCGCAGTACTGGATTGCCGACGCGACAATCTACACCGGCAGCGCGCTCACGACGGCCATGGTGATGGCGCGCGAGGCGCAATTCAACGTGCAAGCACCGGGCATCCTGGGAAGTCAGGGCGCCTTCATGGTCGGCGCGATCGAACGGGCCTTGCGGGATCTAGGCGGAATCCAGCAGAACGCAGTCGAAGCCAATCCCTCGGCCATCCCTGCCATTCGCTATGCAGTCGGCCAGTTGCAAGCTGCCCGTGCCCAAGCCGAGATGCTTGCCAAAGCATCGTCCGAAGGGCAACTCGGCCCGACCTACATCATCACGATCCAGTCGGCCGAAGGGCATCTGGCGAACGCGCTGCAAGCGCTTCCGGCGATTGCCCAATCGTACGGCGTGCGGGAAGTGGCGCAAATCCCGCTGATGTCCGGCCTCGGCGGCCAGTTTGCCCAGAACGGTCAAGCCAGTCAGGGC
>CAYZVT010000030.1:19501-19905 GCA_964481585.1 uncultured Pirellulales bacterium
ACCGTGGCGAACACCGCGGAAGACCTCTTCCCCGGCCAGTTCGGCCAGGGAACGCAATTGGGACAGCGCCAGTTTGGCCAAGGCCAGCAATTCGGACAAGGTGGCCAGTTCGCTCAGGACGGCAATCCGCTTTACCAAGCCGCCTACCGTCAGCAGTTTGGTCAGGGGCAGCAGTTTGGTCAGGGGCAAGGTCAGGACCAAGACTGGCAAGGTTTACAGCAACAGCAGCAGCCTTTCCAAAGCCAAGGCCAGCGTGGCAACCAGGGACCGTACCAACGCTCCGGCCAAGGCCAGAACCAAGGCCAGGGCGGTCAGGACTTCTAGTTAGCGTGTCAGAATCTCGCTGTAGGGCCGACTGCGGGAGCCTCGCTCCCGCAGTCGGTGCCGGGCGGACCTTTGGCTTC
>CAYZVT010000031.1:0-19895 GCA_964481585.1 uncultured Pirellulales bacterium
TATCGGCGAGATTTCGCACAAGGGCGAGTGGTACCCCGGCAAGCATGAGCCGCTCATCGACCGGGCGACCTGGAACCGGGTGCAGGCCCTGCTCGGCGGGCACGTGTACCAGTCGCAGACGCACACCTACGCCGGCCAACTCATCCAGTGCGGCCACTGCGGCCATCCTATCACCGGCGAGACCGTCACGAAGAAGACGAAGAACGGAGAGCGCTACTACACCTACTACCGCTGCACCTACTACAACCGCAAGGATCACCCTCGCATCCGCGTGCGGGAAGCCGATCTCGAAGAACAGGTGCTGGCCATCTTCGACAAGATGAAGGTTGAGAACGACGACGTGCGGGACTGGTTCCGCCTCGTGCTCGCGTCGCAGACGCGGGACGCCCAGGCCGAGTCCTTCGCACAACGTGGCGAGCTACAGCGGCAGGAGACGCTGCTCGTCCAGCAGCAGGACCGGCTGCTCAACATGCGGCTGTCCGAGGACATCGACCAGGAGACGTTCGCCCGCAAGCACACGGAATTGCGGGACCGCCTGGCCTCGATCAAGCTGCAACTCGACGTGGTGGATCGCTGCCACGACGAAACGGCCGAATTGGCCGCGAAAGTTTTTGAACTTTCGCAAACCCTTAGGAATCAATGGCTTACCGCCGATTACGCCGCGAAGCGCCGCATCCTCGAAATCGTGTTTTTGAACTGCGTGCTCGACGACGTAACTCTTGTCCCCACAATGAGAAAGCCCTTCGACGTTCTCGCCGAAGGGCTCATTTCTGAAAAAAGTCGGGCTGATAGGATTTGAACCTACGACCTCTGCGTCCCGAACGCAGCGCTCTAGCCAAGCTGAGCTACAGCCCGTGGGTGGGAAACGGGTTATTTTAACCGGCTTTGCGGGCGGGTCAACGGGGGTTGGGCGGCTTTAGCCAGGGGGCTGGGTGCCGACGAAGGGGACGAAGCGGCATTCGGTGAGATTGTGGACCGAGAACTCGCCTGCGTGCCGGTGGATGGCCTGGAGCACTTGGCTTTCGGCATCGCCGACCGGGATCACCAGAATACCCCCCTCGGCCAGTTGCTCCAAGAGCGGTTGCGGCACGTCGCCGGCGGCGGCGGTGACGAGAATGCGGTCGTAGGGAGCTTCGGCCGGCCAGCCGTGGACGCCGTCGGCGACCACGAGCCGCACGTTGGTGTAGTTCTGCTCGGCGAGCCGACGGGCGGCCTGCGCCGATAGTGCCGCGTGCCGTTCGAGGCTCACCACCTCGCAGGCAAGTTCGGCCAGGATCGCGGTCTGGTAACCGCTGCCGGTGCCGATTTCCAAGACCTTCTCCGTGCCCTCTAGCTGAAGCGCATCGGTCATCAGCGCCACCATCGTCGGCTGGCTGATCGTCTGCGAGCAATCGATCGGCAGCGCGCGATCCTCGTACGCCTGCTCGCTCGCCTGCGGAGCCACGAACCGCTCGCGGGGCACGCGGGCCATCGCGCCGAGCACGCGCTGCGATTGCACGCCGCGCTGGCGAAGTTGGGCGATTAGATCGGCGCGCCTGCTTTCGCTCGTCATGACGGGATTGCCCTCCTGCTGGTGCAAGGGCGCGGGTGGCGCCGATGCCGCTGGGAATGAAGCTACGGCCGACCGGCCATTTGGAGCTTCTCGGCCAGGTGCCAGTCGGACAGGTGTAGCTCGACGGCCATGCGGCCGCGAAAGTTGTTGATGACCGGCTGAAACGCCACGGCGAGCGGCGCGTCGAGATCGGCCATTTCATCGGCCCAGTCTCCTTGGCCGAAGGCGACCGCTCGCATCTTGATGCCATGTTGCACGAGCGTCATCGACGCATGCCGTCCACCGCCGCCGATTCGCTTGGGCGGCTCGGCGAGCTTGACATCCGACGTGCAAAACAGGGGCCGGCCGTTGCCTTGGCCGAACGGGGCGAGCTGCTCGATCTGTTGCACGGTCTGCAAAGTGAGCATGCTGAACGCCGCTTCGGCGTCGATCTGTAGCTCGGCGTCCGGCAAGGTGCTGCCGAGGTGCCCGGCGACACATTCGCAAAAATCGTCGCGAAACCGTTCGACGCTTTTCTCCTCGATCTGCAAGCCGGCTGCGGCCGCATGGCCGCCGTGCGCGAGCAGATGTTCCGAGCAGGCGGCCAACGCTTCGTAAAGCGGCAGCGAGCAAGCGCTTCGCGCCGAGCCGACGCCGGGCTTTACGCCCGACTGGTCGAGCGCGATCAGCACGACCGGACGGTTGTATTTTTCGGCCAGCCGGCCGGCGACGATGCCGATTACGCCAGGATGCCAACCATAGTCGGCAAGCACGAGTGCCGGATCGCGCTGCGGATCGTAAAGTTCTTTCGCCTGTTTGTTGGCGGCCAGATAAACGCTGCGTTCCAGGCTCGCGCGCGAGTTGTTCAGTTCGTGCAGATACTCGGCCAGCGCCTCGGCACGCGAGGGGGACTCGGTGGTGAGCAGTTCGATCGCCAGTTGAGCTTGTCCCAAGCGTCCGGCGGCGTTGAGTCGCGGGGCGAGGGTAAAGGCGATGTCTTCGCTCGTCAGCAGCGGCTTTTGGTCAAGCTGCGTGACCTTCATCAGTTGCGCGACGCCGAGCGTCGGCATGTGGTGTAGACTGTTTAGCCCGTGCCGCACGATCACCCGGTTTTCGTCGAGCAAGGGGACCACATCGGCCACGGTGCCGAGTGCGGCCAGCCCGACGGCTTGCAGCAAAAAATTTTTCATCCGCTCGCCGACGCGTTTGTTCTGGCTCACTTCTTGACAAAGTGCCCAAGCGACCTTGAAGGCGACGGCCGCGCCGCACAGGCCGGCGAAGGGGTAACTGTGGCCGGGCAAGCGCGGATGGACGAGCACGTCCGCCTCGGGGAGCGTCTCGGCAAACTCGTGATGGTCGGTGATGATTAGCTCTAGCCCTAGCTCGCGGGCGGTGGCCGCTTCGGCGACGCTGGCGATGCCGCAGTCGTTGGTGATGACCAGTTGCGCTCCCTCGCGGGCGAGCTTGCGCAGGGCTTCGTCATTCAGGCCATAGCCTTCGTCGATGCGGTTCGGCACATAGTAGCTGACGTTCGCACCCAGCAGCTTCAAGCACAACAGCAAGATCGACGTGGCGGTCATGCCGTCGGCGTCGTAGTCGCCGTAGACGACGATTCGCTTGCCGTCGGCCACGGCGCGGGCGAGCCGTCGCGCCGCTTCGGTCGCGCCGGGCAGTTCGCCTGGATCGCGGAGACAGGAGAGCTTCGGCTGCAAAAAGCTCTGCACCTCGTCAGCCGCGTGGATGCCCCGGCAGACGAGCAACTGCGCGAGCACCGACGGCACTCCCGCCGACTGTTGCAGTGCGGCGATGCGCTGCGGATCATGCGGAAAAATGCGCCAGCGCTTCGGCATGTCGTCCTGACTTCACGGCCGGAGACGCTCGCGGCGAGCTAGGTGCGCGAGGAGGAGGAAGAACCGCGCCACGAGCGGGAAGGGAAGTGCACTTGCGGCGCCGGCCGGGTTGCCGGCGCCGGCAGAGCGTATCGCGTTACTTTTTCTTTTCCACGTGCGTCGTGTGCCGGCGGAGCCGGGGGCTGTACTTGCTCAGCTTGAGCTTCTCGCCGCCGGTCTTGCGACGCAGCGTGTAGTTGTAGTCGCCGGTTTCCTCGCAGACGAGGAACACGACTTCGACCTTCTTCTTTTTCTTGCCGCCACTCTTGGCCATGGTGGGCGATCTCCTTCAATCTCTCTATCGATTTGCTGTCTCGTTGCCGCGTGCCGTGCGGAGGGAAGCCGCCGATTGTAGCGTGAAAGGGCGGAGCAGTGCTAGGGCCGGTTGCCGGCCGCGCCGCAGGCGACTGCCGAATAGTTCGGCAAACCCAGGACGAAGCTTTGGAGGACCGGCTACTTTTGTGTTTTGTGCCACAGGAGGTCTTCGGATTTTATTTGATATGTGCCGTTAAGTCAAACGGGTGGAGTGGTTTAGGTGTTTTCGTGCGGGCATATTGCCGTAGGGGACCGGGGATCGGGGAGGGCTGCGAGCTGCGGTGGCGGGGGCGCACCGCGAGCGCGGGAAGCCCCGGTCGAGCAACCGAGGGCTTTCCGCTTCCTGCCGAAGGCCACGACGCGCCGGTGCCCTGGCGGAAGTATTGCACCGGAAAAACGCGGCCGGCGCGGGGCTGGAAGAGCGACAAGGGATCGGGGCGGTTTCTGCGGCTTTCCGGTGCTAGCTGCGAGGGGAAACGGTGGCCGGCTGGCCCTAAACTTGCTGAAGCTTTCAGGTTGTGCCACCGAGCACGCGCCGTGCCGGCTCGCACCAGCAGCAGGGAATCACCGTTCTTTTATTGAGATTTTCGCAATTTGGGATATTCTAGGTAGTTGCGGCAAAAACTAGCTGCCTGTTGGCTTCCCGACAGATCGACCGATTCGCCGTGTCCGTCTCCCGAAGCGGTGCGGCCGCAAACGAGGGCAAGAAGATTCGGGATCGGTGGAAGACGACCTGACTCCTCTCTCCCAGTTCTGGGGCCGGCGGCGCATCGCCGGCACGGGCTTCTTCCAAAGCAGATCGGGTTCGGACAACGCCTCAGCCGGCTCCCCCTGTGGCAGTCGGTACGGCGCGGAAAGTGGGAACTGCGAGAGCATGGCGCACCAGCCTCCTCGACGACTTCCGAAGTCAGCCAAGCCGCCGCGGCGCGTGGCTGCGCCCCCGGCGGCGAAGGCGCAGAAGCCGCCGGTACGCCTGCCCAAGCGTGCGCCGAAGCGCGCTGCGCGTCCGGCCGAGCCTGCTGGCCCGCTAACGACGACCGATTACCACGAGTTGGTTTCGGTCATGACGTTGCTGGAGCGCAGCGCCACCGAACCGAGGCGGAACTTTGTTCTGCATTGGCTACGGCAGAGTCCGTATTGGCTCACCAGCCTGATCCTGCACATGCTGATTCTGGTCGTGCTGGCGCTGTGGATCTTGCCCGCCCCCGACATTATTCCCGATGCCGTGGCCGACCTGTTTGTGGAGCCGGGTGAAGCGCCCGAAGAACAGCTTTTGGAAGAGATTCAACAAGAGCAGCTTGAAGAACTCGATGTGCAGGTGCAGCAGGTGCCGGAGCTTGATCCGCAGCCGCTCACGAACAACGTCGAAGACGAGACTTCGATTTCGCCGGTCGACGATCTGGAAGCGGCGGCGGTGCAGGTTGACTTGAGTGATTTTAGCGACCGCACCGCGCCGCCGAACGACCTGCTCAAAGAGATCGGCTCGTACAGCGGCAACTCGTTCCAAGGGCGCGGCAAGATCGCCCGTCAAGCGATGGTCCGCCAAGGAGGCGGCACGCCCGGCAGTGAACGGGCCGTCTCCAACGGACTCAAATGGCTCGCGCGGCACCAGAATCCCGACGGCAGTTGGAACTTCGACCACCGCTTCGGACCCTGCCAGGGCAAGTGCCCTAACCACGGCTCAATGCAGAACGCGCCGATCGGCGCGACGGCCATGGCGCTGTTGCCGTTTCTGGGGGCCGGCCAAACGCACAAGCAGGGCGCATACGCAAGCGTCGTTGGCGCGGGGCTGTATTACCTAGCCCGCTCGATGCAAGTCTCGGAAGTCGGCGGCGATCTGCGCGATCCCGGCGGCCGCATGTACTCGCATGGCCTGGCAACGATCGCGCTTTGCGAAGCCTATGCGATGACGCAGGACAAAGGCTTGTTCGGGCCGGCGCAAATGGCGATCAACTATACCGTCTATGCCCAAGATCCGATCGGCGGCGGCTGGCGCTATCAGCCGCGCGATCGCGGCGACACCTCGGCGGTCGGCTGGCAGGTCATGGCGCTCAAGAGCGGCCACATGGGCTACCTGCACGTTCCGCCCCTGACCGCTCAAAAGGCTTCCTACTTTCTCGACACCGTGCAGGCCGACGGCGGCGCGACCTACGGCTATACCGGACCAGGCGCGGGCGAGGCCACCACCGCCGTGGGGCTGCTGTGCCGGATGCACTTGGGCTGGAAGCCGGGCGACGCGGGACTCGATGAGGGAATGAAATGGCTCGCCGCGCGCGGCCCCTCGCCGAACAACTACTACTACAACTATTACGCCACCCAGGCGATGTATCAGTACAGCAGCGCCGATGACGAGATGTGGGATCAGTGGAACGCCAAAATGCGCGACAAGCTGGTCAACTCCCAGTTTCGCGGAGCCGGGCATCTCGACGGAAGCTGGTATACCGACCAGGGCGATCACGGCTGTAAGGTCGGCGGGCGGCTCTACTGCACCGCGATGGCCACCATGATTCTCGAAGTCTACTACCGCTACATGCCGATTTATCAACAGGCCGCCGTCGACGAAGCCTTCCCCGAATAGCAGGCGGAAAAGACGGCGCGAAAGCTGAGCTATAATTGCTAGAATCGGCCGTGCCGCGCAACTGGGAGGTCCGGCAACTCTGGCTCAGGGAGGGATGCTGCCTGCTCGCTCGCCTCCGCACGCTTCGCTGATGCCGCCGTCTGCCTTTGACCTGTCGCACGAACTGCCGGCCTTCGCGCCGCAAGAAGCGCCGCCGGCGCTGTCGGCGGGCGGAGCGTGCGATTTGGGCATCGTGGCCGACGAGCCGGCGGCGGTCGAGCAGAGCGATCTGGTCGCGCGCTTCTTGGGCCGCTTCGTCTCGCCGTGGCTGGCGAGCCTGATTGTGCATCTGTCGCTGATGCTGCTCTTGGCCCTGATCGTCTTGCACGCGCCGCGGCGGTCTGCGCATCCCGGCCTGGTTGCCAGCCAAGCGGCGCGCGATCCGCAACTCGATGCACTCGCTTTGCAGCCGGTGGCGAGCCAGGTGCAACTCGACCAGGCGCTGCAAGTGCTGCCCGAACAGCCGCACGATGATCCGCAGATTGCGCTCCAGACGGAAAAGGCCGCGGCGGCGAAGCACTTGGCGGTGCAGCGCGAGCCGTGGCCGACGGCCAGCCTGATGAGCCAAGTCGGGCCAAGTGGAGGAGGACTCGCAGGACGCACGCCCGCCGCGCGGGCACGGCTCGTCGGCGAGCGGGGCGGGAGCGCCGCGAGCGAAGCGGCCGTCGCGCGGGGGCTGGCGTGGCTCGCGGAGCATCAGCTTGACGATGGAAGCTGGCGGCTGAATCACCATCTCGCGCCGCGCTGCCAGGGCCAGTGCCGACATCCCGGCAATCTCGGCTCAACCACCGCCGCCACGGGGCTGGCGCTGCTGCCGTTTCTCGGCGCGGGGCAGACGCACGAGCAGGGCCAGTACCGCGACGTGGTGCGCAAAGGGATCTACTATCTCGGCAGCCGCATGCGGCTGACCGAGCAGGGGGGCGATTTGCAAGAAGGGACGATGTACGCCCAGGGACTGGCGACGCTCGCGCTTTGCGAAGCCTACGCCATGAGCGGGGACGAGTCGCTCCGCGACTACTGCCAGGCAGCTGTGGATTTCGTCGTACACGCCCAACACCCGGGCGGCGGTTGGCGTTATCTGCCGGGGCAGGCGGGGGACACCACCGTCTTTGGCTGGCAGCTGATGGCGCTCAAGAGCGGCCAGCTTGCGGCGCTGCGGGTGCCGTCGCCGACGTTCTCCCTGGCCGACAACTTTCTCGACAGCGTGCAAACCGAAGGCGGGGCCAACTACGGTTATACACGGCCGGAGAAGAATCCGACGATGAGCGCGATCGGGCTGCTCTGCCGGATGTACCTGGGCTGGCCCCGCGAGCACGAGGCGCTCGGGCGGGGCGTGGCGTTTCTCGTCGAGCGCGGCCCCTCGCCCAACAACATGTACTACAACTATTACGCCACACAGGTGCTCCACCACTACGGCGGCGAGCCGTGGGAGCCGTGGAACCGGGCGCTGCGCGATCACCTCGTCGCCACGCAAAGCGGCGATGGCCACGAAACGGGCAGTTGGTACTTCGAGGACTCGCACACCAAGTCGGCCGGCCGGCTCTACAACACCGCCGTGGCGGTGATGATTCTCGAAGTCTATTACCGCTACATGCCGCTCTACGGCAGCGAAGCGGTCGCCACGCAGTAGCGGTCAGCGGTCAGCCGTCAGCTTTCAGCGGTCAGCAAAGCACGTCCTTCCCGCGCGAGCCCGTCCTTCCCGCGCAGGCGGGAATCCAGTGGCGAGCATTCACGATCTGGATTCCCGCCTGCGCGGGAATGACAGGTTTTGCTGACCCTGGTCCCTGATCCCCAGTCCCCAATTCACCATCCACCATCCACAATTCAAAATCCCAGTCCTCTAGATTCCCGCCTGCGCGGGAATGACAGGTTTTGCTGACCGCTAATCGCTGATCGCTGACGGCTGACCACTAACCTCTGGACGGACCCTTTCCGCATTCCCTAGCCCGGCCACGTCTATTCGGGAAAGGCGACCTGCACCGCCGCCTCGCGGTAAAGTGGCAGGTGGCGGTAGTAGACCTGCAAAATCATGGCGGCCATCGCGGTGCAGTAGAGCCGGCCGCCGGCTTCGGAGGAGTGGTTGTCATCGAGGTACCAGCTTCCTTCCTCGTGCCCTTGCTTTGCTTGAGTGGCGATTAAGTGGTCGCGCATGACGGTATTCCAGCGCTTCCACATCGACCCTTTGCCGCCGGTGAACTGAAACAAAAGCTGCGTCGCGTAGTAGTCGTAGTACAAATCGCGCTGCGAAGGTCCAAATTGAGCCAGCCGCGCGACGCCGCGCTCTAGCGCTTCATGCTCCGGCGGCCAGCCCAGATACATCCGGCAGAGCAGGCCGATGGCGGACGTGGACGGTTTGACGCCCGGCTCCGTATAACCATAGGCGGCGCCGTCCTCAACTTGAACGGAGTCGAGAAACTGAGCGGCCTTTTTGATCGTGAGCGAAGGGACGGCGAGATAGGCCATGTGGCCGCTCTTGAGAGCCATGATCTGCCAGCCCACGACCGACGTGTCGCCGTGCTCGCGGGGCAGATAGCGCCAGCCGCCGTTGGTCGGATGCTGGGCGTAGACGATGAAGTTCAGCGCTTCCTGCGCCGGGCCGGCCAGCGCGGGATCGTGCGTCATGGCATAGGCTTCGCAAAGGGCGATGGCCGCCAGCCCGTGGGCGTACATCATGCCGCCGTCGTTCAGCGCGCCCCCCTTGCTGTTGCTAACCTGCATCGCCCGAACGAGATAGTACAGGCCTGCCTCCACCGTCTTCTGGTAATCGCCTTCCTTGTGCGTTTGTCCCGCGCCGAGAAACGGCAGCAGCGCCAAGGCAGTGGCGGCGTTTTTGGAAACCCGGCTCCCCGGATCGCCGCAGCGGCCTTCGCAGGGGCCGGAGCGATGGTCAAGCTCCCAACTCCCGTCGTCGTTTTGATGCGCGGCCAGCCACTGGAGCGCCTTGGCGACCGCCCGCTCGCTTGCGGCCGAGCCGCCGCCGCGCCGCACCAGCGCCGCGCGCCGCGCCGCGCCTCGGCCCGTAAGTCCGCCGGCACCGATGCCGGCACGCTTGAGCAACGCGGACGTGTCGAGCGGCAACTCGCCGATCGGGTTTAACGCTGCCGGCGCAGCGGCGAGCTGCCCCTGGTTCGGATCGACCAGCTCCGGTTCCGGCGCAAGCGGCGCGACGTTCGAATCAAGCGGAGCGGTCTCCGCTAGATCGACCTGAATCGGCAGTGGCTCCGGCTCGTCGAGATCTTCGAGCGGCTCAAGCTCCTCCACCGCGAGCGGATCGAGCGTGAGCAGCGCCGGCGTGCTCGGCTTCTCCTCCGGCATGATCCACAGCGCCAGCACCAGCAGGAGCGTCAGGTGTAGCAGCAGGCTGCTGAGCCAAGAGAAAGTCTCCGCCAGCCAGCCCCGCGCGGCGGTCGTCGCCTCTTCGCCGGCCAATTCATGCACCGGCGCCGCAACTGGCGGAGCAGCAGGAGGCGACGGCGAATCGGGAGGGAGCGGGGCAGACATGCTCGTTCGCAGCAGCTACAGCGGATTGCCCATTCTCGTACTCGTTGGCTGGCGAGCGCGCGGCGTGGGGCGGGGCACTTCTTCATGCTATGTCGGATCGCAACTTCTGGCAAACCAGCTTCGCGGGAGCGCAGCCGTCAGCGATCAGCAAAACACGTCATTCCCGTACAGGCGGGAATCTAGAGAGCAGGCTTTGCGCACGGTAGATTAGAGCGGCTACCTGGCCTGGCGTGGCCTCGGGCGAAAAGAGCGCCACTTGGTCCCTGATCGCTGACGGCTGATTGCCGGCTTACTGCCGCTCCCGGTGCTCCTGCTGGATCGCCGCGATGGCGTCCTCGGCTTCGGCGGCAAGCTCTGCGCCATTGGACGGGGCAATCGCCCGGTCGTGCTGGACGATTTCACGGAGCTGGGGAAGCGCCTGCTCGGCGCGCAGCATGCCCAGGGCGTAGATGCACCAAAACCGCAAATCGGCGCTCGGCTCCTTCAGCCCCGCCAGAAATGCAGCGGCGGCCGACTGCCAGCGCCGATCCGCACGCGGCACGTCGCCCAGCAAATACGTCAGCGCTTCGGCCGCCTGGGTGCGCAAACGATCCGGCTCCGCGCGGTCCTGCAGCAAACCGAGCAGCGGTTCAAACGCATGTTCGTCCATCAACCAGGTCAGCGCATACGCCGCCGCCCAGCGGCGCTGGGGTTCGCGGGCCGTGCCGAGCACTTGGAGCAGCGCCGGAGCGGCTTGGCTGCCGCCGAGCGTGGCGATGGTTTGGGCGAGCGGTTCGGCTTGCTGCAGATCACCATCGCGGAGCAACTCGATCAGCGGCAACACCGCGCGCCGGTCCTTTAAGTCGCTCACCAGGCGCAGCGCCGAGTCGAGCGCCGGCGGCCTCAGCCCCGGCAGGTACCGCAATAGCTCGCCGAGATTGGTGGGCGGGGAGTCGCTTAAGAAGGGGAGCCGGTCCGCAAAATCCTTGCGGTAGCGTTCGAGCGTCCTTGCAAACTGCGTCACGTCTCACCAAGCCGTCGGCCCGCAGAACAGGGGCCTCCCAGAGAACTCCGGTCAAAGTCACACCTCTAGCCAGACCGCCCGAGGTGGGGCTATTATCCCTTGGATCGCTCCTCCGACGCAAGAGAAAAGCCCCCGCGAGTCGACGCCGTCGCCATGCTCCCGCTGATTCCCGTGCTCGACGTGCAAGGCGGCCAAGCGGTGCAGGCCATCGCCGGCGATCGGCAGCATTACCGCCCGGTGCAAAGCCTGCTCTGCAAAGGCTCCTCGCCGGTGGCGTTGACGCGAGTGTTCGTGCAGCGGGGGCTTGAGACGCTTTATCTTGCTGATCTCGATGCGCTGGAGGGCGGGCAGCCGAGCGAAAAACTCTACGGCGAATTGCTCGCCTGCGGCGCGGCGCTGCTGATCGACGCAGGGCTAAAAACCGCCGAGCAAGCACAGCGACTCGCCGAACTATCGCCGGCGATTCACGGTGTGATTGCCGGGCTGGAAACGCTCCCCGACGAGGCGGCGCTGGCGGCGATGCTCGATCGCGTGGGGGCGCAGCGGCTGGTGCTCAGCCTCGATCTCCGGGCCGGCGTGCCGCTGGCGCGCTCCGCCCACTGGCGCGGCTGGACAGCCGAGGCGATCGTCGAGCGCGCGGTCGCGCTGGGCCTAGAGCGCTTGATCGTGCTCGATCTGGCGCGCGTCGGGCTTGGCGCTGGGACCGGCACGGAATCGCTGTGCCGCACGCTTCGCAAGCAGCATCCGACACTAAACATCATCGCCGGCGGCGGCGTCCAAGACCACGCTGACCTAGAGCGGCTCGCCTCGGCCGGCTGCCACGCCGCGCTCGTGGCGTCGGCGTTGCATCAAGGAAAACTCTAGCGGATAGCGGCCCCACGCAAGCACGTCCTTCCCGCACAGGCGGGAAGCCAGGGGCGAACATTCACGGTCTAGATTCCCGCCTGCGGGGGAAGGACGCTTCCGCGAAGCTCAACTTCACAGCGGCGCTCACTGCCACTTCGGCTCGCGCTTCTCGGCGAAGGCCTGCAAACCTTCGCGGGCGCTTTCGGTCGTGCGGGCAGTGGCGCTGACTGCCGCTCCGGCGGAAAGCAGCGTCGTGAGCCGCTCGCCGATCGTTTCGTTTAGCATGCGCTTCGTCAGTTGCAGTGCTTCGGGCGCGCCTTGTGCGCATTGGCCGGCGACTTCCACCGCACGGACCCAGATTTGACTTGACGCAAGCAGTTCGTGAAACAGCCCGATGCGGTGGGCGTCGCTCGCGTCAATCAGCGTCGGGTTAAGCAGCAACCGCGCCGCGTGGCCCGCGCCGATGCGAAAGGCGAGCAGCGGCGAAACGATGCCGGCCACGATCCCCCGCCGTGGTTCGGGCAGGCCAAAGCGTGCCTCCGGCGCGGCGAGCACGATGTCGGCCGCAAGCACCAGCCCCGCGCCGCCGGCGACCGCCGGGCCGTTTACCGCCGCGATGATCGGTTTGGGAAATTGCAGCATCGTAAGCAGCAGGTCGCGGTACTGCCGTGCATCTTCCGCCCAGCCTGCTTCGGCATCGTCGCGCGCGGCCGTTTCCCGCATTTCGTCCAAATCCATGCCGGCACAAAACGCCGATCCCGCGCCGGTCAAAATCACCGCCCGCACGCGCCGCTCGGCATGCAGATCGTCGAAGGCCTGTTCCAACTCACTCAGCAAGTGGCGCGTTAGCGCGTTCCGCTTGTCGGGCCGATTGAGGATGAGCGTGGCGCTTTGCTCGTGAACTTTGACTTGGACCAGAGGCGCGTTCATGGCGTGATTCCGTTCTTGCGCGTCAGCGCATGGTAGCGCGTTCAGCTTGGCTTCTGCATTTGCAAAAAATTCGCCGGCCGGGGCAATTCTAGTTCGAGCAGCGCGGTGCCGAGCAGTTTACCCTGCGTGTCGATCCGCAGCGACTCGCTGGCGCCCCCGCCGAGCGCGTCGTACAGCAAGAAGTTCAGTGCCCACACGTGCGGCAGCTCGAACCGCTCCACCCCTCGCACCCCCAGCCCCGCGAAAAGCTCGGCCACCCGCTCCGCCGTCAACTCCCGCCGCAAAAACATAAACCCCGCCGCCGTATACGCCGCCACGCCCAGATTCGCATGACGCCCCTTATCGCCACTACGAGCACGAGCGATGTCAGCAAGCAAAATGGTGGTCATGGGGATTGAGGATTTTGGATTGTGGATTGAGGAGCGATCATCAATCAAAAACGATCTCGCATCGGCGTCAGCCCGGCTTTCCGTTTTCCGCTTTCTTGCGCCCCTCCGGGGACTTCCGCTCTCGCGGTGCGCCCCCGCCACCCTTGGCGCTTTCCGCCTTCCGCTTTTCTCACCATTCTCTCGCCAGCCGGACCTCCACGCTCTGCTCCACCATCGGCTTGGGCACGAGCGTGGGCCAGTAGGCGAAGACGGGACGCACGGGGCTGCGGCCGGCGGCGTAGCCGGCCAATCCGGCGGGGCCGCTGGTGATCAGCGGGGCGATTTCTTGGGTGAACCGCTCGACCGCCTCGCGCCGCCCGTCGCGCGCCGTGAGTCGCAGCACGACTTCGCGTAGATCCGCTGGCGGTTCGTGCTGCCCCGGCACGCCGGCTCCCGCGCCGAGCAATTCGACATGCGTCTGTTGCAACTCAAAACCCGCCCGGCGGAGGCGGGCGAAAACGATCTCCGCGCAGCTTCGCGCTTTCGCAATGCAGTCGCGGCCGTAAACGAGCAGTTGCCCACTGGCGGTGTAGCCGTCGTGGTAAGCCAGCGAGACTTTGTAGCTCTCGGGCGCCGCGCGGCCGGTCGCGCCTTGGACGAGAACGCGGTCGCCTCCCTGGTCGTGGACTTCGACGGTCGTGAAATCGACATCCACATCGGGCGTCAGGTAGTGGGCCGGATCGCCAATCTCGTAGAGCAGTTGTTCGACGACCGTTTCGCGCGTCACCGCGCCGCCGCTGCCGGGCGTTTTGGTGATCGTCGCGCGGCCGTCGTCTTCAAGCTCGGCAATCGGATAGCCGACCTCGGCCAGCGCGTAGTCGCGCCAGGCCGTCGAGTAGCCGCCGGTCGACTGCGCGCCACACTCGATCAGATGCCCCGCCACACTCGCCGCCGCCAGATGGTTCCAATCATTCCAGGCCCAGCCGTACTCGTACACGGCCGGTCCGACCGTGAGCGAAGCATCGGCGACACGGCCGGTAATCACGAGCCGCGCCCCGGCTTGCAGTGCTGTGACGACTGGCCCTGCGCCGAGATAGGCGTTGGCGCTCACGACCGGCTTTCTCAGCTCGCTCAGCGGCTGACCCGTGTCGAGATTGTCAAAGCGGCAGCCGTGCGCCGTGAGTTCCTCCAGCTGACCGAGCAGGTCGTCTCCCTGCACGACGCCGAGGGGAAGCTCGCCGGAGCCGCTTTCGGTTAGCAGCGCTCCAGCGGCGGCGGCACAGGCGCGCGGATTCATGCCGCCGGCGTTGGTGATGATCTTGAGCTGCGGCTGCAAGTAGAGCGACGGAGCGAGGCTCTTGAGCACCGGCAGAAAATCGCCGGCGTAGCCGCTGCGCGGGTCTTTTTCGCGGAGTCGGGCGAGAATCGAGAGCGTTAGCTCGGCGAGGTATTCGAGCGTGAGATAGTCGACGGTCGCCCGCTCGACGAGCAGCCGCGGCGCATCGAGATTGTCGCCGAGGAATCCGGCCGCATTGGCGATCTGCACAGTCACGCTCAATGGTCCTCAGCAGGGGCACGTTAGACCTGGAAAACGCCCAACTTGTACGGCTCGTCGCTCGCCTGTCGCGTAGCGAGTTCGAGCGACTGGATCAGAGCGTCGCGGGTCTGTTGCGGCTCGATAATCGCATCGACCCAGCCGCGTGCGGCGCCGTAGCGCACGTCCATCTGGCGGTTGTAATCGCCTTTCACCTTGTCGCGCAACTGCGCCAGCTCGTCGGCATCGACGGCGTGGCCTTGCCGCTTTAGGCTTTTGACGGTGATGTCCAGGAGCGTGGCGGTGGCTTGCTCACCGCCCATCACGGCGCAGCGGGCCGTGGGCCAGGCGAAGATCAGCCGGGGATCAAACGCTTTGCCGCAGAGCGCGTAGTTGCCCGCCCCGAACGAGCCGCCGAGGATCACCGTCAGCTTCGGCACGCGGCTATTGCTGATGGCGTTGACAAGTTTCGCGCCGGCTTTGATGATGCCCGCGCGCTCGGAGTCGCGGCCGACCATGAAGCCGTTAACATCCTGGAAAAAGAGGATCGGCAGCCAGTTTTGGTTGCAGTTCATGACGAACCGCGCAGCCTTTTCGGCGCTATCGACGTACAGCACGCCGCCAAACTGGATTGGCCCCTCGGCTGGCCGCACTTGGCGATGCTGGTTGGCGACGATGCCGACCGGAAAGCCGCCGAGTCGCGCGGTTCCGCAAACGAGCGTCTGCCCGTACTCCGCTTTGTATTCCTCAAAACTGTCCCGGTCAACGAGACAGGCGAGCACGTCGCGGACCTCGTACTCCTGTCGTGGGTTGGGCGAGACGAGCGAAAACAGATCCTCCGCAGGCCGGGCCGGCCACTGCGCCGCATGCCGCGCGAAGGGCGGGGCGGGAAGCGGCGAGTCGGGACTCCCCGCCGCAAGGAGCCGCCGCAAACGAGCCAGGCAGCTTGGATCGTCCGGTTCGCGATAGTCGATCGTGCCGCTGATCTGGGCGTGCATTTCGGCCCCGCCGAGCGCTTCGCTGCTGACCTCTTGGCCGATCGCACTTTTGACCAGCGCCGGGCCAGCCAAATAAAGCCCCGAGCCTTCGGTCATCAGCAGTTGGTCGCAGAGCACCGGCAGATAGCCGCCGCCGGCGACGCAGTTGCCCATTATCGCGGCGGTCTGCGCAATGCCCGCCGCCGAGATCACGGCATTATTGCGAAAGATGCGGCCGAAGTCGTCTTCGTCCGGGAAGACATCTTCTTGCAGCGGCAGAAAAATGCCGGCCGAATCGACCAGATAAACGAGCGGCAGCCGGTTCACGAAGGCGATTTTTTGCGCGCGGAGGACTTTTTTGCTCGTGGCGGGAAAGAACGCTCCGGCCTTCACCGTGGCATCGTTGGCGATGATCATGTGCCGACGACCGGCGATCGTGCCGATCGCGGTGATGACGCCGGCGGCCGGTGCGCCGCCCCACTCCTCATACATCTGCCAGGCAGCCCATAGCCCAAGTTCCAAAAGCGGCGAGTCGGGATCGACAAGCTGGTCGATTCGCTCGCGGGCGGTCAGTCGCCCCTTGGCATGTTGCCGCTCGATCGCCGCCGAGCCTCCGCCTTCGCGCAAGCTCGCCTCTTCCTGGCGCAGGTGCTCGCTCAGTTGCGTGAGCGTGAGATCGGCGGTCATGGTGAACCAGGGTTCCGTGCGGACGCAAGGTGCTCGGTTGTTTTTGCAGGGCGCGCCTGCCCTCCAAATCATAGCAGCCAGCGGCGACAACGAAAATCACGCCGGCCATCACTCCTCACCCGCCATCCACCATTGAAAATCCACCATCCACCATCACCCATGGAGGCTTCCGCTCTCGCGGTGCGCCGTGCGCCACCCGGTCGAGTTGTACCCGGTCGAGTTGTACCGGGGATGCCGATTGTGCTAGACACGCGAGCAACAGCCAGGGCGGCTATGAGCTAGAGTTGCCCTGGGCGGCGGCGCTGCGCGCGGCCGGACTTTTGCCTTCTGGAAACGAAGCAGAACGATGAATCCTAACCTCTCGGTTCGCTCTCGCACGCTTTTCCCCGTCCGCCGCCGGTCGCAGCGCCGCGGCATGGCGGTGTTGCTGGTGATGGTCATTCTCTCGGTGACATTGGCGACCGCCTATGCCGTGATCTACAGCGAGAGCCAGTCGCTGCAAATTCAGCAAAACAGCAGCAGCCGCGCCCAAGCTCGCCAAGCAGCCCTCACCGGACTGTCGGTGGCGCTGCGGAAGATGCACCAGAGCAGTTGGAGCGGCGTGGGAACCGATTTGGAGGCCTCGCTCAGTTCGACCGACCGCTACGAGGTCGCCTACACCCACGGCGACGCTTCGCTCACCGAGGATCATCCCGACTACGACCGCTATCCGCTGCGGGTGACGATCCGCTCGACCGGCTACAGCACATCCGGGGCGAATGAGGCCGAGCATGTCGCGCAAGCCGTCGTCGAACTGGTCCCCCGCAACCTGGCGAGCGAACCGAGTTGCTGGAGCGAACTGGTCCCGCAACTGAACCTCTCGACCGGGATCATCGACGTGAGCATCACGCCGCCAACGCTCGACCAATACGCTTCCGGCAGCTGTTTCCTCAATCCGCCGATTCGAATCGAAGGCCCGGTGCGGCTGCGCGCGGAGCTGCAGATCGGCACTCATTACGCTTGGAGCAATTCGACTCGGCTCAAGTACTTCGACGACCTGCGCAAGATGCGGCTGGCCGGGCTGGGAGACCTACGGCCTTTTACAGGTCCGGTGCGACTGCCCTACTCGTCGCAGTCCGATGCGGTGTGGCTGCTGCAATCGCAGATCGGCGTCACGACGGCCGATGTTTCGGCAAGCTCGTTGAGCGGTTTCTCCGCTCCGGACCAGATCCGCACTTACCGTCTTTTCCCCGGTGGTCCCCAATACTCGGTGCCGCGCTGCGGGACGACCGTTGCTGATACCACGCTCGAAGCCGATCCCCAGACGAACCCGCTCGGGGTGTTCTACTGTAGCGAAGATGTTTCCATCGAGAACAACGTCACCTTGCGGGGTACTCTGGTCGTCGCCGGAGATATGGAGCTTGACGGCAGAAACGTGCAAATGCAGGCGGCGTCGCTCCCCGCCCTCTACCAGAGTGGGACCGCAGCGCCGATCGAGCTGCCGGTGCTCGTTGTGCAGGACGACCTGCGCGCCGAAGACGACTGCCGCACCTGGATTCGAGGCATGGCAACCGTCTTCGACGATTTTCAGCTTGAGCGTTCGAGCAGCAATCTCGTCTTTGACCTGACCGGGCAGCTCACGGCACGCGATCTGGAAATCCACCGCCGCTCCGACTGGGACTACGGCAGCTCAAGCTGGAGCGTGCTGCACTCCAACTTCTTGTCCCTTCTGCAGTGGCTGCTTTTCTTGGACCCCAGCTCGACGCTGAAGTACTTTCCGAGCTACCTCGACGCCCAATACGGACTCGATCCCGACCCACGGATCGAGCTGCGGCCGCGCACCGACCTGGTCCGTTATCACTGGCTCGGCAACGACCAGAGCTTCTACATCGCTCATCCGGACGATCCCGGCCTGCGCTGGGACATCATCTCCTGGCAGGACGGCCTCTGATCGCGCGTGCTACAGTCGAGACCTGCTTTCGCCCGCGGCGCTCCCGTTCATTGCCGCACGCGCTCTAGCTTCGCGAAAGCGGCTCTCTGGCCGGGCGGCCTTGGGCGAAAAAGGGAGCCAAAGGGCGCTACAGGTAACGGCAGTGCGCTCCGAACCACTTTCTGCTAGCTCGCGTAGACAAATACGCCTCGGCGGCTCCCGGCTCGAGATGGGGGATTGCCGCAATAGGGGGCTGCGCGTGAGATCCTGCCAGTAATTACCGTTCCTCTGCGGTTGCCGGTTTTTTGCCGGAGCGGTTTTCATCAAGTCGAAGACGAGTTGCATCGCGTCAACACCCTCGGGAAGCGGGTGATGGATTTTCGCCTCATGCTGGGCAGCGGGACGCCGTGCCGAGAGCGAGGCTAACCTGCTTTCCCGTAAGGAGATCGGCGCCCATGCTCCTGCCCCGCTCGACCTTTGGCACCTCATCTGCTTCCCACCGACTGCCGAACGCCACTGGCTCCCACTCGCCCGCACTCGTGCCAGGGCAACTGCCCGAGAGGATACCGACTGTGACGAAAACGCCCCGCACCCACGGCAGCCCCATCTCCCGCAAATCCGATTCGCTCCGCCGTCCGAAGCGGAAAAAAGCAGCCCGCCCCGCCAGCCCGGCCGCCTGGGAGGATGCCAGTTTCGAGGCCGACGACGACGAAGTCGCCGCCGAGGGGGATACCGGCTCGGCCAGCAATATCGACGATCCGGTCCGTATGTATCTGATGCAGATGGGCGAGATCCCGCTACTGACGCGGGCCGAAGAACTCGCCGCCGCCAAGCAGATCGAGTTGACCCGTGTCCGCTTTCGCCACACGATGCTCGCCAACGATTACCTCCTGCAAGGAGCGGTCGATCTGCTCTCGAAGGTTTTTGACGGCGAGTTGCGGTTGGACCGGACGATCGAAATCTCGGTCTCGAACATGACCGAGAAGAAGCAGGTCATGCGGCGCATCGAGCCGAATCTGGTGACGCTCCGCCATCTGCTCAAGTGCAACCAAAAGGACTTCCTCATCGCCGTCAACAAGCGCGCCAAGCCGCGCGACCGCCGCGAAGCCTGGAAGCGGCTCGTCTGCCGCCGCAACAAAGCGGTGCGACTCGTCGAGGAGCTGAATCTTCGCACGCAGCGTCTCCAACCGCTGCTCACCCAGCTTGGCGAAATCAGCAAGCGCATGACGCAGGTCAAGCAGCAGTTGGACGAGGGAGAGCAAACGCACGCGGAGGGCCGGCTCGACGAACTGCGTGCCGAGCTGCGCTACCTGATGCGGATGACGCTCGAAAGCCCGGCCACGCTCCGCCGCCGCTTGCAGCGCACCGAAGGTTACCAGAAACAGTATGACGCCGCGAAGCGAACGCTCTCGGCCGGCAATCTGCGGCTCGTCGTGTCGATCGCCAAGCGCTATCGCAACCGGGGCTTGAGCTTCCTGGATTTGATTCAAGAAGGAAACACCGGCCTGATGCGTGCGGTCGACAAGTTCGAGTACAAGCGGGGTTACAAGTTCTCGACCTACGCTACCTGGTGGATTCGCCAGGCCATCACCCGCGCCATCGCCGACCAGAGCCGCACCATCCGGCTGCCGGTCCACATGATCGACACGATGAGCAAGATCCGCCAAGTCACCGCCGACTTTGTCCAAGAGTTCGGCCGCGAGCCGACGATCGAACAGGTCGCCGAGCGGGCGGGCCTGTCGCTCGAAGACACCCGCTGCATCGTCAAAATGACCCGCCAGCCGTTGT
>CAYZVT010000032.1:0-19812 GCA_964481585.1 uncultured Pirellulales bacterium
GCACGTCCGGTTCGAGCTGCGCGGCGATGGCAAATCCCAGCCGCACCTTCATCCCGGAGCTGTAGTTTTGGTAGGGCGTGTCGATAAATTCGGCCATTTCCGCGAAGTCCACGATGGCGTCGAGCTTGCGGTCAACGACACGCTTGGGGATTCCGTGAATGGCGGCGTTGACATAGATGTTCTCGCGGCCCGTCAGGATCGGATTGAAGCCGGTGCCCAACTCGATCAGCGCGCCAACGTGGCCGCGCGTGGTGATCTGCCCCCGGTCGGGTTTGATGAGGCCGTTGAGCATCTTCAACAGCGTGCTCTTGCCGGCGCCATTGCGTCCAATCAGACCCAAGCACTCGCCGCGCTGGAGCGTAAAGGAAATATCCTCGACCGCCCAAAACTCGCCCGTGCGCAGCTCGGCCTGCACGGGACGGCGGGCGAATAATTCGCTGCACAAGTCTTTCGCGCCATACCAGAGCGAGCGGCGTAGATCGCGGCAAAAGCGTTTCGCGACCCGCTCCACGTGGATGAGAGGTTCCTCTACCGGCATAGGGCCAACTTCCTTGCTAGGCGCTCATCCGTTCGATCAAGATTGGCATCGCCAGCCGATAGATCAGCAAAGCCAGCAGCAGCACGGGAAGCGCGCCCCCGAACACCACCGCCAGTTGCAGCCCGTGCGGCGTCGTTCCCTGCAACAGCCAATCGCGCGTGGCACAGAGCGGACCACTGACGGGATTCAGCCAGTTGATGAGCAATCCCGGCCAGCTTGTGGGAGCCGGATAAACCACCGGCGTCAGATAAAGCCACACACCAGCGGCAATTCCCACGCCCCGGCCCACGTCGCCATACAAGGAACCGAGCGGCACCAGCACCAGTCCCAGTGTCAGCCCCACCAGAGCCAGCGCTCCCGCACCGAACAGCGCCCACAGGGTTCCCATCGTGAGCGGCGTGTCGAAATAGATGAGGACGGGCACCAGGAGCAGAAGTTTGATGAGAAAGTTGAACGCGGTCTGCCCTGCGGCGAGCAGCAACAGCGACTCGCGCGGGAAGTTGATTTTCGCCAGCATCTGTTTCGACTGCGTGATGGCCATCAGCGGCGCCTGCAACGCGTCGGTGAACAGCCCGTAAAGCAGAACTCCCGTCAACACAAAGACGGGATACGGAGTCGAGCCGCTGTCAAAATTGATGATCCGCTGGCCGTTGAGAAAAACCCAAATCGCCGTCGTCACGAGCGGCGGCAGGACGGCCCAGGCATAACCGAGCAGCGTTTGGCGGTACTCTGCCTGAATGTTGCGAACGAGCAATCGCCAAGCAAGCTCGCGGCCATGCACCAGATCGGCCGCCATCTCGCGCGCCATCTGGAGCGGATGGCGGAGAGGCGATTCGGGCGTGTAGACCCGCACCGGCAGCAGATTGTCCCCCGCTTGCGACATGCGATCCCTCGGTCGTCGTGCCTTGTCGTCTCGTCAAGGCGATTTGCAGAGCAAGCGGCGTCGGCACTTCCTGTGACGACAGACCGCCAGCGGCCCTAGCTCCACGAGTGGGTGGCTAGGCACGGCGAGTACCATAACCCACGGCCACTTTCCGGGGCAACAGCAGTTTTCCGGGCGCTCGGCCGCCCTCGCCTTTCTGCGGCCGACCACCCTTTCCCCAACTTGCTCTCCTTACTAGGCTGAAGGACGAGAGCCATCGCGCGCCCCATTTGGAGTTCCGGCTGTGTGGTCTTCGCGGCTGTTTTGGAAAATCTTCCTCGTCACGGCGGGTTTTAATCTGGCGGTCGTGACGGGACTGGTGATCCTGATTACCCGCTGGCAAAGCAGCCAGATCAGCGAGCAGTTCCGCGCGCGGCTGCTCGATACGGCCCTGGTGCTCCGCAGCCATGTCTCCGGAGAGTTGGACGAAACGAACCGCGAGCAGCTTCAACAATTACTCAAGCGGCTGGGCGAGGAAACCGGCACCCGTATGTCGCTGCTCGATCGCCACGGAGGCGTGCTGGCCGACACGAACAAAGCGCCGCAGAAGATGGAGAGCCACGCCGACCGGCCCGAGATCATCGAGGCCGCGCGGAGCGGCGTCGGCGTCGCCGAGCGCGTCAGCGCCACCGTCGGTCTGCCGATGCTCTACGTCGCCGTGCCGGTCGTCGAGGACGGCCAAACCGTCGGCTTTGCCCGCGTGGCCACCGATCGGCGGGCGATCGCGGCCGAGATTAGCACTCTGCGGCGGCTGCTTTGGGCGCTCGCCCTGCTCGTGACGGCCGTGGCGCTCGTGCTGACGTACTTCCTCGTCGGCCGCATCATCCGGCCGCTGGGGTCGCTCGTTCAAAGCGCGCAAGCCTTCGCCGTCGGCGACTTTAGCCACCCGGTAGCGGGCAACGGACACGATGAACTCAGCACGCTCGGCGGGGCCTTTAGCCGCATGCAATACGAGCTTGCGCAGCGCGTGCAGGAACTGGAAGAAAACGGGCAGCGGCTTGAAACGGTCCTGGGCAGCATGGTCGAGGGCGTGATCGCCGTCGATCCGCAGCAGCGGATTTTGCTCGCCAACGACGCCAGTCGCCGGCTTCTCGGTCTGTCGAAGGGACCGATCCTCGGCCGGCCGCTCTTGGAAATCACCCGCAGCCGCGACATGCAAACGGCCGTGGCCGAAGCCCTGCACAGCCAGCGTGCGAGCAAGACCGAGTTTGAGGTGCTCGGCGACACGCGCCGCGTGCTGTCGGTTCGTGCGGCGCGACTGCCGGGCACGCCGACCGCCGGCGCGGTGCTCGTGTTGCATGATATAACCGAATTGCGGCGGCTGGAAAACATGCGCCGCGAGTTCGTGGCGAACGTCTCGCATGAACTGAAAACGCCGCTGGCGTCGATCAAAGCGTACGCCGAGACGCTGCAACTCGGCGCGGTGCATGACCCGCAGCACAATCTCGAATTTGTGGGCCGCATTGAGGAACAGGCCGACCGGCTGCATCAGCTCATCGTCGATTTGATCCATCTAGCCCGCGTCGAGTCGGGGCAAGAAGCCTTCGACATCACCGACGTGCCCGTGGCCGCCGTCGTCGAAAGCTGTGTCGCCCAACACGCCGATGCGGCCGGCGGCAAGCAGATCGCCCTTCAAGTGGCTCCCCCGTCCGAGCCGCTGCGCGTCCGCGCGGACGAAGAGGGGCTGCGGTCGATTCTCGACAATCTGGTTATCAACGCGATCAAGTACACGCCCGAGGGCGGCCGCGTCGTCGTCCGCTGGCGGTCCGAGAACGCCGCAGTGGTGATCGAGGTCGAAGACAACGGGATCGGCATTGCCCGCAAGCACCAGAGCCGGGTCTTCGAGCGGTTCTACCGCGTCGACAAAGCCCGCTCACGCGAGCTGGGCGGCACCGGGCTGGGATTGTCAATCGTCAAGCATCTGGCCCAAGCCTTCGGCGGCCGTATCGGCCTGACCAGTGAAATCGGCGTCGGCAGCACCTTCCAAGTCCGCCTCCCCCGCGCCTAAAAAGGAGACGCACTGGGATCCAGCTCCGTTGGGCGCTTATAATTTTAGCGGTCAGCTTTTGGCTTTTGGCCATCAGCTTTCAGCCGTCAGCAATGCGCGCCTCGTCCTTCCCGCGCAGGCGGGAATCCAGTAGCGAACATCGACGGTCTAGCTTCCCGCCTGCTGATGGCTGACCGCTGAAAGCTGACCGCTCTTAAAACTTTTACCGGCTCTTCATGCCTTCTTCATCATCATCCCCTATAGTCAGCCCTGGCTGCATGGCCGGGCGGAGCAATTCATGAGCAAGCATCTACAGCGCGACCTGGACAACATTCATCTGGAAATCCTCTCTCTCTCGGCGATTGTCGAGGAGATGATCGACAAGGCCAGCCGCGCGCTGATCGAAGGCAATACGAAGCTGGCCGCCGAGGTCATTCAGAGCGATGACCAGGTCAATCAGGGCGAAGTGCATGTGGAGGAAGACTGCCTCAAGATGCTCGCGCTGCATCAGCCCGTGGCGATTGATCTGCGGCGGATTGCCACGGTGATGAAAGTCAACAACGACCTGGAGCGGATCGCCGACCTGGCGGTGAACATCGCCGAGCGGGCGCAAGCGCTGGCCGCGTACCCGGCCTTCCCGATTCCAACGCGGCTGGAGCAGATGGTCACGCTGGCGACGAAAATGGTGCGCAGTTCGCTCGATGCGTTTGTCAATCTCGACACACTCACCGCGCGGCGGGTGTGCTTGCTCGATGAAGAAGTGGATGAATACAACCGCCGGATCATCGACGAGCTTCAGGAACAGATGAAAAGCGATCCAGAAACCGTGGTGCCGGCGATGCAGTCGTTTTCGGCAGCGCGGCACGTCGAGCGAATCGCCGACCATGCCACTAACATTGCCGAGGATGTGATCTACCTGGTCGAGGGCGAGATCGCGCGCCACCGGCCGAGCATGGTCACGATCAAGGACGAAGTCTCGGACGAAGAAGCAACCGATCTCTCCTCGGGATCGGAGAAAACGTAGTCGATGATCGACCTGGCGAATGAATGACGAGCGTATGGCGAAATCGAAAATCCTGATTGTGGAAGACGACCGCGCCCTGGCGGACGTACTCACCTACAACCTGACCCAAGCCGGCTATGATGTGCTGGTGGCCCACGACGGTCAGGAGGGGCTGCGACAAGCGCAGCTCAAGATGCCCGAGATCGTCGTTCTCGACCTGATGCTGCCGATCATCGACGGGATCGAAGTTTGCCGCCGTCTGCGCGCCGACCGCGCCACCCGCGATTTGCTGATCTTGATGCTCACGGCGAAGGCGGAAGAGTCGGATCAATTGATCGGCTTCACGCTCGGAGCCGATGATTATGTGACCAAGCCGTTCAGCGTCAAAGTGCTCCTGCAACGGCTCAAGGCGCTGGAGCGGCGACGCCATAGCGCTCCCGCCGACACCGATGACGTGATTTCCAGCCAGGGCATCACGCTCGACCGGCGTCGGCATCAGGCCACGGTCGAAGGCCGTCCGGTGCAACTGACGCGGAGCGAATTTCGGCTGCTCGACACGCTGATTCGGCAGGCGGGCCGCGTCTTTGCCCGTGCCGATCTAATCGACGCCGCGCTGGGCGAAGATACGGTCGTGCTCGAACGCACGATCGACGTTCACATTCGCGGGCTGCGGAGCAAGCTCGGCGACAGCGCGGCGCTAATCGAAACGGTGCGGGGCGTCGGCTATCGCTTCCGCGATCCCCATAGCGTCGATTGAACCGCCCGCACCCCACCCCGTTTAGCGGCGGGACCACGTCCCGCGCGCTGCCGTCCCGCGCTGCCGCCACGCGCTGGACGTTGTCCCGCCGTTAAACAGAGGTGAACGTCCCGCGTATGGCCATCGCATGCCGCGCTAGTCGAAACGGTGCGGGGCGTCGGCTATCGCTTCCGCGATCCCCATAGCGTCGATTGAACCGCCCGCACCCCACCCGTTTAGCGGCGGGACCACGTCCCGCGCGCTGCCGCCACGCGCGGGACGTTGTCCCGCCGCTAAACAGGGATGAACGTCAGAGGTGAAAGTCAGAGGCGGGGCCGACATCAAAACAGCCGGTTGTAGCCGTTGAGCGCGGCGACGCGGTAGGCTTCGGCCATCGTCGGATAGTTGAACGTGGTGTTGATGAAGTAGAGCAGCGTGTTCGCCTCGCCCGGCTGCGACATGATCGCCTGTCCGATGTGGACGATCTCCGAGGCGTTCGCCCCGAAGCAATGGACGCCCAGCAGCTTGAGCGTCTCGCGGTGAAAGAGGAGCTTGAGCATGCCGACCGTTTGGCCGGTGATTTGTGCCCGCGCTAAACTTTTGAACTGGGCCTGCCCCACTTCATAGGGAATGTTCGCTTCGGTCAGTTCGCGTTCGGTTTGGCCGACCGAACTGATTTCGGGGCTGGTGTAAATGCCGGTGGGAATCAGGCTGACCATGCCTTCGACGCGCAGCCCCTCGACGATGTGCATGCCCGCCGCGCGGCCGTGCATATAGGCGGCGCTCGCCAAGGCAGGATAGCCGATGACATCGCCCACGGCGTAGATGTTCGACGTCTGGGTCTGAAAATCTTCGTTGACGCGAAGCTGACCGCGTTTGTCGGCCTCTAACCCGACGTTCTCCAGGCCGAGGTTATCGGTGTTGCCGGTGCGGCCGTTGGCCCACAGGAGCACGTCGGTCTTGAGCCGCTTGCCGCTTTTGAGATCGAGCACCACGCCGTCGCCGTGGCCGGTGATCTTTTCGTACTCCTCGCGGTGGCGAATGAGCACGCCCCGGTCGCGCAGATGGTAGCTCAGCGCGTCGATGATCTCGTCGTCGAGAAACTCCAGCAGTTTGTCGCGCGTGTTGACCAGATTCACCTTGCAACCGAGATTGCGAAAGATCGAAGCGTACTCGCAGCCGACCACGCCCGCGCCATAGATCGTGATCGAATGGGGCGTGTAGCCGAGGTCGAGGATCGTGTCGCTGTCGAAGATGCGCGGGTGGCCGAAGTCGACGTTCGGCGGTCGCCAGGGCCGCGAGCCGGTGGCGATGATGAAGTTCTCGGCCGTGATGCGGCGCCGCGTCTCGCTCAGTTCGATCGTCTGGGCGTCGACAAAACGGGCATGGCCGCAGTAGACGGGCACGCGGTTGCGATCATAAAAGCCGGTCCGCATTTCCACCTGCCGCTCGATGACCGAGCGCGCCGTACGGCGCAGGTCAGGGAGCGAAAGCTGCACCGCGACGCCCGCCTCGCGGAACAGGCGGTTCTCGTTGGCTTCGGTCATTTGAAAGATCGCATACCGCAGGGCTTTACTGGGGATGGTGGCCCAGTGGGTGCAGCCGCCGCCAATTTTGGCAAAGCGTTCGACGACGGCGACTCGCTTTCCCCCCTTGGCAGCCTGCATCGCGGCCCCCTCGCCCCCGGGGCCGGAGCCGATGATCACCACATCGTAATCCGTTGCCATCTCTTGAGTTGCCTCTCTCGCGCCTGCTAGTCGGAATGAGCGGAAGAACGAGCCCCCGCCCGGTCATTTTACCGCCCGTCGTCCGCCTTGTCGGCCCCCGAACGCGCGGCGGCGAGTCTCGGCCTGGCAGCAGCACCGAGTTTATCGGTTCATCCGCCCTTCGCCACGCGCCCCCGCTCGGGTTTGGTGGAGCCGGAGCGGGATGCGGGGGGCGGAATAATTTTCCCGGGGCAGGAACGATTCCTTGGACGCAGGCGGGACGGCCGATTCTGGTGCGAAACGAGCGCCAGTTGATTGCGAAATCGTGCGGTTTCAACTACGATACGAGCTTGCGCAGGGTCTTTCTCGATCGCGCACCTATGCGCGGGTCTTCTGGCGAGCCGATCGCCGATCTGGGAAGATTTTCCTCACAAGTATTTTGCCCCCTGGCCTTCTACTACGCAGAGAGACGGAGCAGCCGCATGAAAGCCGAAGAGCCTGCTCGCAACCCCGCTCAACCCGCCCGCCCCGCGGCCGCTGCCCCCAAAGCGGCGCGGCCTGCGGCCAAGCCGGCCGCGCGCGCTGCCGCCCCGGCCAAGTCGGCGGGTGCTCCGGCGACGGCCACCGCCGCTCCGGCCGCAGCGGCCCAAGCCCAGCCGGCCAAGGTGGCGCAGGCGACGGCGGCGCCGGCTGAAACGACGGCGGCTCCGGCCGAGGATGTGGCCGATCTGGAGGAACGCGGCCCCTCGGTCTTTTCCACTTGGCTCCGTGAAAGCCCGAGCTGGCTGACGAGCTTGATCGTCCATCTGATTGTGCTTTTGGTGCTCGGGCTGTGGATGCTGCCCGTCCCGGTCAAGGAAATCATCGGCTCGCTTTCGGTGAATCCCAGCGAACTAAGCGAGGAGCCGGTCGAGGAGTTGATCGAGGAAGAAATCGAACAGCTGGAAGTGGAGGCGGAATCGCTCCCCGATGTGCCTCAGCCGGTGACGGATAACGTCGCGCCGGTGCCGGACTTCTCGCCGAGTACCGAGATGGAAGCGGCCGCCGTGCAGGTGGAACTGAGCGACCTGGGCGAAACGACGGCGCCGAAAAACGACCTGCTGCAAGCGGTCGGCTCCGTCTCGGGAACGGGCCTTTCAGGACGCGGTAAGCAAGCCCGGGCCGCGCTGGTGAAACAAGGCGGCGGCAACGCCGCGAGCGAACAAGCCGTGGCGCTGGGGCTGGCTTGGTTGGCCGAGCATCAACTGCCCGACGGGAGTTGGTGCTTCGACCATCGCGGCGGGCTGTGCCAAGGCCGCTGCCCTCATCCGGGCGAATTAGCCCAAATGACCAATGGCGCGACGGCCCTCGGGTTGCTGCCGTTTCTCGGCGCCGGCCAGACGCATTTGGAAGGACAGTACAAAAAGAACGTCGCTGCGGGGCTGCATTATCTGGTGCGGAAGATGAAAGTCAGTGCCAAAGGGGGTAATCTGCAAGACCCCGGCCACGGCATGTACTCCCACGGCCTCGCCGCCATCGCCCTGTGCGAAGCCTACGGCATGACGCAAGACAAAGGCCTGGCCGGCCCCGCCCAAGCAGCAGCCACCTTCTGCGCCACCGGCCAAGATCCCGTGCTTGGCGGCTGGATTTATGGCCACGGCGGCCGGCCCGGGAATGACACCTCCGTCGCCGGTTGGCAAATCATGGCCCTCAAGAGCGCGCACATGGGCTACCTGCAAGTGCCGCCGATCGTCGTGCAGCGGGCTTACTCGTTCCTCGACTCGGTGCAGGCCAACGGCGGCTCCACCTACGGTTATCGCTCGCCCGGTAGCGGCCAAGCCACGACGGCCGTCGGGCTGCTTTGCCGCATGTATCTCGGCTGGAAGCAAGACAATCCGGCGCTAGAAGCGGGGACTCAAAAGATCGCGGCCTGGGGGCCGCATCCGCAAAACATGTACTACAACTACTACGCCATGCAGGTCATGTTCCAGCATACCGAAGGCGAAGGCGAGATGTGGAAGAAGTGGAACACGAAGCTCCGCGACCAACTCGTCGCCACGCAGGCCAAAGAGGGGCATGCCAAAGGAAGCTGGAACAACTGCCGCTTCGCCAAGCAGGGCGGACGGCTGTATTGCACGGCAATGAGCTGCATGACGCTCGAAGTCTACTACCGCCACATGCCGATCTATAAAAAAGAGGCCAAGGAAAACGAGTTCCCTGACCTGTAATGGAAAAAGGCTGTAGGCTACAAGCTAGAGCGCACTGCCTTCAGCTGTAGCGCTAGACGCTCTTTTCGCCCGCAGCCGCCACGCCGGCTTCCCGCTTTGGCGCGACCGTGAATCGAATGCACGCTAAAATCGCACGTCGAACGCGGGATTTCCGCCTGCGCGGGAGGGACGTGCTTGCGCGAGGAGGATGGCGGAGAAGGGAGCAACCGGAAACGCGGCGCACGGCCGCGTTCCCGGCTCTCCGATCCCCGCTTGAGCGGTCGGCGGACTATTGCTGCTGGCCGTCCTGCTGTTGACCTTGGCCCTGCTGCTGACCTTGGCCCTGTTGCTGACCTTGGCCCTGCTGCTGACCTTGGCCCTGCTGTTCACCTTGGCCCTGTTGTTGGCCTTGCTGACCACCAACATTGCCAGCGTCGAACAGTCGCGTCGGTTCCTCGGCGCGGGCCGGTTGCTCAAGCGCTTGGCTCGTCAGCTCGACCGGGAAGCGGACATCGCCCCCGCTCTTGGCGCGGACAAGCACTTCCCACTCGACCTTCTCACCCGGCTGGATTGTATCGACCGGGCCGAACGAGATCTGGCCTTGCTGTTGCTGGGCTTGAGTCGGTCCCGTCGCACGGATGAATTCGAGCGACTGGGGGATGTCTACCGACACCTGGACGTTACTATCCGGCGCGTTGCCTTCGTTCGCCACGATGATGCGGTACGTCAACTCATCGCCGACGCTAACCGGATCTTGCTCGTCAATCACCGTCACCAACAGCGCCGGCAGGGTGATGATTTCGGTGCGGATCGTAGCCTCGGCCCGTGCATCCACGACTTCGGCCTCGCGCTCACAGACGAACGCCGCCACCGCGCGACTGGTCAGGGTGCCGGCATCGACGGCACGCAACGTGACGCCCACGCGGGCTTCTTCCCCCGGCTCAAGCGTACCGAGATCCCAAACCAAGGCTCCGTCGTCGACCTCCTCCTCAACTTCCACGGCGGCTTCCGGCTCCGCTTCTGCGCCGTCCCGTCTTGGCTCGCCGGCGTAGACGAGATACGCGGCCTCGGCCGGGTCGAACAGCAACTGCGCGTCCGGCGCAGGAGCTTCGCCGCGGTTGGCGACGACGACCGTGTAGTTCAGCGCCTGGTTCAGATAAACCGCGTTGGGGCCTTCGATCGCAAGCTGAAGGTCAGCCTGTACCACGCGCGTCCGCACCAGACCGGAGCGAATTGGATCACCCTCTTGCGGTTCGGCCACGGCCCGCGAGGCAAACTCGCCCGACTCGGTCGCCACCACGTTGACGGCAAACTCCCGCGACTCGCCCGCCTCAAGCGGCGGCACCTCGACGGCGATCTGCTGCTCGCCTTCAAGCGTCCGTAGACCTTGGTCCAATTCATCGCGCACCGTCAGTTCTTGGGTCGGGCCGGTGCCGGTATTGCGAATCTCATAGACCAAAGGGATCACTTCGCAGATATTCACCCGTTCCGGCGCGCGTTTGACCAGTTCGATCTCGGGTTTGACGAACTGCAATGAGACGCAGTTCGCGGCCACGTAGCTAGCCATGAAGCAGGTCCGCGCCTGGCCTTCTTGTTCGGCGACGGCAGTAACCGTGATCGTCTGCGTTTCGCCCGGACCGATCGTAGGAATCGACCACACCGCTTCGGCACTGGGCATGCTGGCCTGCTGCTGCTGTTGCCCCTGCTGTTGCCCCTGCTGTTGAGCCTGCTGCTGTTGATTGGGCTGGCGCTGCATCGACGGCTGCGATGACTCGATCGAGAGGTTTTGCGGCACTTTTTGCCGGATCTCGACGTTGTGCAGCGTCTTCTCGGTGGAGGTGTTCGTCACGTGAATCAGGTAGTTGTAACGGCTGCCGACGCGGATTTGCTCGGGGAACTCGGGCCGCACCTCGACAATCGAGGCCGTCTCGGTAAGTTCTGGCGGCTCTCCTTCCGTGGGGCGGTAGCCGGCAACGCGTTCGCCGACCCCCTCCACCTCCTCAGCCACTCCGACTTCAGGCTCGTCTTCGAGCCCGACTCGGGCACCCTCATTGGCGCTTTGGCAGCCCGTCCCGATTGCGAGCAATCCTGCGATCGCCCACCATGGTAGTCTTCGTCGCCACTGAACCATTGTCATGTCCACTCTCCTCATGTCAGATCCAACGGGAGCAATCCTCTCACGACTAAGGCACCAAGCCCCTTAAGTGCTAGCACGCTGCACAACGCCGCTTGATTAACGGCGGGGTTGCAAAGACTATGCCGCAGCGCAGGAACCACTAGTAATGCCACCAGAAATGCGATGGTCGCGCTGTCGCACCGCGCAAAGCCGTCATGCGCAGCGGCCACGCTGACGCCGTCGAAGCGGTTGATTCCTGCCCGCGTAAGAAGAAGGTGCGGAAGGTTGGGCAGCTCGTGGCGCCGATGCGGTCAAGCACCCGCGGCCAGCAGATCGCCGCGCGCTGCGCTACCGACTCTCGCGGCGCTGCGCACCGGCCAAGCGCCCGGCGAGCAACTTGCGCCGTGCATCATCGGCCGCATGCGGAACCGCGACGTCTGGCTCGTGAGCTTTCATGGCCGCTAAGACGGGGCGCACGATTGGCCCCAAGTCGGTACTGGCGTAGTGGTAAAGCACATGATGCGCCCCTTCTCGACGCCAGCCCGCGTGGGCGTCGCGCACCAGCGCATCGAGCACCGCCGGCAGCGCTTCCTCGCCGATCGCGATCAGCCCTTCGGCCGCCAGAAATCGGTTTCCAGGCATTTCATCATCGAACGCCCGAATCAAAATCGGGATGCTCGACGGAGCGGCAATCGCTTCAAGCGTCTTCAGCGCCTCCCAACGCACATGGGTCGAGGTGCTTTCGAGCAGCCGCGCCAGGGGCGCGACCGCCACCTCTCCCTGAGCGGCGAGCTGATGCCGTGCCCGCTCGCGCTGCAAGGGATCGTCTTGCTGAAGCTGGTCGATCAGCGGCTGCAATGCGGCCTGTTGCCGTCCCGACTGCGACATCTCGAACCTCCCTCGGTCACAGTTCTGCCCCGTCTTCCCGCGCGGGCGGGAAGCTAGACGGTGGACTCTGCATCCAGGATTTCCGCCAGCGCGGCAGTGACGCTCCCTGTCTGGCGCGCCCCTCTAGCTCCCGCCTGCACGGGAAGGATGAAGCAAACGCTATACCGCCGCGAGACCGGCGACGCTACTTTATCTCGCGTAGGCGACCCAGATTTGCTCGTTTGCCCACAACCAACAGAAGCTGATCCTCGTTGAAGCGAAAGTCGCCGTCGGGGAACATCTCCAAGTGGCCGCTCAACACGTCCTTGATGCCCACGACCCACACGCCCACGCGCTGCCGCAGATTAATCTGCCGTAACGTCTGGCCCACAAACGAATCGGGCACGGCGATTTCAAGAAAACTGTACTCGGGGTCGATCGGCAGGAAATCAACGACATTGGGCCAGGTTTCGCGGTCGCCGAGCGTCTGCGCGATTTCAATTTCGGGAAAAATCACGCGCTCGACGCCGAGATATTTCAGAATCCGGCCGTGCTCCTGAGTCACGCCTTTGACGATAATCCGTCGCGCGCCCAGCTCCTTCACGTGCAGCGCCGCCAGCAGCGAGAGCGAAATATTTTCGCCTAGACTGATGAAGACCGATTGGGCGGTGTTCAGCCCCAGGTCTTGCAGCGCCTCGCGATCGCTGGCATCGGCGATCACGGCTTCGTAGAGCGTGTCTTTCATGTTCTCGACCACTTCACGGCGCGAGTCGACGCCCGTGACGCGGCAACCGTTGCCAGATAGCCGCTCGGCCAGCGCCGCGCCGAAGGTTCCAAGTCCGAGAACGATAAAGTGGCGATTTTCTACCATGCCGTTACCCGATCAAAAGCTTTTGGTGAGGAAACTCCAAGATCAGCGCACTCAAGCGCACCCGGCTGACCGTCACCACCATGGCGTTACCCGATCAAAAGCTCTTCGTGAGGAAACTCCAAACGCTGCGAGCGTTCGTGATGCGAGAGGGCGATGAACATCGAGATCGGCCCCAGCCGGCCCGCGAACATCAGCACAATCAGAATAAATTGGCTCGGTTCATTCAACCTTTCCGTGATGCCGGTGCTGAGGCCCACGGTGCCGAGCGCCGAGATGACCTCAAACATCGCTTCCAGAAAATTGCCCTCGGCTTCCCGATGGGCGGTTCCCGATTGCTCGACGACCAGCAGAGAAGTCAGTGCGAGCGCCGCCACGACGGCAAAGATCAGCGCCGTGGTCGTCGCGCGCTCGATGTTCCGCTGTTCCAAGGTGCGGCGATAGACGTTCACCCGATGGAAGCCCAAAAACGTTGCCCGCGCCCGCAGCACGAGCGACATAAACGTCGAGACCTTAAAGCCCCCGCCGGTGGAGCACGGTCCCGCGCCGATCATCATCAGCAACATCATCACAAACAAGGTGGCGTTGGTGAGATCCGCAATATCAACGGTGTTGAATCCGGCCGTGCGGCAGGTGGTTGATTGGAAGAACGAAATGAGCAGCTTTTCTCCGAGCGGCTCGTTCAGCAGCACGCCGTCCCATTCGAGGAGGAGAAACGCGGCCGTCCCCAATAGCAGCAGCGCGACGGTGCCGATGAGCATCATTTTGCTGTGCAGGCTGAGATGCTGCCAGCGCATCCGCCAGGGATTGCGCCAGGTGCGGCGAATGTCGAGCAGCACCGGAAAGCCAATGCCGCCGACGATAATCAAGCCCGCGATCGTGAGGTTGATGAGCGGGTCGTCCTGAAACTGCATTAAGCTATTGTCGTAGAGCGAGAAGCCGGCGTTGCAGAAGGCGCAAATCGAGTGAAAGAGCGCGCTCCACAGGACCGCCTCAAGCGGTTGGTTTTCGAGCACCACGAACATCCGGCCCGCCAACAACAGGAAGCCGACCAACTCGAATCCGACGGTCAGGTACACCACGTTCCGCAAAACCCAGCGCAAGTCAGGCTCGGTGGGTCCGCCCAGCGTTTCGGCGATGATGGCCCGCTCGCGGAGTCCCGCCCTACCGCGCAGATGGAAGGTAACGAAGGTGGTGACCGTCATGATTCCGATGCCGCCGATCTGGACCAGCAGCAGAATGATGACTTGCCCGACCAGGGAGAACTCCAAGCCCGTCGAGCGGACCGACAGCCCGGTCACACAGGCGGCGCTCGTCGCCGTAAAGATCGAATCGAGCAGCGACATCGGGTGGCGAGCCTGCTGCGCGAAGGGCTGCGCCAGCAGGGCCGCGCCGACGAGAATCAGCCCCAGATACCAAACGATCGAGGTGCGCGCGGGATGGGCAACGAGCGGTCGAGATTTCGCCATAGGAGAGCTAAAGCCGCTTCATCGCAGAAGGTTCGCCAGCGCGCGCCGGTCGGGAACGGGCGTGGGGAAGCAAAGCCCGTAGTATATCGTGCCCGGCCAACTACGACAGGGCAGTTCCCCCCGGCCTACCCCGCGCGGCGCGGCGTCTGGTCGACCGCCCGAGGCGGTTAATTCGGCCTTTGGACTGCGGTTAGCGATACGGAAAGCTCGCTCTTTGGATGGCTACCGACCATGACTGAAACCGCCCTCGCACCGCCCCACATCTCATCCCCTTCGCACCGTGGGACCGCGCGTGCGGCGGCCGCCGGCTTTGCGCTGGCTGCGGTTGCCGTGGCACTTTTGCCGCCCGGCCCCGCTTTGATGGGGGGACTAACGCTCCTGGTCTTCTTCGCCCTTAAGTGGCTTTCGCTCAATGGCTTTCGTAATCGGCCGTGGCCGCAGGCGTTCCTTTACCTGTCATTCTGGCCCGGCATGGACCCGCGTGCCTTCTTCGCACCGCGCCGCCGGCTGCGGGCGCCGCTTCGCTCCTGGGCCGCGGCGCTGGGCAAGACGGTACTTGCGCTAGTCGTACTCCGAGAGGTGTTGCCGGCCTGGACGACGGCCGATCCGCTATGGACCGGCATCGCCGGAATGGGCGTGCTGATCTTGCTGTTTCACTGCGGGCTGTTTCACTTGCTCGCGCTTGCTTGGCAAACGCGCGGCGTGCCGGTCACGCCGATCATGCGCGCGCCTCTGCAGGCGACCTCGGCCACCGACTTTTGGGGCAGTCGCTGGAATCTCGCCTTCCGCGACTTCGTCCATCGCCATCTGTTCCGAGCGCTTGCCCCGCGTTGGGGCGTCGCCGGGGCGACGATGGCCGTGTTTCTCTTTTCCGGGCTTGTGCACGATCTGGTTATCTCGTGCGCAGCTGCCGGCGGCTACGGCTTGCCGACGCTTTACTTCCTGATCCAGGGCGCTGCCGTGCTGGCTGAACGAACGCGGCTAGGGCGCAAACTCGCTGGCCGTGTGACAACGGCGCTGGTCCTTCTCCTGCCCCTACCGCTGCTCTTTCACCGCCCCTTCGGCGCCGTGGTGATTGTTCCGATCCTCGAAGGACTCGCCAAAATTGGGAGCTGAGCCATGAACACGCTCGCCTGGCTGATTTTCGTCGGTGGCCTCGCGCACTTCGGCATCCTGACGGCGAGTGCCCTGGTGCCGCGCGTGCTCCAGTGGCGGCGGCAGCTTGAAAAATTCGACCCGCTCATGCGGCAAGTCGTGTGGGTGCACGGCCTGTTCATCGTGCTTGTCATTCTCGGCTTCGGCACGATTTCCGTCAGCCTGGCCAGCGAACTCGCAAGCGGCGAAACCGTTGCCCGCGCGTTCTGCGCGCTGGTCGGGCTATTTTGGCTGGCGCGGCTGGTGATTCAGCTCAGCTTCTTCGACGCCAAGAGCTATCTCACGACGCGCTGGCTCAAGCTCGGCTACCACGGCCTGACCGTCACCTTCGCCTATCTCGCCAGCGTGTTCGGCAGCGCTGCGGTGCTTTGAATTTGCCGCAGAATAGGGCTTCGCGGAGGCTCTTGCTTCAGATGCCAATTTTTTGCCGGATTTTGCCTGCGTTTTTTGGCCCGCAGGGCTGATTTATTAGTAGACGGTCTCCAGCCGCGACGGTGCCACGCCGGGCATCCGGGGGAGGTTTTTATTGACAGCCGGAGGCAGTTTGGCTGAAAATAGGCGAAGTCTAGCTCCCTTCCCACGCAGTGCTGTCCCTTGGTCATGCCGGCTGCGGTTTGACGAGGTATTTCCCCCCACGAGCCGGTGATGCACTGGCCACTGCGGTCCTGCCGGAACGTTTGAGGCCCCAGCGCGTTTCGCGCCTCCGCCGGCCGTGCCCTGCCTCAGCCGACTCCCTCCAGCGCACGAGAAGCGAACCTATGACGATCCCCCGCCGAGCGGCTCTCCCGATCCTCGTCCTTGCGCTGCTGGGCCTCTTGCCCCACAGGCTCGCGGCCGAGCCGCCCGCTCCCAAGCCGCAAGTCGCCGCCGATCATGCCGCGCAGATGACCGCCGGGCTGAAGCTGTTTCGGGAGCATGTCCGGTCGATCCTGATCGACAACTGCGTTCACTGCCACGGCGACGGCGAAACGGAGTCGGGCTTTGACCTCACCACGCGCGAAAAACTCCTCGCCGGCGGCGACTACGGCGAGCCGGGCGTCATTCCGGGCGACGCCGAACATAGCTGGCTCCTTCGCCTCGTCCGGCATGACGAGGAGCCTGTCATGCCGCTGGAGGCTTCCAAACTCGAACCCGAAGAAATCGCGCATCTCGCCGCCTGGATCAACAGCGGCGCTCCCTACGACAAGCCGCTCGTGGAGGAGGTGGACGATACGCCCTGGACCGAACGGGTCGTGCCCGAAGAAGCGAAGGAGTATTGGGCCTTCCAGCCGCTGCAAAAGGTGACACCACCGGCTGGCGAGCCGAACGATTGGGTCCGCACGCCGGTAGACCGCTTCGTATGGGCCAAGCTGCAAGAGCAAGGCATTGCGCCCAATCCGCGGGCCGAAAAACGAACGCTCTTGCGACGGGCGTACTTCGACTTGATCGGGATGCCGCCCAGTGTGGAAGAAGCACGGGCGTTTCTCAAGGATACTTCGCCCGACGCCTACGAAAAGCTGATCGAGCGACTGCTCGACAGCCCACACTTCGGCGAGCGCTGGGCGCGCCATTGGCTCGACGTGGCGCGGTTTGCCGAAAGCCACGGTTTTGAGCAGGACTACGACCGGCCGCATGCGTACCACTACCGCGATTTTGTGATCCAAGCATTCAACCGCGACATGCCTTACGACCAGTTTGTGCGCTGGCAGCTAGCGGGAGATGAACTCGCGCCCGACGAGCCGCTGGCGCTGAAAGCGACGGGCTTTCTGGGAGCGGGCGTTTACCCGACGCAGATCACCTTGCGCGAAGTGGAGCCGTCGCGCTACGATGCGCTCGACGATATGGCGAACACGACCGGCCAAGCCTTCCTCGGCATGACGATCGGCTGCGCACGGTGTCACGACCACAAGTTCGATCCGATCCCGCAGGCCGACTACTACCGCTTCGCCTCGATCTTCACCACCACGGTGCGCAGCAACATCGACGTGGTGATTTCGCCGGTTACGCCCGAACAGAAACAGCAGTACGAACGGAAGACCGAGCAACTTGCGGCACAACTTGCCGCCTTCGAGCGGGACCAACTTCCGGGGCGGCTCGACCGCTGGATGCACGAGCAGGCCGATCACGCGACAGTTCAAGACGGCTGGCAGATTCTCACTTGCGGGGCCGAAAGCGCCGCCGGGGCGACCTTCGCGGCTCTCGATGACGGCTCGCTGCTCGTCAGCGGCGCGAACGCCGATTCCGACGAGTACCACTTCACGGCCGACACCGATCTTGCGGCCATCACCGCGCTGCGGGTCGAAGCCCTCGCGCATCCGTCGCTCACCAGAGGCGGCCCCGGCCGCGCCGATAACGGCAACTTTTGCCTCAGCCGGATTTACGTCACCGCCTCGCCCAAGAACGACCCGACGCAAAAGCAGGAAGTAACGCTCGTGGCGCCGCGCGCCACGTACCAACAGAACGACGGGCATCTGGCGATTGAGGCATCGCTCGACGACAACTTGCGTTCGGGCTGGGCGGTTGATTTTGGCGGCATTGGCAAGAGCCACGCCGCCGAATTTCGCTTTGCCCAGCCGATCGGCTTCGCCGGCGGTACGCGGCTGCACATTCGCATGGTGTTCGCTGGCAACACGCGCCACCAACTCGGCCGCCCAAGGCTTTCGATCACCAGCGCCGCGGAACCGCTCGCGCTGATGAGCGACGAGCCGGCGCAGCCGCCGGCCGAGCTTCTGTCCGACATCGACTTCCGCGCTGGCGTCGCGGCCCTTGCGCCCCAGCGGCGCGCGGCGCTGCTGAAGTGGTATCGCGCGACCGATCCCGATTGGCAAAAACTTTCCAAGGCGCTTGAAGCGCACAAAAAGAATCCGCCCAAGCCGGTCACGGAAAAGGTGATGGTCGCCAGCGAGGGCTATACGCCGATTCGCCACCACATGCCGGCCGGCGCGCCCGACTTTTATGAAAAGTGCTACTTCCTCAAGCGCGGCGACACGTCGCAAAAGGTGGGCGAAGCGACGCCCGGCTTTTTGCAGGTGCTGATGCGCACGCCGGAGAAGGAAGCCCATTGGCAGATCGAGCCGCCCGCCGGCGCCCGCACCTCGTTCCGCCGCGCCGCGCTCGCCGGCTGGATTACCGATACGCAGTACGGAGCCGGGCATCTGCTGGCGCGCGTGATCGTCAATCGGCTCTGGCATCTGCACTTCGGCCAGGGCATCGTGCCGACGCCGAACGATTTTGGCATGCAATCGGAGGCCCCTTCGCACCCCGAACTGCTCGACTACCTGGCGCAAGAGCTAATCCGCAACGGCTGGCGGCTCAAGCCGATTCACAAACTCATTATGACCAGCGGCGTCTACATGCAAAGCTCCCAGTTCCGCCAGGCGAGCTTTGAGAAAGACAACCGCAACCGGCTGCTGTGGCGGTTCGAGCCGCGACGGATCGAAGCCGAGGCGATCCGCGACAGCCTGCTCGCGGTGACTGGCTCGCTCGATGAGCGGATGTTCGGCCCCGGCACGCTGGACGAGTCGATGCGGCGGCGCAGCATCTACTTCACGGTCAAACGCAGCAAGCTGATTCCGATGCTGACGCTGTTCGATGCCCCGGAGGCGGTCGTGACGCAAGGCGACCGGGGCCGCACCACGATCGGCCCGCAAGCGCTGTGGTTTTTGAACAATCCGCAGGTGCGAAGCTGGGCGCGCAATTTTGCCGAGCGCATCGAGCCTGCCTACCAGGAATCGCCCGAGGCAGCCGTGCGCCAAGCGTACTGGATCGCCGTGTGCCGCGAGCCGCACGAACACGAACTTGAGCTTGCCGTGGCGTTTCTCGCGCAGCAGTCAAGCTCCTACGAGCAAGCCGGTAAAGCCAACGCGGCACGTCTGGCTCTGGCCGATTTCTGTCAAGGCGTCGTGAGCCTGAACGAGTTTATCTACATGGACTGAGCGTGACCGCGTGCCCCCGTTGCTCTCCTGCCGCCGCAAGTGCGCTTGAAGAAGGAATCCTCCGATGCATCGCCCTCCGACCACTTCGCCCGACGCGCTCCTCAGCCGCCGGCAGTTGCTCCAGCGCTGCGGCCAAGGGATGGGCATGCTCGGCTTAGCGAGCCTGTTGGCCGAGGATGGGCTGCTTGCCGCGCCGACCGCCGCGCCGCGCAGCCCGCTCGCCGCCAAGCAGCCGCACTTTCCCGCCCGGGCGAAGCGGGTGATCTGGCTGTTTATCAACGGCGGCCCGAGCCAGGTTGATACCTGGGACTATAAGCCCGCGCTGGAAAAGCTCCACGGCAAGCC
>CAYZVT010000033.1:0-19552 GCA_964481585.1 uncultured Pirellulales bacterium
GACGGCCGGCCCTTCGGGGGCGTCCACATTCGCGGCGCGCCACCCATCACTCGTCATCCAACATCCAAAATCCACCATCCAACATCACCACCGGGGGCTTCCGCTCCTCGCGGTGCGCCGTGCGCCACCCGTCGCCTTGCGGCAGGTGAAAGGGGCGTCCGCCAAACATTGCGCAGGAGGAGTGCATGGATCATCGGCATCGGGTGGTGATTGTCGGCGGCGGGTTTGGCGGATTGTACGCGGCGCAGTCGCTCAAGGGGGCGCCGGTGCAGGTGACGCTGCTCGACCGCCGCAACTTTCATCTGTTTCAGCCGCTGCTTTACCAAGTCGCCACCGGCGGGCTTTCGCCGGCGAACATCGCCGCGCCGCTGCGCTCGATCTTGCGCAAGCAGCGCAATGTCGAAGTGTTGCTCGCCGAGGCGGTCGATTTTGACGCGGCGCGGCGGAAAGTTCTGCTGCGCGACGGTGAGCTGGCTTACGACTCGCTCCTCGTCGCCGCCGGCTCGCGGACGAGCTATTTTGGCCGTGACGAGTGGCAACATTTCGCGCCGGGCCTAAAGACCATTGAAGATGCCACCGAAATCCGCCGGCGGATTCTGCTCGCCTTCGAACAAGCCGAGCGCGAGCCGGACCCGGTCGAGCGCCAGGCGCTGATGACGTTCGTGATCGTCGGCGGCGGGCCGACTGGCGTGGAAATGGCCGGTACCATGGCCGAGATTGCCCGCTACACGCTCCGCAGTGACTTTCGGCACATCGACCCGCGCGAGGCGCGGTTCATCTTGATCGACGCCGACCAGCGCGTGCTGAGCAACTATCCGCCCAAGCTCTCCGACAGCGCCGCCGAGTCGCTCACGCGGCTGGGCGTGGATGTTCGATCAGAGACGAAAGTGACCGAGGTTTTGCCCGACCGGGTGGAACTCAACACGCCCGCCGGGCCGATGACGCTCAGGACGTGCACCGTCGTCTGGGCGGCGGGCGTGCAGGCTTCGCCGCTGGCGCGCACTTTGGCGGCGGCCACGGGTGCGGAAACCGATCGCGCCGGGCGGATTCTCGTCGCGCCCGATCTGAGCGTGCCGGGGCATCCGGAAATTTTTGTGATCGGCGACATGGCCAACTACCGTCACACGCCCGACGGACACCCGCTGCCGGGCACCGCTCCGGTCGCCATGCAGCAGGGCCGCTACGTCGCGCGGTGCATCCGCGCGCGGCTCACGGGCGGTCCGCCGCCCGAACCGTTCCGCTACCGCGACTACGGCACGATGGCCACGATCGGCCGCCGCGCGGCGATCGCCCAGATCGGTCGCTTCAAGCTGACCGGCTTCCTGGCCTGGCTGCTGTGGTTGTTCGTGCATCTGATGGCGCTCGTGGAGTTTGAAAATCGGCTGTTGGTCCTCTTTCAGTGGGCGTGGAACTATGTCACGTTCAACCGCACGGCTCGTCTCATCACCGGCGAAGTGCTGCCGGTGCGCAAGACCGATCAAGCCCACGAGCCGGCTCCCGAGCGCGCCGAGGCGGTCTCGATCGGCGAGAACCCCGAGCCTCGACGGTAGCGCGAGCGGAGCCGTCAGCGGTCAGCAGAGCGCGTCAGTGACGGGCTTACGTATTGCTGATGGCTGACGGCTGACCGCTGGATTCCCGCTGCCTCTTGCGAAGTGATTTTGGGCAACTTATACTGGAAGGCCAAGCAAAGCTTGCCCAGCGATCGCAGCCCTCGCACGGGCTTTTCTTTTTCAGGGGAGGCGGACGATGACGCAGCCGAATCGGCGGGAATTTATGGGCACGGTCGGAACGGCTGCGGCGGGCTATTATCTGGCTCAGTCCTCGCCCCGCGCGGCACGGGCCGCTTCGCCCAACGATACGATCCACGTGGCCTGCATCGGCACCGGCGGGCGCTGCCGGTTTCTGATGAATTCGCTCGTCACGATCCCCGGCGTCAAGATCGCCGCCGTCTGCGACGTTTGGGACAAAAGCCTCGCCGCCGGCAAGAAGCTGGCCGACGCGAAGGCGATCACCACGAAAGAGTACCGTGAGTTGCTCGACCGCAAGGACATCGACGCGGTACTGATCGGCGCGCCCGACCACTGGCACACGCCGATGACGATCGCCGCCTGCCAAGCCGGCAAGGATATCTATGTGGAAAAGCCGCTCACGCACGACGTCAAGGAAGGCGCCGCGGTCGTGGAAGCGCAGAACAAGTACCAGCGCATCGTGCAGGTCGGCACGCAGCAGCGGAGCATGCCCCAGTACCAAAAGGCGCGCGAGTTCATTCAGACCGGCGGGCTGGGGAAGATTCACAAGATCCACCTGACCTGGAACCGCAACCATCCGCGCGGCCGGGGCGAGGTCAATGTCGATCCCAAGTCGGTCGATTGGAAAGCCTTTTTGGGCAATGCTCCCGATCAGCCGTTCGATGCCTACCGCTTCCGCAACTGGCGCTGGTTCTGGGATTTTGGCGGCGGCATTTTTACCGATCTGATGGTCCACAAGATCGACATCGCCCACTGGATTCTTGGACTGGATCACCCGGCCACGGCGACCAGCATCGGCAATCATTTCCTCAACGCCGATCTGTGGGAAACGCCCGACACGGTGCAGACGCTCTTGCAGTACCCCGACCACGCGCTGCAAGCCCACTTCGAGGGCACATTCATCAATGCCCGCCACGGAGCGATGATTACGTTCATGGGCACCGAAGGGGCGGTCTACGTTGATCGCGGCCGGTTCGAGTTCCTCCCCGACCGCTACTCGAAACAGTCGCCGATCGAAATGATCGTCAGCGAAGGACGGCGTGGGCAGGACCATTATCACGGGTCCGACGGCGAGCGGCGGCATCTGGCCAACTGGCTCGACTGCATCCGCACCCGCGAAAAGCCGGTCGCCCCGGCCGAGGCCGGCGTCAGCGCGGCCAACGTCGCCCATCTGGCGAACCACGCCCTGCGTCAAAACCGCATCGCCAAGTGGGAAGAGTTCGCCGGGTAAGCTGTTAGCTTTCAGCGGTCGGCCGTCAGCTATCAGCGAAGCCTGTCATTCCCGCGCAGGCGGGAATTGCAGAGGGCGGGCTTTCGACTCTCATCGGGGGCTTCCGCTTGCGCGGTGCGCCCCCGCCACCCGTGGCTGCGTAAGGCGGCAGGCGTTGGGAACGGAGTGGCCGGGGAGACGGCAAGGGCGGAGGGCGGAAAGCTTGCAGCACTTCCGCCGAGAAAGCTCCTGCGCAATGCGGGGGTTTCTCTTTATTTTCGGTCTATTTGTGATACACTTAGCACCTCCCTGCGCCGGCACGAGGAACTCGTCCAGGCTGCGCTGGCAGGTGTCGCGGCCTGGAAAAAGGCTTCAAGCGGGTCAAAGCGTGACAAAGTGTGCCAAGGAGCGGGTGCTCTTGGCGTAAAACGTCGGGAAAATCGGCCCCCCGCCGCACCGGCTGTCTCGGCTCTGTCACGCTTCTGTCACGCTACCGTGACAGGGGGACTCTCTCGCCCCCCTCTTATCTTTCCGAAGGGCTACAGCGGTTTGTCCGCTTTTGGTAGCCGATAGCCGGCGAGCAGGCGCTCGCCGGTCCCGCGCCGCGCTCGACCCGGCTCCGGCTACTGGAACTTGGTTCCATTGAGGCGCGGATTCGAGCCGCTTTGGTATGCCAAGTGCTCGTGTGACTAGGGCGGGCAGATCGGACTTTCCGCGCTGCCCGACTAGGTTCTAGATAGGGCTGCGCGAAGTGGGGAGAGTTGCTTGTCCGTGGAGCCGCCTCCCGAACGGTGTGGCGGCGGATTTTCCGATCCTCCCAAGAACACGCAACTCTAGATAGTGTGCCTTCCTCGTGCCGGAGAGACGCCGATGCACGTCACCCAAGTCATGCACCGCAACGTGCAGACGATTTGCCCCGATGCCACGGTGCGCGATGCCGCAGTGCTGATGAAAACGCATAACGTGGGCCTGCTGCCGGTGCTCGAAGAGGGCGAAGCGACTGGCGTGCTGACCGACCGGGATATCACGGTGCGGCTCGTGGCCGAAGACCGGTCGCCGACGGAGACGCGCGTCCGCGACATCATGACCGAGCCGATCGACACCGTTTCCGATTACCAAGATGTCGAAGACGTGACGGAGATGATGCGCCGCAAAAAGCTCCACCGCGTGCTGGTCCTGGACCGCGACAACTACGTGGTCGGCGTCGTGAGCCTCAGCGACTTGGCGCACCACGACGCCAAGCAGCTCAGCGGACAAATGCTCGATGAGGTCAGCCGGCGTGACGAGCCGACGCCGTAGCCGCCGCAAGTTTGAAAACAGGGAATTCCGATTTATGAAAACCGTCGATACCGAAGACCTGCGGCTGATGATCGACAACAGCCAGGACTTCACGCTGATTAACGTGCTGCCGGAAGCGTACTTTCGTCAGCAGCATCTGCCCGACTCGATCAATGTTCCGCTGGAACACGAAAACTTTGTGCGCGAAGTGGAACAGGCGGCCGGGAGTAAAGACGCGAAGATCGTCGTCTACTGCGCGAGTCTCGACTGCGATGCTTCCGAGCAGGCCGCGCGCGCGCTGGAGGAAGCCGGCTTTCGCAATGTGTACGACTACGCCGGAGGCGTCGAGGCCTGGAGCGAAGCCGGCTTGGTCGTGCATGCCGGCGCTTAGCGACTGCGCCGCTGCAACCGCTTCGGCAGAGACGCCGCGGCAGGGACGCAGACGAGGGAGGAGCAGTAGCACAAGGATGTTTTGCCGCCGCGTTCATGGCGGGGCGCGGCGGCGTTAGCGGGTGCGGGTCCGGTTGCCCGACACCGCTTGGGTTGAAACTACGGAGGGAGAGAGCTATGGCCAAGCTGATTTGCGGCGGCGTGATGACGGGACTTGACGCGCTCACCTGTGCTCTGGCATTTGGCGACAGTGCCACCACGTCAAGTACGTTTTATGGAATGCTCTGCCTGAGCCTGCTCGGCGCGACGCCGGTGGTCATGACCTGTGCCGACGCCTGGTTCGACTCACTCACCGGCCCCACGCGTGCCGAGTAGCGGTCGAACCTAACCAGTCGCTGATAACAGCCGTGAGGGGAGATCCCGCGCTCCATCCACGGCTGTTTTTTTTTTGCGCGGCGCGGGCGAGCGGCGGGCGCAGCGCAACTTTTAGAGCAGTTTTCCGTCTTCCCTCCCAAGCTCCGATAGCCGGAAGGCAACGCCTTCCGGTCCACGCTGCGGGACCGGCGAGCATTGCTCGCCGGCTAGGGGCTGCGAGAAGCGAGCAAACTGCTGGAATGCGCATGGAGGCTTCTTTTTCCGGTAACGCCGAAGCGGCTAACCGGCCCGGAGGCTGCGGGCGAAAAGCGGTGCAGCGCACGCGACAGGCTAGCCCGCCGCGCGCAGCAGGAAGCTCCGCTCCGCGCCGGGCGTGGGATGCTTTGGCGCGGTTGGCATAAGAAGTGCATAACCGGATGGCGTGGCTGAGAAATTCGGAACAAGAAAGGAGTCAAACGATGTCCTCACATTCGCAATCCCACTGGACGCATCCGCCAGAAGGACAACGCTGGACGTTGGAATTCGTCGGAGGACCGCTCGATGGCTATACCTATGCCGCTTCCTTCCCCTTCAGCGAACTTGTCTCGACGATGGCGATGCCGATCAACCAGAACATCGTGCGGATGCTCGGTGGTGAGCACGAAGGGCCGAAAAAGCCCGCGACGAGCGTTGCGATTTACGAGCTGACGCAGCGCGACGGCACGTGGCGCTACGAGTACATCGGTGCCGCTTCCACGGCACAGTTCCAATTAGAAGCTTGGGTCGGCTAGCGGCGCTACGGGAGGAACCGGCACGCGTTGGGGCTTGGTCGATCACACTGCCGAAAGGGAAGCCTTGATGAGAACCGCCTTGCGCACGCCTGTCTGGACTCTACTGGCCGTTTGCTTTAGCCTCCTGGCGGCGGATCAGCTGCTGGCCGCGGAGACGCACACGGGGATGATCGTCGCCGTGGGGCCGCACAAAATCACGATCAACGCCGAAGGCGGCTCGATGCAAACCTTCCAAGTCGCCGCCGATGCCGAAATCACGCTCGATGATCAGCCCGCCAAACTCGAACAGCTCAAACCCCAACAGCGCGTGACGGTCGTCGCGCAGCGCGAAGGCACGCAGTTCGTCGCGCAGATCGTCAAGGCGTTCACCAATACGCCGTGAAGCTTGAAGCTGCGGGCTACGAGCTACAGGCTGCGAGCTTTGAGCTATAGGCATCATCCTCGACGGCTAGCTTGTAGCCCGCAGCCCGCAGCTCCTCACCCCAGGAGGCCCACAATGCTTCACACCGTTCAGCATGTTTTGGATCGGCCGGTGCAGGGTGCCGATGCGAAGGTGGGAACGCTGGCGGATCTGCTTTTCGACGGCTTCACTTGGCAGGTGCGGTATCTGGTCGTCTCGACCGGCAACTGGCTCAACCGTCATCAGGTGCTGTTAGCGCCTGAGCTTTTTCAGGCGGCCCGCTGGGACGACGCGGAACAGGCCGTGCAGGTTCCGCTGACGGCCGAGCGGATCGAGCAAAGCCCGCCGGTGGATGCGATCCCCGCAGTTTCGCGGCGCGAGGAGCGTGCGCTGGCGGAATACTTCGGCTGGAGCGGGTACTGGAGCCGGGGCATTACCGGCATGCCGGCGCCGGTCGGAGCCGACGCCGTCTCCAGCGCCGCGACCGCCAGTGAGGACCAAGACCCCGACCTGCGGAGCGCGAAGGAAGTGCTCGGCTATTTTCTGGAAGCAACCGACGGAGAGTTGGGCCACGTCGAGGACTTTGTGCTCGATTTGGACCACTGGATCATCCGCTATCTGCTCGTCAAAACGCGCAACTGGCTGCCCGGCCGACGGGTGCTGATTTCGCCGGCCTGGACCGAAGCGATCCACTGGGAAGACCGGCACGTGCGCGTCCATCTGAGCCGCCAGCAAATCGAGGCCAGCCCGGAGTACCACGGCGACCAGCCGCTGGAGCGGAGCTACGAGGCGCAACTGCACGAGAGCTACGGCCGGCCGAAGTACTGGCTCTGGTAGCGCCGCCGGCGGCTGCGACAGACTGGCGTAGCCCTACCCGCCGGATTTCTGGCCGCAGGCCCACTCGTTCAGCTTGGGCATGAGACTTGCACTTCTTTTCTGGGTGGCGCTTTACCCTAAGCGGAAACCGCCGCCGACTGTACAGACCGCTTGCACCCGTCTGGGAGAGACATCAGTTCCATGAAAAAGCGCATCAAGATCAACGATCAGGTGACGGTGGGCGGGCAGCCGACCGTGGAGGAAATCCAACACATCGCCGAGGAAGGGTTCAAGTCGGTCGTGAATCTGCGCGTGCAGGATGAGTCGGACGATCAGATCCCGCCGCACGAGGAAGCCACGCTCGTGCGCGATCAGGACATGGAGTACGTCCACATTCCAATCTCGACGAAACAGATTTTGCACGACCAAATCAGCACGTTCCGCCAAGCGATGACGAGCTTGAACCATCCGATCTTCGTCCACTGCGGCAGCAGCCAGCGCGCGGCGGCGCTGGTGCTCATGGACGAGGGCGTGCGACGCGGTTGGTCGGGGCAAGAGACGCTCGAACAGGCGCAGTCGATGGGGGCGGAACTCGATTCGCCCGGCCTCAAAACCTTCGTCAAAGACTACGTCGACAAAGAACATCATAAAGCGCAAGCGTAGCCGCTCGTGTTTGGCTCCACGAGCTAAGGCAGGCTCGGTGCGTCCCCCACGCGGCGGCTTCCGATGAGAGAGAGAGCCATGACCACCTTGCCAGCGCACCAGCCGCTCAACGACGCACTGCAAAAGTTCGAGATGGCGCTCGAAGCGCCTGTGGTGCCGGGCGAACTTGTCGAATGGACGCAGTCGGCGCAGGCGGCGCTGGAGGAACTGGCCCATCAAGAGCGGCGGCAACTGGTGGCCGTTCATCAACAAGAGTTTGCCGAGATTGCCCATCAAGATCCGGGCATGCTGTGGCGCGTCGAGCAGATGCAGGACGAAGACGCGGCGATCGGCCGTGCGCTGCAGGAAGCCCAAAGCGGATTGGCCGCGCTGAACCAGCGGGCAGAGGCAGTCCAGTCCGACGAAGCAGCGGCCGAGCCGCTGCGCCGCGAGATGGTCGACCGAGGGCTGGAACTGGTCATTCGCATTCGCAAACAAGAAGCCGCGGCGAAAACCTGGCTCGCCGAGTCGCTCCAGCGCGACCGGGGCGTGGTGGACTGAAGCGCGTCTCCCTTCTCGCGTGCGCTGCACCTCTTTTCGCCCGCGGCCTCTGGACCGGTTCGCCGCTTACATCAGCCCGGCAAACGCCCCGCGCTCTAACGACGTTGCTGCTGTGAGTTGCCAACGGTGAGTATGACGCTTGAACTTCTTGCTGCGGCCGGGCTGGCGATCATCCACTTGCTCGCCGGACGGCTTCGTTTTCTCGACGTGGTGCCGCGCAGCCGCTGGCTCTCGTTTGCCGGCGGCGTTTCGGTCGCCTATGCGCTGGTCCATCTTCTGCCCGAACTGGAACGGCACAGCGCGGTTTTTGCCGAAGCGACCGGAGGGCTGGGGCTGGAAGATCCGTTTTATCTGGTGGTGCTCGCGGGACTGGCGGTGTTCTATGGCCTGGAGCGCCTCGTCAGCCGCCAGCGCAGCAGCGCCGCGGCGGGCGAAGCCGACGCGGTCTTCTGGATTCACATCGGCTCGTTTGCCGTCTACAACGCCCTAATCGGTTACGCGCTGGTGCAAGAAGATCGCGGCATGCAGAGTTTGCTGTTCTTCTTTCTGGCGCTGGGGCTGCACTTCGTGGTGAACGACTTCGGGCTGCGGCAACACCACCATCACTTGTACGACCGGCTGGGAAGGTGGATTCTTTCCTGCTCCATTCTCGTCGGCACGTTTGTCGGCGTGCTCGGCGGGATTCCCGAAACGGTCGCCACGGCCAGCGTCGGCTTTCTGGCCGGCGGCATCCTGCTCAACACGTTCAAAGAAGAACTGCCCAAAGAGCGCGAAAGCCGCTTTTGGGCCTTCGCGGCCGGCGCGGCCGCCTTCGCGGGAATCCTGTTGGCCGTTTGAGTTTCCCCAGGGCTGCGCCCTTGGGCTATCGGGTTCGGCCCCGTTGAGGTCGTGAGAAAGCCCGCTTGCCCGCCTCTCGCGGGTGCGCCCCCGACACCCCTGGCGTCTTTCCTCCGCTTTCCGCTTTCTTGCGCTCCGGGGGCTTCCGCTCCTCGCGGTGCGCCCCCGCAATCCTAGGCGTGCGCCACTTCCTCTTCGTGCTCGAACTCTTTGGAGTCCCACTTGCGCATGCGGCGCTGGAGCGTGCGGACGGAGATGCCGAGCGCTTCGGCCGCGCGAGTGCGGTTGCCATTGCAGCTTCCGAGCGCCTGCTGCACGGCAATTTTTTCTAGGTCTGCCAGGCTCTTGCCTTGCAGCGTGGCGAGGCTTTGCCCGCTGCGTTTGCGGCGGTTGTTTACCGTCGGGGGCAGGTCGTCCATCGTGAGCGTTTCGCCGCGTGCCAGGACGACCATGCTCTCGATGCAGTTGCGAAGTTGCCGCACGTTGCCCGGCCAGTGGTAGGTTTCGAGAAACCGCCGCAGTTCGGGATCGAGATTGAAGCGCGGCTTGCCCTGTTCGGCGGCGAGCGCGTCGAGAAAGTGCCGCGTCAGCAGCGGAATGTCGCCGCGGCGCTGGGCTAGCGGCGGCAGATGCATCGTGACGACATTCAGCCGGTAATAGAGGTCTTCGCGGAACTGCCCCTTGCGAATCAACTCTCCCAGATCGCGGTGCGTGGCGGCGATGACGCGCACGTCGACCTTCTGTTCGCGGTTGCTGCCGACCGGCGTGATGACGTGATTTTCCAGTACGCGCAGCAGCCGCGCTTGGGAGCTAATGGCGAGATCGCCAATTTCGTCGATAAAGAGCGTGCCGCCATCAGCGGCCTCGAAGCGGCCGACGCGATCGGCCGCCGCTCCGGTGAAAGCGCCTTTCACATGGCCGAATAGTTCACTTTCGACCAGGTTTTCCGGCACGGCGGCGATATTGACCGCCACGAGCGAGCCGTTGCGGCGGCGGCTGTTGCGGTGAATCGCCTGCGCGAAAAGCTCCTTGCCGGTCCCCGTCTCGCCGGTAATGAGCACCGTGCAATCGGCCCCGCCGGCGCGGCGGGCTTGGTCGGCGACATCGAGAACTTCCTTGCTGTTGCCGATGATGCCCTCTAGGCCCAAGCGGCTTTCCAGACGCTGTTGCAAGTGCCGGAGCGTCTCGTCCTTGCGGCGTGCTTCGAGCGTGCGGCGGACGATAATCGCCAGCGCGTCGAGATTCACCGGCTTGGGCAGGTAGTCTTCCGCCCCGAGCTTCATCGCCGAAACAGCGGTGGCAACATTGTCACAGGCCGTCACCAGTAGGAAAGGCGTCTCGGGCTGGGCTTCCTTCCAGGCTTGCAGCAGATCAAGTCCGCCGCCGCTGCGGCCGAGTTGCAATTCGGAGAGAACCAAGTCGACCGGCTCGTGAAGCTGGGCGAACGCCTCGGCCTGATCGGCAGCCGTCAGGAGTTGGTACCCTTGGGCGGCGAGCATCCGCGCCACCCGTGCCCGCTCACTTGCGTCGTTGTCCACCAGCAATAATCGCGCGTGTCCTGCCATGTGTCGGTTCTTCTCCGTTCTGATGCGCAATGTGCCGTATGCGGGCCTGCATCCCCCTCGCGCCGCGCGAAAGGAGGACCAGCCCTGCCGTCGTCGTTTCGACTCCATGGCCGAAACGCTCCGGCGCAGCGGGGGCGCGGCGCAAGCGGATTAAGGCGGAGCGGCCCTCTCCTCGCCCGGGTCGCTGGTTGGATGAGAAGCTCTGCCCAGACGGCGACGGACGCGGGCAACGCGATCCGCGGCGTCGGGTGGGTCGCGAGAAATGCTAGCACCAGAGTGGGAATCCTCCCCTCTCGCAGTCTTCACCGTGTCTCAATTCTGTGCCTCTATCCTAAAAGTTGGGACCGGCGATCAACAATCGAACAAAAGCGGAAATTGCGGTCAGGGAACGATGGGGTCGGTAGCTAAGAAATTCCCCGATACCCTCTCCGCCGCCGAGCGGCGAGAATGCGAGACAGTTGCGACACCTGCCGACGCTGCCTCCCTCGCTTCAATCTTGCTTGACCGGTCGGTCTGGAAAACGTCCCGCCCGCTTCATTGCCTCCGCCGTTGGCATTCGGCCTCCGGTGGTGGTGTTCGGGAGGGCAACAGGTCGAATCCTTCTGTTCGCTTCACTCGGAGACGCAGGCTTGGACATGGCCGCAGCGGATAAAACAGCGCACCCCGCCCGGCGGTATCTTGCCGACGGGGCCTCGGTTGCCAGAGCGCCGGCCGAGGCGCCGCCGGCGCCGCGGTGCGATACGCCGCTACGCTGCCTGCCGGCGCGGCCCGGGCAACAGCCGTGGATTGAATGGGCGGCGGTGGTCGAAGCCTCGGACGACGCCATCTTCGGCCTCAGCCTCGATGGAACCATCACCAGCTGGAACTCCGGTGCCGCCGAGCTTTACGGCTACACCGCCGAGGAGATCGTGGGACGTTCGATCCGCCTGCTCGTCCCGTCCGATCAGGAAGATGCCCTGAACGAAGTCTTGGCGCGGGTTGCGGCCGGCGCGCATCTAAAAAACATCGAGGGCGAGCGGCTCAGTAAACGGCACCAACGCCTGCCGGTCCTGATGACGCTTTCGCCCATCCTGTACGCCGGGCGGCCGTTGGGCATCGCCGCCACCGAACGCGACGCGCGCCAGCGCAAAGCGGCCGAAGCGGCGATGCAGACGCTGCACGAGTCGCTCGAACAGCGCGTCGCGCAGCGGACCGCCGCGCTGAACTTGCTCTATGACATGGTCTCGGCCGCCAACGAAGCCGAAACGGTGGACGATGCGATTCGCTACGTCCTCGAACGTCTCGCCCAGGATCGCGGCTGGTGCTACGCCCACGCCTACTTACCGGCAGGCAAACCGCCGCATCGGTTCTTGGCAACCGATCTGTACTACAGCCGCCAGAGCGGGCGCTTCGATGCGCTGCACGCGGCGCTGCGCAGCCGTCCGCTGCAAGCGGGGCGGGGGCTGCCGGGGCGAGTATTGGCCGAAGGCTTGCCCGAATGGGTGATCGATCTGTGCGACGAGCGGCGGCTGCGCGGGCCGGAGTTGGCGGGCACGCCCGAATTGGTGACGGCCGCTGCTTTTCCAGTGCTCGTGGGGGAGCGTGTGGTGGCGGTGCTTGAATTTTTCGCCGACCAGGTTCTGCAGCCCGACGCGAGCATGCTCGAATCGATGGCCAGCATCGGCATACAACTGGGGCGCGTCGTCGAGCGTAAGGAACTCGAACGGCAAATCGCCCAGGCCACGGCCCGCGAGCAACGGCGCGTGGGGCAAGAGCTGCACGACAGCGTCGCGCAGCAGCTGACCGGCATCTCCATGATCGCCGAGACGTTGCGGCAGCAACTCGAATCGGCGCAAGCCGCCCAGGCCGGCACCGCCGCCCTACTGGTCGAACATGTAAAAAACGCCCAGGTCCAAGTGCGGCGGCTCTCACGGGGCCTGATGCCGGTCGAAGTCGACGCCGGCGGACTGATGAGCAGTCTCAGTTGGCTCGTCGAAAGCTACCAGAAGCTCCACAACTTTGAGTGCACTTTTGACTGTACCCAGCCGGTGGCCCTGCAAGACAATGCCACCTCGACCCATCTCTATCGCATTGCGCAGGAAGCGCTCCAGAACGTCGCCAAGCACGCCCAGGCGCGTCGGGTCGTCGTTCGATTGGAGTCAGTCGACGGCCGCGTGCGACTCTGCGTAAGTGATGACGGCCGTGGCATTCCCGAGGGCGCCACACCGCTCGGCATCGGGCATCGCATTATGCGCTACCGGGCCGGCGTGATCGGCGCTCTGCTGGAAATCCGCTCCAGCGAGGACGCGGGAACCACCGTCATCTGTACCATGAAACAAGGTGAAAAGCAGGAGACGCTGTGATGAAAACCGCTGCCAGGACCGACGCCACGCGCGAAGCCGTCGCGCGCGTGCTCGTGGTGGACGACCACCCGATCATGCGCCAGGGCTACTCGCAACTCATCTCGCTCCAGCCCGACCTGGAAATGTGCGGCGAAGCGGCCGACGTGCAGGAAGCGCTGCGGGCGGTCGAGACCACGCATCCTGATCTAGTCATCATCGACATCTCGCTCAAGGACAGCAACGGCATTGAGCTGATGAAGCAACTGCGCGCCCGCGACCCGCATCTCAAAATGCTCGTCGTGTCGATGCACGATGAATCGCTCTTCGCCGAGCGGGCACTGCACGCCGGAGCCTCGGGCTACATCAACAAGGAGGAAACCACCGAAAAGCTGATCGACGCGCTGCGGCATGTGCTCGCCGGCAAAATCTTTCTCAGCCCGGCTATGACCGAGCGGATGCTCAACCGCGCTGCCGGCCACAACGATGATCTGCAAGAGTCGCCGTTGGCTTCGCTTTCGGATCGCGAGCTAGAAGTGTTTGAACTGATCGGCAAGGGACTCACCACGCGGCGCATCGCGTCGAAGCTGCATCTCAGCTCCAAGACGGTCGACACCTACCGGCAGAACATCAAGACGAAACTGAACCTGAGCAACGCCACGGAACTGACGCTGCACGCCGCGCAGTGGGCACTCCGCGACACCTAATCGGAATTCCTCTTTGATTTAATCAAGCTTCAATAGCCGGCCAGCAACGCTCGCCGGTTCGCGCCGCAGGGTCCGGCGAGCGTTGTACCTGATTAGCCCGTAAGCACGGCGTTGGGTGGCGGGGGCGCACGCGAAGCGAAGCCCCCCGGGGCTGTCTTCCGCAAGCCGTGCTCGACGGGGGCTTCCGCTTGCGCGGCGCGCCTCCGCCACCCAGTCGCTGCAAAAGGAAGTTATTGTCTCCTCGCGGCCGATTCAGCGTGCGCGGACGCGCGCAGCGGCAGCCGACGCATTGGCATCGAAACTGCACAGCCAAGCAGACGGCTGAACACCCGCAGAGAAAGGAGCTAGCGATGACTTCTGAAGAAAGCGTGGTGGCCGTTTACGACAACGTCGGCAAAGCGAAACAAGCCGTGAAGCGGCTCTGCGACAGTGGGGTAGCGAGCGCCCATATTTCCTTTGTTGCCCAAAGCCTCGAAGATCAGAACGAGGTGACCGGCTATCTCGATCAAGGCGATAGAACCGAAACCGACGCCGCGCGCGGCGCGATCGTCGGCGGCGTGCTGGGGCTTTTGATCGGCGCCGCCTTCTTCTGGATTCCCGGTTTCGGGGCGCTTGTGGTGCTCGGCCCCCTCGCGGCCGGCATGACCGGCTCGGCCGTCGGAGCGCTGGTCGGCGCGATGACCGGCTGGGGAATCCCCAAAGACCGCGTTCAGCGCTACGAACAGATCGTGCGCGAAGGAAAGTTGCTCGTGGTCGTGCACGCCGATCCGCTCACGGTGGCCGAAGCGCACCGGCACTTGCAAGCGACCGAGCCGGAAGAACTGCATCTTTACGCCGAGAATAGTTCCGACTCACCCGAGATCGACGACAGCTCGCTTCGCACGTAGCGCGTCTTTTGGAGCCTCGCGGCGCGCAGCACGTCATTCCCGCGCAGGCGGGAATCCAGGGGTAGCGGTCAGCTATCAGCGGTCAGCGGTCAGCAGAACACGTCGTTCCCGCGCAGGCGGGAATCCAGATGGTGGACTCTGCGCCCTAGATTCCCGCCTACGCGGGAATGACGGGGCGCGTCTTGCTGATCGCTGATAGCTGATCGCTAATAGCTGACCGCTCCCCTGGCGAGCTACTTTACCCAGACGGTCTTGATGTTGACGAACTCGCGTATACCGTGGTGCGAAAGCTCGCGGCCGAAGCCGGAGGCTTTGATTCCGCCGAAGGGGAGCCGGGGGTCGGACTTCACCACTTCGTTGACGAAGACCGAGCCGGCTTCGATCTCGCCGGCCAGCGCCGCGGCGCGTTCGGGGTCGCTCGTCCACAGGCTGGCTCCCAACCCAAACCGCGAGCGGTTGGCTAGCTCGATCGCCTCCGCCGTGTCGCGGGCGCGAAGGACGGCCGCCACCGGACCGAAGGTTTCCTCTTCAAAGGCCGGCATTTCGGGCGTGACGCCGGAGAGCACGGTCGGCGCGTAGTAGTACCCCCGTCCCGGGAGGCGGCTGCCGCCACAGCGCAGCACGGCGCCGGCTGCGAGGCTCCGCCTGACCTGATCGTGCAGATCATCGCGCAGATCCGCGCGCGCCAGAGGCCCCACATCGTTTTTCCGGTCGAGCGGATCGCCGACGTGTAAATTTTGCATTTCGGCAACGAACGCTTCTTCAAAATCGTCGGCAATCCGCTGATCGACGATGAAGCGTTTGGCGGCGATGCAGCTTTGGCCGGAGTTGATCGTGCGGGCCTTGGCCGCCGCCTTGGCCGTCGTGGCGATGTCGGCGTCGTCGAGCACGAGGAACGGATCGGAGCCGCCCAGTTCGAGCACCACCTTTTTCAGTTGCTCGCCCGCCGCGGCGCCGACCGAACGGCCCGCCGGTTCGCTGCCGGTGATCGTCACGGCGCGAACGACCGGATCGGCGATCAACGCCTCGACCTGCTGGGCAGAAATCAACAGACTGGTGAAGACACCTTCCGGAAAACCAGCTTCGCGGAATAGTTCTTCCATCGCCAGCGCGCAGCCGGGCACGTTCGAGGCATGTTTGAGCAACGCCACGTTGCCGGCCATGACCGCCGGCGCGGCGAAGCGGAACACCTGCCAATATGGAAAGTTCCACGGCATAATCGCCAGCACCGGCCCGAGCGGATCGTAGCGGACGAGGCTCTGGCTGGCGGCGGTTTCAACCGGCTGCGGCGCTAGGAACCGCTCGCCCTGCTCGGCGTAGAACTCGCAGACCCAGGCGCACTTTTCGACTTCGCCCTCGCTGGCGGCGATCGGTTTGCCCATCTCGTCGGTCATGAGCCGTGCATGGCGCGGCGACTGGCTGCGGAGCAGTTCGGCGAGCCGCTGCATGGGTTTCGCGCGATCGGCAAACGGAAACTGCCGCCAGGTGCGGAACGCCTCGTCGGCGCGCCGCAAGCGCTCCCGCACCTGTGCGGAAGCATGTTCTGGATAATCGGCCAGCACTTCCTCGGTGGCGGGATTGATGGCTTTCATGGCTCACTCCGTGGGAGCGGATTTTTCTAGTTGCTCATCGAGCGGCACCGTGCTCTCGCCCGGCAGGCGGCGGATCGCGCGCTGGAAAAAAATGTTGTTGGGAATCAGCACCAATTCGCCGCTGGTCTCGCGCAAGGTGGTAAAGAGCAGCGAAAAGTTGATCACCCGCCCCCGCAGCCCGTCGCCGACCAGTTCGACCGTATCGCCCACCTGAAACGGACGAGCGAGCATCAGAACCAAGGCGCAGAGCGTGTTGCTCAGGATGCTCCAGACGGCGATGAAGCCGACGGCGATCAGGGCCAGCGTGGCGGAGAGGAAGGTCCAGGCGTCTTGCCACATGCCGAACTCTTGCAGCACGAGCACGGCGGCGACGACCGTGGCGGCCCAGCGTCCGATCTGCACGATCGTCTGTTTGAGCTGGGCCGGCAGCGCGCCGCGGGTGCCCAAGGCGCTCAGCCCGCGCACCAGCAGCAGATAAACCGCCCAGACGAGCACGACCTGAAGCAGTGCGCGGCCGAGATCCGCGAGAAAGGGGAGCCAGGCTTCGGGAACGGTCGCCCAGAGATTTTCTACTTCCGCAAGCAGCATTCGCAAGTTGTCCTCCTCGGATTGGGTGGCGCGCGGCGCACCGCGTTAGCGGAAGCCCTCGTCGAGCACGGCTAGAGTGGTTTACCTCTTGCTATACTCAAGCTCCACTAGCCCACGCGGCGGGCACCGCGCGCTAACCGGCGAGCGTTGCTTGCCGGCTATTGCGTACGAGAAGCGGGAAGCCAGCTCTGGCAACAAGAGCCGTCGCAGCTACCGTTTCCGTGCCCCGACGCCGTCCATCTCCCACGCCTTGAGCTTGCGCTGGAGCGTGCGGACCGAGATGCCGAGCGACTCGGCCGCATGCGTGCGGTTGCCGTGGAACTGTTCGAGCGTCTGCTCGACGGCCGCCTGTTCCAATTCTTCGAGCGTCGTGCCCGGCGGCACTTCCACATCGTGGGCGGGATGGGCGCCATTGGAAACGGTGGCGGGCAGATCGTCAACCGTCAGCTTCTCGTCGTGCGCCATGACAACCATGCTCTCCAAGCAGTTGCGAAGCTGCCGCACGTTGCCGGGCCACTCGTAGGTTTCCAGAAAGTGCATCAACTGCGGGTCGATCTCTAGCTCCGGCTTTCCAGCCGACTCGCAGAGCGAGCGCAGAAAATGGCTCACCAGCAGCGGAATGTCCTCGCGGCGCTGGCGCAAGGGGGGAAGCTGAATCGTGACCACGTTCAAGCGATAGTACAGGTCTTCGCGGAAGTCTTGATCCTCGACCATTTCCTCCAAGTTGCGGCTCGTGGCCGCGACGACACGCACATTCACGGCCCGATCGTCGTTACTGCCGATCGGCGTGATCGTGTGGTTTTCCAGCACGCGGAGCAGCTTGGCTTGCGAAGCGAGGGCAAAGTCGCCGATTTCGTCGATAAAGAGCGTGCCGTCGTTGGCGGCCTCGAAGCGTCCGGTGCGCGCGCCGGTCGCGCCGGTGAAGGCCCCCTTCACATGGCCAAACAGTTCGCTTTCGACCAGATTCTCCGGCACGGCGGCCATGTTGACGGTGACAAAGGGGCCGTCTTTGCGGGGGCTGTTTTGGTGAATCGCCTCGGCGATCAGCTCCTTGCCCGTCCCCGATTCGCCCGTCACGAGCACGGTACTATCGACCAGCGCCGCGCGGCGGGCTTGGTCGAAGACTTGCAGCATGGGCTTGCTGTTGCCGATGATCTTCTCAAAGCCGAACCGCTCGTCGAGCCGCTGTTGCAGTTCGCGGATCATCTCGTCTTTTTGCCGCGCTTCGAGACACTTATGAACCAGGATGAGCAGTTCGTCGGGGTTGACCGGCTTGTTGAGATAATCTTCCGCGCCGAGCTTCATCGCCTCGACGGCCGATTCCACGTCGCCGTGGGCGGTGACCATGATGAACGGAATCGCGGGCTGGCGTTTCTTCCAGTGCCGCAGCAGGTCGATGCCGTTGTGAGTTCCCATGCGGAGGTCGCTGATAATCAGATCAACCGCGTCTTCCAGGTGTCCCAGGGCCTCCTCGGGATTGGGCGCGGTGAGCACGTCAAACTGCTCCATGCGCAGCAGCCGCGCCATGGCCTCGCGTTCGCTCGGTTTGTCTTCCACCACGAGCACGGTTGATTTGCGACTCATAACTACGCTACCTTCTGTCTAGTGATCCTACGCGAGCCAAAGGCCGCCGGAAATCTCAGTACGAATCGCGCTCCCTGGGGACGACGGTTCTCATAGGCGACGGTCCCGCCCGCTTCGGTGACAAAGCGTCTGACCAGCGCCAGCCCCAGCCCGGAGCCGCTTTCCTTGGTGGAATAAAAGGGATCGAAGATCCGCTGCCGATCGCGCTCGGGAACGCCAGGCCCATCATCGGCGACGCTGATTTCGACCCGTAGGTTGCGACGGGCGACACGTACTTCAATCGCCCCCCCTTCGTTGACCGCTTCGCGGGCGTTGCCGAGCAGATTGAGCAGCACCTGCCGCAGCCGGCTGCGGTCGAGCATCACGCAGGCTGGCTCCGCCGGAAACTCGGTCTGCACGTGGATGCCTTTCTGCTGCATCTCCTGCTGCACGAAATCGAGCGTGGCCCGCACCTCCGCACTGAGATCGAGCCGCTCGATGCGCGGCTTCTGCGGACTGGCGAAGCCGACCAGCTCGCGCATCAGCCGGTCCACGCGGTCGATCTCCTCGTTCGACTCGTGCGTAATGGCGGTGATCTCCTCACGGCTGAGGGCGACCTTGCCGTTGTGGGCGCGCCCCAGCGCGTGCAGATTGAGCCGCAGCGCGTGGAGCGGATTGCAGATTTCATGGGCCAGCCCGGCCGCGAGCTGACCGACCTCGGCCTCGCGCTGCAGCTCGGCCAACTGGGCCGCTTTGGTCAGCGCCAGCGAGCGCAGCGCGAGGTAGTACAGCGAGATGGCTGCCAGAAAGACAATCAGCAGGATCGCGCCCACGATCCAGGTCCAGCGGCCGAGAATCTCGCGCCGCTGGTCCGCTACCCAGCGATCGAACCACGCCAGATCGAAGCCGGTGTGGTATTCGCCGATTTCTCGCCCTTGGTGCGTGATTGGGATGCGGATGTCGTAGGTCCGCTGGCCTCCGGTCAGGCTGGCAGACTGTGTTTCAAACAGATCGCCGCCGTTGCTGCGGATGACGCTCTCGTACCAGCGTCGTCCGAGCCGCTCGCCCACATGCTCGGGGTTGCTGTGCATGACGATCGTGCCGCTGGCATCGACCACCGCGCCATACAGCCGAGGCTCCCCCTCGGCCACGCTCCGTTGCCAGTAGTCCCGCAGCCAGGGCTGTTGGAGCAGCGTCGCCGGATCGGCAGACTCTGTTTCATCCAGATGCCGTTCGATGCGGGCGGCAATTCGGATGCCTTCGGAACGCAGCTGCGCAATCTCGGCCTGCAGCGCGGTCGAGCGG
>CAYZVT010000034.1:0-19524 GCA_964481585.1 uncultured Pirellulales bacterium
CGAAAGCATGCTTGATGATCGCGTGAACCTGAACCGCGCTTTTGTCGAAAATGCCGGCACCACGCCCGCGCTCGGCGGCATTACGCATCGCATCGCGGCCTTCGTGCGGCAGTACGTTTGGCCGCAGGTGCATGTCGTCCTGGATCTGCACTCGGGGGGCGACGTGGCGCGTTTCGCTTTGTGCGCGAGCTACCACCCGCTCGACGATCCGCGGCAGTCGAAGCAGATCGAAACCACGGCCCGTTGGTTCGGCACGCCCTTTATTATGGTCTATCAGAACGCCACGCCGGGCCTCTTGCCGAGCGAAGCGGAGCGGCTGGGCAAGATCGTGGTCGGCACCGAGTTGGGGTGGGGCAGGGCGATCTCGACCGAGGGCGTCCGCTATGCCCGGCAGGGCGTGCTCGCCGCCGCCATGCACCACGGACAGCTTCGCGGCGCGATCGAGCCGATTGCCCATCATAGAGATAACACGCAGCGCAAGATCGGCATCGTCGAACGCGAGTGCTTCGCCGGAGCACCGTTTGCCGGGCATTACGAGCCGCTCGTGGATTGCGGCCAAGCGGTGAAGCAGGGCCAAGCGGTCGGCCTGCTGCACGACTTCGATCACATTGACGCTGAGCCTTGGCCGGTCCAGGCCGGCGTCGATGGCTATCTGCTCGCCCAGGCCTGGGCCGCGCCGGTAATGCGCGGCCAGCACATCGCCATCGTTGGCCGCGAACTCTAATTCTTCCCCCAGCCCAGCGAGCCGCAGCGATGGCAGAACCCGTAGTTCGCGTGGCTGAAAGTCCTTTTGTTTCGCCGCTTACGACCGGGGCACAGCGCGCCACCCGCGTTCGCTACCGGGTGCTCGCGTTCGCCTGCGTGCTGTCGATGATTACCTATCTCGACCGCGTGTGCTTCGGCACAGTAGCGCCGACCTTGGCCGAGGAACTCTCGCTCGATGGCGTGGCCGAACTAAAGTGGGCCTTCACGGCGTTTGCCATTGCCTACGCGCTGTTTGAGATTCCCGCCGGCTGGCTGGGCGACTCGTGGGGGCCGCGCGGCGTCTTGATCCGCATCGTAATTTGGTGGTCGGCTTGCACGGCGCTAACCGGCATCGTCGGCTTGCGCTACGGATCGGTCATGCTCGGAGGACTCGGGACGCTCGTCGTGCTCCGCTTTCTCTTTGGCGCGGGCGAAGCCGGGGCGTATCCGAACATCACCCGCGCGCTGCACAACTGGTTCCCGCCCCAACAATCGGCCACGGCGCTCGGCTGGGTGTGGATGTCGGGACGGCTGATGGGCGGACTCACGCCGCTGATCTGGACGGTGCTCGTCGTTGGCACCACCTGGACGCCGGCGCTCGTCACCTGGCGCGGCGCCTTTGCGCTGTTTGGAATACTCGGCGTCGTGTGGTGCCTCGGCTTTGCCGCATTCTTTCGCAATCGGCCCGAGGAGCATCCGGCGGTCAATGCCGCCGAGCGCGCCGAGATCGGCTCCGAGCGCGGCACTGAACCCACCCACGGCCAAACGCCCTGGGGCCGGCTGCTGCGGAGCACGAATCTTTGGCTGCTGTGCTTGATGTATTTTTGTATGAACTTTGCCTGGTACTTCAATATCACCTACCTGCCTTCCTACTTGCAGGATCGCTACGACCTGGACAAGCGCAGCTTGCTCGGCGCGCTGTACCAGGGCGGGCCACTTTGGATGGGCGCGGCGGGCTGCTTGGTGGGCGGAATGTTTGTCGATTGGCTCATTCGCCGCACCGGCAATCGCCGAAAGGCGCGTCGCATGCTCGGCACCGCCACGCAAAGCCTTTCGGCGCTCTGCTGGCTGCTGGCGATTGTCGCTCCGAACGTCCACTGTTTCTTTCTCGCCGTGTCGGGCGCGGCGCTGCTCAATGATTTGACGCTTGCCTCGGCGTGGGCCGCCTGTCAGGACATCGGCCAGCGTTACGCCGGCGTCACGGCGGCGTGTATGAACACGCTCGGCACCGTCGGAGCCGCGTTCGCCGGCTGGTACATCGGCACGATGGTCGAGCGCTCGGTGACGATTGCCACGGCGGCGAATCTTTCGGCCGCAGGGCTGGCCCCGGCCGAGCGCGAAGTCGCCGTCCTCGCCGGCTACGGCGACTGTTTTTTGAGCTTCGCGGCGGCCTACGCCGTCTCGGCGCTGTGCTGGTTCTTTATTAATGCTTCCAAACCGATCGCGCCGCAGGCCGTTTAGCTTCGGCTTCAATGTCGCTTCGCAAGCCCCCACCTCTCTCGGAGAATCTTTGATGCGCAACCGCGTCTCGGCTTGTCTGCTTTTCATCGGACTGATCGTGGCGGCAGCGCCAACATTCGCCTCCGAACCGGCGGACAAACGGGATGCTTCCGCCGTGGCGGCGACGCCGTGGGAAATTCAAATCGGCAGCGGCCGGTTGTGCGGCGCGCTTGCTCCTGGCAGTGTGTGCCTGACGGTGGACGACGTGCGCGGCACCTACACGCTTCCCTACATCCAGCCCGATCGGAATCTGTCGATCAAGATCAAGAGCCGCGATGCGGCGCTGAAACAGCTTCGCCTCGCTTTGCAAAAGTCCGAGGGCGCGCCGCGCACCAAAACGGTCGAAGCGAAAGAGGCGGAGGTGGTGGTTTATAAAGACCTGGCGCCGGGCGAGTACACGCTGACCGTCGCGGGACTTGACGCCCAAGGGCAGCAAGTCCACTCCGCCACGTACCGCCGCATCGGCATCGGCACGATTGTCGCCGCCATTGGGGACAGCATTACCGAAGGCTACTGGGCCAAGCCGTATGAGGCCGAAGAACATCTGAACTGGACGATGTTCCCCAAGGCGGCGGTGTCGCGCGACGGGCGGAATTTTCCGCAGTTCGCCCCCACGACGCATCGCTTGCTGAAAAAGCATCACGCCTTCGGCGGGTTCGAGACGCAGCTGAACGACCTGCTCGCCGAGACGCTTCAGCATCCGGTGCTCGTCGCCAACGAAGGCTGGGGCGGTTACACCAGCGCGCAATATCTGACAATGATGACCGAAGACCGCAACTGGCAAAATCGCCTCCGCGCCCTGCGCCCGACGTGGTGGATCATTCAACTTGGCGTCAACGACGAACGGCATCTGGTGCCGGCCGAGCAGTTCGGTGAGCAGATGGAGAAGATCGCCGACATTCTCATCAAAGACTATGGCGCGGTGCCGCAGCGAATCTTGCTCGCCAAGCCCTGCTACGATTACTACCGTGGCGCGGAGCCGATTCTGAAAACGTACAACCAGCAGATCGACCGCCTGATCGAGCGCCGCCAACTCGGCGCCGGTGCTGATTTTTTCGCCGCCTATGCCCAGGATCGCCAGCGCCTGTATGGCAAAGATCCGGTCCATCCGAACGAGGCCGGCATGACGCTCATGGCCCAGCTTTGGCACGAGAGCCTCGCCGCGGCGCTGGCGGCGGAATCCGCATCGGAAAAATAGCCTTCGCCTCGATCCGCTGCTGGCAGCTTTCGCGGATGCACGTCGATCTGTCGCAGCCGCCCGGCAAGGAGGCATTTCTAGCCGGCGAGCAACGTACCTGATAGCCCGCACGCAGGGATTGGGTGGCGAACGGCGCACGCGCAGCGAAGCCCCCGAAGGGCTAGCTGTCAGTCGTCAGCAGAGCACACGTCACTTCCGCGCAGGCGGCAGTCCAGACCAGAGCGAGGAACTCGGGGGCTTCCGCTAGCGCGGTGCGCCTCCGCCACGCAATTGCACCGCCGCAGTCTCTCCGGCTTTCGCAGCCGCTGCCGCGTATCGTGGCGCTTGGAATGACGTTTGCCGGGGCTAGGCCGCGTCGGTTGGGCGTCGGAATTGCTGCGGAGCAAGCGGAGCTACTTCGCCCTCTCCTCTGGTGCAGCCGGGACTCCAGGAAAAGGAAAATCCAATGACGACGCTTGAGGCCACGCGCGTTTCGCCCGCGCAGCTACGGAGACTGCCGACCACCATCCGGCCCAATGTTGATCCGGCCGATGTCGTTGTGCCCGACGGCTACCGTGTCGAAGCAGTCCTCGCGGGGCTTTCGTTTCCGACGTGCATCGGCTTTGGCGAGGAGGGCGAGCTGTTTGTCGGGGAAGGCGGCTCGACCTGGCCGACGCGGCCAGCCCTGATGCCGCGTATCCTGCGCCTCGACCGCGACGGGAGCTTAGATGTCTTTGCCACGATGGACCTGGCCGGCCCACGCGGCTTCGCGGTGCGCGGCGGTCGGCTGTATGTCACCAGCAAAGGCGGCTACCACTCGCGCGTGCAGTACTACGACCTCAAGACGCGCGAGCGCACGGTGCTCTTTGACCGCATTCCCAACGGCGGCTGGCACGGGCCGGGCGGTCCGGCATTCGGTCCGCATGACGGGATGCTTTATTTTTCCCAAGGATCGGTGGGCCTCAATGGCGTCGTCATGACCGCCGGCTTTACGGTCGATATTGCCAAGCATCCGCACGCCAAAGACGTGCCGGGGCAGGACGTGACGCTCAGCGGCAACAATGTCTGGATGCGCGATCCGACTAAGCCCTATCCGTTTCTCACCGAAACCGGAGCGTTCAAGCCATTCGGTCATCCCGCGCGGCCGGGCGAAGTGGTCCGAGGCGAACTGTGGTGCAGCACCGGCGTCTGGCGCGCCACGCCCGACGGCAAGGAGCCAGAACTGATCGCCTGGGGCATCCGCAATCCCTTCGGCATCGCCTTCAATGAAGACGGAGAACTCTACGTTTCGGACAACGACTACGAGGAAAAAGGGGAGCGGGCCATCGCCGAAGATCCCGACCGGGTATGGCGCGTGAAGAATGCCCGGGTGCCTCACGGATCGGTGACGGAACTCGAGTGGTTCGGCTTTCCCGACATCGCCGGCGACGGACTGCCGGTGTGGCATGAGAAACATCTGCCCAGCCGGGGCACACCCGCCAAGCCGTTGCTCGAAAACCCGCCCCCTTGGGCAGGCCCCGCAGCCTGGCTAGGATCGCCGCATACGGGCTTGGGAAAACTCGACTTCTGCCGCAGTGATAACTTTGGCGCGGGGCGGCGCGGCAAGTTGTTTCTGTGCCTCTTCGGCACCTACGCTCCGCTCAACTCGCCTCGGCCCGACGATCTGAGTAACGGCTTTGCGGTCGCGCAGATCAACGTCGAAACGGGACAGACCGAGGAACTGTTTCTGCAGAACCGCCACGCCGGTCCGGCGTCGTCCCATCCCGGCTCCGGGGGCATCGAACGCCCAGTCGATTGCAAGTTCAGTCCCGACGGCCGCAGTCTCTATGTGCTCGACTTTGGCATCAACGCCGCCGACAAGACCAAAGTCGTCGCCTACGGCCATACCGGCGTGCTGTGGAAAGTCACCCGGCTCTAAGGAACTTTCGCCACAATCGGTGCCGCACGTGTCGCGCAGCCGTGGAACCGGAGCAGGTACAATACGAAAGGGAATGCCATGACCGCATCTTCGACGGCGACGCTGGAAACGACCGCGCAACCGATCCTGCTTGAACTCGATGAACAATCGTGGGAGCAGAAGCTCGACCGCATCGAGCGCTGGCTCGACAACGTGCTTTTGCTCCAGGCTTCGATGCGCGAGCTGGCCGAGAGCGTACGCGACAAAGTTCACGAGCCTCACTTCCGGTCGTTCATTGCCGAGGTGGCTGAGAAGGCGGCTCAGCACGAGCGACAAGCTGAACAGCTTTATGAGTTGATCGGTCGCCGACCGTCGCGGTTCCGCCGCCAGTCGGGAGTGCTGATGGGCAAGACGCGCGGCCTCTGGGCTGACATGGTGGGACTGGCCGGCGGAGCGGCCGCGCCACTGGGCGATCTACAGCAATTGCTCATAGCCAGCCTCAACGCGAGCAGCGCTTTTGGCACGGCCGAACAACTGGGACTGGCGATGGGCATCAAGGAGCTTGCTGAAACGTCGTTCCGCATCGTGGCCGAAAAGTACGCCCACCATTTACTCTTGCAAGAGCTGACGCTTGAATCCGCCGCGACGGCCATTCTCTACGACACCGAACTGGCCGAGCCGAGCGAGAAACGAGCGCGCCCGATGAACCTGCGGAGCAACGGCCGACTGATGCCGCTCGCGCTCGGCTCTCTGGCCGGCGTGGCGGCACTGGCCCTGTTCGGGCGAAGCCGCTGGCGGCGGTAGCGCCCCGTTGGGGCCTTTCCTCTCTTGGGCGGCGCGCCCGCCTTTTTGCCCCTTTTCTGATTTTCCCCTTCCAATTTCTTCGCTCCCAGGAAATTGGTAATGGAGGACTTTTTTTCTTCGGCATGAAAGCCGCTGCGCGGAGCCGCTCTGTGGACGACAACGCCCGTGTAACACGCGATTTTGTGGGACTGTGGACGGCGCACGCGCGGCGGGTGTATTCCTACATATTGTCTCTCGTTCCGAACGTGGCGGACGCGGAGGACATTTTTCAGGAAACAAGCACGACGCTGTGGGAAAAGTTCGACACCTTCCGGCCCGGCAGCGACTTCGCCGCCTGGGCGTGTCGTACGGCGTATTACAAGGTGCTGACCCACTCCAAGCGGAGGGGCGAGCTTCCGCTCAGCGAGGCGTTTTTGGCGGCCGTCAGTGAGGAAGTCAGCCAAATGGCCGACCTGCTCGACGCGCAGCATGTGGCACTGGCTGAGTGTCTCGGTAAGCTCCCGGCGCGAGATCGCCAGCTGGTCGAGCTCCGCTACGGCCCCGGCGGCAGTGCCAAAACGCTGGCCGCGCAAGTTGGCCGCAGCGTCCCGGCAATTTACAAAGCGCTGCAGCGAATCCACGACGCGCTGTTCACCTGCATCCGCCGCAAGCTCGCGGCCGAGGAGCGCCAGTGAGCGAGTACTCTGCGGCTCAACAAGAGATTCGGGCGCTGCTCGCGCAAATCGCCGAAAACGAGGCGGGTCCGGCTGAGCTAGCCCGTCTCCGCGAGATCGTTACGCACGACCGCGAGGCGCGCCGCTGGTACATCCGCTATAGCCACTTTTATGCCAGTCTCCAGTGGTACGCGGCCTCGGGCAGCGCTCGGCACTCGCCGCCGTCGCTCGCCGGAGCGAGTGCCGAGCCGGTTGCGTCTTCCCCTGTGCGGCCCCGCGCGGCGCGCCCCGGGGCGGCTTCGCCGCGCGTGCCTCCCCAGACGGTGTGGGGGGCTTGGGGGCGGCGCGCCGTGGCGCTGCTGAATCAGCCGCTTACGTTCTCGCTCATCTTTGCCGCCTCGGCGCTGCTGGCCGGTGTCACCGTGCTCGGCTTGCTCCGCATCGGAGGGCAAGACGCGGGGCAAACGCAGCCGGCTCGCACGAGCGCCGCGACGCGGCCGATCGTCGCGCGGATCATGGCGATGCACGGTTGCGTGTGGCGTGAGGGAGGCGAGCGCTTCGATCGCGGTTCGCGGCTGCGATCTGGCCAACAGCTACAGCTTACGGCGGGCGTCGCGCAGCTGCGATTCAATACCGGCTCCGAGGTGGTTTTGGAAGGACCGGTACAGGTGCGCCTAGCCGGCCCAAACCAGCTCTATTTGCGTCACGGAAGACTTGCGGCGCAGGTGCCGCGGAAAGCCGTCGGCTTCGAGGTCGCCACGCCGGCCGGCGTGGCGATTGACCTGGGAACGGAGTTCGCCGTGGAGGTCGATACCCACGGACAAACGGAGATTCATGTCTTTAGCGGCGAAGTGCGCTTTGCGCCTCGCTCCGCTGGTTCCGCGCCGCCGGTGCCTGTTCAGTTGACGTCGGAACAGGCGATTCGCTACAGCCCGGGCAAGAACCGGATGCGCCGACTCTCCGCCGACGACGCCGCTTTCACGCGCGCGGTTCCCAAGCCGGAAGTGCCGCTAATTGGCTTTTACCCGTGCAATGGAGACTTTAGCGACGCCAGTGGCTGGGGACACCATCCCTTCGAGTCACGGAATGTTGCCTTCGTCCCGGGGTACGAGGGGCAAGCCTGTCGCTTTCAGGGCACGGAGGAAAGCTATCTCGATCTTCCGATCGACGCTTCCGCCGCCGCGCTGCCGCGCCTGACTTGGGGAGCGTGGGTTTGTCCGGCCGTCGTCGACCGCCAGCCGCGCGAAATTTTTTCGACCGACAACGGCGGCTACGACCGGGTGCTCGGCCTCGATACGCGGGGCGGGCCGCAGTACGGCTGGGTTGCCTTCACGGGCCGAGGCGTGCTGCAAAGCCCTGCGCCGACACCGCAGGCCGGCCAGTGGTATTTCGTGGCGGGCGTGTACGACCAAGAGGCGCACACCGCGCAACTTTACGTCAAGGATCTATCGCTCGCGGCGGCCGACCACCGCTTGCTTCAAGTGTCTTGCGATACCACGTGGATCACGGAAAGCCAGCGGTTTCTCCGCGTCGGGCGGCACGCTGGGCATTTCCAGATGCCGTTTCAGGGGGAACTGGACAACGTCTTCGTCGTGGCCGAGGCGCTCAGCCGAGAGCAACTCGACGCGATCAGCGAGGGGGGCGAAGCCACGATCCGCAAGATGGCGGGACTCGCTGCGCCGCAACCTTCTGACGCTCAAACAAATCCCGTCGTACGGGAGCCATAATTACGACTGTCATGTCTAGAAGTTCCTCGCCGTCGCTCATCCGTTCGCTTCTCTAGATTTACGGAAAAACGATGTATCTCCAGATTCGCCGCACATCGATCCAGTTCGTCCTCGCCGTTGCGGCGGCACTTGCGCTGTGGGGGCCGCTGCCGGCGCAGGCCGTAACGATTTCAAAGGCTGACAATAGCGACGATCTCCATCTCGGCAGCAGTTGGACGGGGGGCGTCGCACCGGGTTCCGGAGATCTAGCCGTCTGGGATAACACGGTGACGGCGGCGAACACCGCCTCGCTCGGAGCGGACCGAGCCTGGTCCGGCTTGCGAATCACCAATCCGGGAGGCACGGTCACGATCGGGGGATCGCACCGACTCACGCTCGGCGGATCGGGCATCGACATGAGTGCCGCGACGGCCGATTTGACGATCAACGCCGAGGTCCAACTTGGCGGCACGCAAACGTGGAACGTGGACGCCGGCCGCTCCCTAGAAATCGCTGGAAACTTGAGCGGGAGCGCGAGCCCTCTCAGAAAGTCGGGGAGCGGAACGCTCATCTTCAGCGGCGCTGGCTCTGATATCTCGGCGCCGCTTCACGTCGGTCACAGCACCGTGGGCGGGACCGTTCGATTTGCCAGCGGCGCCAATTTCAGCAACAGTTCGCGGTTGGGGGTCGGCATAGCCAGCGGTTCCAGTGGCGTCGTCACGATCGATCCCGGCGCCGGCATCATTAGCTTTGGCGGGAATCAAGGAAGCAATGGTAACTACGTCGGCGTCGACGGCGGCACCGGCACCCTCAACGCCAACGGCGGCACGGTGAACTTCACGGGCATGACCGGCGGTGCCGGGCACCTGTTCGTGGGCGGCAACTCGAATGTTTCCAACGGAACGGTGAACATGAGCGGCGCCACCGTCAACGTCGGCACGCGCATGATGCTGGGCGCTGGATATACGCGCAACGGGATCGGAACCGACGGCTGGCACAATAGCCATGGCAACGCCACGCTCACGCTCAATAGCGGTCGGCTCAACATCGGCACCGCCGATGCCGGCGTCACCGACAACGATAAGGGCTTTCTCTATCTCAAAGGGCCTAACGGCGGCGGCGGCACCGCCACGGTCAACCTCGACGGCGGAACGCTTTCACTCGGGCAGTTTAAGCTCGGCAGCGGCGGTACCGCCAAGACGATCAACCTCAACGGCGGCACGCTCGAAGCCCGCACGAGCACCGCGGACTTTCTCGATTCCGCCGCCAACACCACGGTTGCGGTCCGCAGTGGCGGCGCGATCATCGACACCAACGGCCACAACATCACGATCGCGGCGGCACTGAGCCACGACACGGGAGGCCCGGCAATCGACGGCGGTCTGACCAAAAACGGCGCCGGCACGCTCACCTTAAGCAACACCGGCAGCAACTTCACCGGCAATATCCGAGTCAACGCCGGCACGCTGCTCGCGAGTGCGGGAGTGAACCAGCCGGCCCCGACCACCACTTCGATCGGCGACCCCAGTGTGGCGCGCTCGGTGATCGTCGGCAGCGGCGCGACCTTCGCTTTTGGGCATAACGACGTCTTGGGCAACGCCGTGGCGAGTCCCGCTGTCCGCTTCGTGGTCCAAGACGGCGGAACCGTCACGAACAACGGAAACTTTTTTAACGTCCTCGGGCCGCTGACGCTCAACGGCGGACAGCTAACGAGCGCTGGCGGCGCCAATTCCAATTTCAAGTCCTACTTGCTCCGTGGCACCGTGACGGTCGGTGGCAGTGATGCGTCTACGATCTCCACATCAGGGACCGACGCGGGCGTGCATCTGCACAGCCAAACCACCTTCAACGTCGCCAACGCCACTCACAATTCGGCCGCCGATTTGACGGTCTCCGCCACGCTCTTGAATCAGCCGTCGTCGCTCGGCAGCGGTTCGCTTCTGAAGACGGGGGCGGGCGCAATGGCGCTGACCGCCGCCAACACGTACACCGGCGGTACAACCGTGAGCGGAGGAACGTTGCTGGTGAACAACGCCTCCGGTTCGGGAACCGGCAGCGGCGCGGTCGTCGTCAACAGCGGCGGCACGCTCGGCGGAACCGGTGCGATTGTGACCTCCAATGCCAACGTGACGATCAACGCCGGTGGGCGGCTTAGCCCAGGCGCCTCGATTGGCACGCTCACCATGAGCCTCGGCGGCGGCACGCTCGATCTGACCAACATCTCGACCGGCGGGCTGGTTTTTGAACTTGGGCCGGTCCCCGCGAGCGATCAGGTCGTCCTCAACTCCGGTACGCTCGCGCTCGGCACGCTCGACTTCGACGAGTTTGCCTTCAGCGCCCCCACCACCCTCTACGTGGGCGAAACTTACACGCTCTTCGAGGCTCTCAACCACACGGGCGCCCTCGGCGTCACATCCGGCTTTTTTGGGAACGGCACGTACGGCGGCGTCCTGTCGCTCGATGGCAGCAAGGTTCAACTCACAATCAATTTCTCCTCCGTGCCCGAGCCGGGTACGCTCGCGCTCGCCGCGCTGGGGCTGGTGGGCTTGGCTTGGCATTTCTGTCGGCGAGGCAAGCGCTGAGCCGCAAGGATGATCTTCCGCAGTCTCGGAACCTACTATGAGTCATTGCTGCGCCAGAATGGAAAATCGCCGCTCCGCGCCGCGCGCGGCCTTTACGCTCGTCGAGCTACTTGTGGTAATCGCCATCATCGGCATCCTGATTTCGCTATTGCTCCCGGCGGTCCAGTCCGCCCGCGAAGCGGCGCGGCGGATGCAATGCAGCAACAATCTGAAGCAACTCGCCCTCGCGATTCACAACTACCACGCGGCGAACGGGCAGTTCCCGGTCGGACAGTTCATCTACATCGACCTGTTCCAGCCTGACGGCTGGAATCGTTCGAGCTGGTATTACGGAGTGCTGCCGTATACCGAGCAGCAGACGCTCGCCGACATCTACACGGCACACATGAGAGGCCCCCGCACCGGCAGTTGGTCCTATCGGAACATGCCCGAGAAGAAAGCGGTCGTGCCGATGTTCCTTTGCCCCTCCGATCCGGCCAATCCCAAGATCGAGAACGGCGCGGCCAGCAGCAATCAGCAGGGCTTTCACGGCAACTACGTGCTCAACGCCGGCAACACCGTCTTTAATTCCGGTGGACACACACAGAGCGCAAAGCTCAACGGGCTGTTCTTTCCCTTTTCGAACATTTCGATCGGCGACGTGCGTGACGGAACTTCTAACACGCTCTTGGCCAGCGAACTGATTCTGGTGCCCGACGGGCCGGTGGGAAGTGGAGAGCAGGACGTGCGCGGCCGATACCACAACGTTCCGCACGCCGGCGCGATCTTTAGCACACTCTATTCTCCCAACACATCGCAGCATGACGTGTTCAACTACTGTCGCAACATCCTGCCCGAAGCGCCCTGCTTCGACAGTAAGGACAACATCGTCGTTTCCGCGCGCAGCTACCACACCGGCGGTGTGACCGTCGCTATGGCCGATGGCTCGATCCGCTTTCTCTCCGAAAGCATTGATCTTGACGTATACCACGCTTTGGGAAGTCGCGCCGGAAACGAGCCGATCGCGGCCGGCTGGTAGCATCGCCACTTCACAAGTTCTAGCTCAGGGAGAAAGTTCTTGTCCATCCGCGCGCTCGTGGCGGTGTTGTTGGTCGCGCTGAGCGGCTGTGGCGATCCCGAGACGGTTTCGGTGACGGGCACCGTGACGTATCAAGGTCAGCCGGTCGAGCAGGGGATGATCGCCTTTGTTTCGCTCACCGCGCCCCAAGCCCGGCAGGCCGGCACGATCGAAGACGGCCGCTTCACCCTGCGCGCCGCCCCGGGCAGGAAGAAGGTCGAGATCCGCGCCTCGCGGCCGCTCCCCGCTCATCTCCAAGACGCCCCGGAGATGGGGCTGAAGTACGAAGACTACTTACCCGCCCGGTTCAACTCCGAAACAACGCTCACCGCCGAAGTCACCCCGTCGGGCGAGAACCATTTTGAGTTCGCCCTGATCGAGTAGGGCCATCCGCCCCCGCTTTACGGCGTTTCCTACGGGAAATCGGGCTTCGGCGCACTTTCCTGCTAAGATTTGTGCCGCGACCGACGTTTAGTCGGTATGGCCTGGAATAGGTTCCGGGCGTGAGGCGGTACGCGAAGCAGGTGGCGGATGTCCGACGGCCATACCGAAGAGTTTGTGCGCAAGCTGACGGGTTCGCAGAACTCGTTGTTCGCCTACATCTATGCGCTGCTTCCCAACCGCGATCAGGCGTGGGATCTGCTCCAGGACACGAACGTCGTCCTCTGGTCCAAGGCGGCCGAGTTCGCTCCGGGCACCGATTTTCTCTCTTGGGCGCGGCAGGTCGCCTATTACGAAATTCTCAACTACCGCCGCCGCCGTGGCCAAAATCCGCAACTGTTCACACCCGAGCTACTCCAAGCCCTCGCAGCCGAGGCCCAACAGCGGATTCACCACACGGACGAACGGGCACGCGCGCTGGATGACTGCCTCGACGCGCTCCCCCTGCGGCAGCGCGAGCTGATTCGCCGCCGCTACGAGCCGGACGGATCGGTGAAAGAGCTGGCCGCGCAGCTCGGACAATCGGCCTCCACCGTCTCCGTGACGCTCACCCGTATCCGGCGGGCCTTGCTCGATTGCGTGCAGCGCAAGCTCCCCCGGCGGAGCGCCAAGGTATGAGGCCGTCGCTCGATGCTCTGCTTGGGGCGCTCTCCGATCGGCAACTGACCGCCGACGAACAGCAGCAACTCGAACAACTGCTCGGCGACGATCCGCAAGCGCGGACGGCGTATCTCGACTTCATGGAATTGCACGCGCTATTGTGCCTCAAGCATCCCGCGCCAGCGGAGAGCGAGCCGCAGCCGGAGAGACTGGCAGTCCCGTCCGCCACGTCACGTGGGCCGCGCGTCGTGACGAGCCTGGTGAATTGGGTGTCGCAGCCAGTGAGATTCGGCATTTGTGTCGCGGCGCTCACCGTCGTTTCGCTAGTGTTGACGGCCGCGCAAATCCCGCTCTGGCGTCAGCCGCCGGCGAAGCCGAGCGGCTCCGTGGCCAAGGCGCGGCCCGACGCCGCCGTGGCGCAACTGGTGCAAACCCATGACGTGCAGTGGGCTGGGCCAGGGCCAGTTCCGCCGACGGGCGAGCCGCTGAGGGCGGGGCGGCGGTTGCAGCTTGAACGCGGGCTGGTGCGCGTCGCCTTTCGGAGCGGTGCCGAGGTGGTCGTGGAGGGGCCGGCGGTATTCCTCGTGGAGTCGTCGGACGCCACTCAGTTGCAGCGGGGACGGCTGGTAGCCAGCGTTCCGCCCCAGGCGGCGGGCTTCACCGTCGACACGCCCAGCGGTGCGATTGTTGATCTGGGAACGAAGTTCGGCGTCGAAGTCGCCGAACAGGGTCGCTGCGAAATTCACGTCCTCACGGGGCAGGTACAATTCCTGCCACGCGGGGCGCTTTTAGAAAGAGAACCGCTCACGCTCAACTCCGGCAGTGCGGTCGTGTTTCGCCACGGAAAGCTGGTATCGCGTGGGGCTGTCGAGCCTGACAAGTTCGCCGCCCAAGTGCCTCGGACCGCGACGTTGGATCTGATGCCGCCACTCAAGAAAGTGGGCAATCGCCACTTTGCTCGTCTCCAGATTACCGGCGCCGGCGAAGCCTTTACCGACCATCAAGCGCACCAGCACGACGAGCCATTTCCGGTCAGCCTGAGGAAGTCCGCGAATCAGTACATGTGGTTCGACCTAAGCAGCCGGCTCTCGCTGATCCCAACGAATGCCCGGATTGAAAGCGCGCGGCTGACCTGGCGCGGCTGGATTCGCCCGCAGACGTTTTTTCAAACTCCAACGGTGGCCAGCCGCCTCGGCATCTTTCCCGTTCCCGACGCGCAGCGCGGCGTGCCAACCGTCTTTGCTCGGGGCGACGGAAAGGACCTGGTGCGGTACTACGAGACGCATCGCCAGGAAGTCGTGGACTCCACAAGGGTGCCCGCCGTGAGCGAACAACGACCGCTCGTGGTCGAGTGGGACGTAACGGAACTGGTCCAGCAATGGCAGGCAAACCCGCAGCAGCCGCAGCGTGGGCAGTTTATGATCCTCAACGATCAACATCCGTTGTGGATCGTGTGGCAAGACCCTCAGCCACGGCTGGAAGTGACGCTCAGCATCGAGTCGGAAGGTGAAGGTATAATTTCCCGTGAGCATTATCCCATGACGAGATCCTCCGCGCCTGTATCTGTTGATCCTCGTGATTGATTCTTGGAAAACGCTCATTCCCTGTGGAGGAGTTTGTGATGAGGCAACGATTGTTTTTCGCCGCTCTGCTCGCCTGTTTGGCCGGTGCGGCGCCGGCCCAGGCCGCGATCCTACTCGACCTGACGCCCACCTGGACCAATGCCAACCACGCCCGCGTCTTTATCGGCGGCGGGGGCGATCAGAACTGGATCAATTACGACAACGCCGGCTCGACGGGTGGCGCGAATCAGCAATGGCAATGGCTCGACTTCTCCTCGACACTCCCGCTGCTGACTTCACGGTACAAGGTGCTGTCAGCAACGCTCCAGTGGCGCGGCAACAAACGCACGGGCAGTATGAACAACGACGTCGTTTGGAGCGTGTTCGCCGTCGAAGGAACCGACCGGGGACGCGCCGCCGTCATTGCCGCGGGCGGCACCGGTCGCAACGGCGCGGACGTGCCCGACTACTATGCCAGCCACACCGCTTACGGCGCGGTCACTACCGGCCAGATCGGCACAAGCACGAGCACGAATCTGGTGAGTTGGGACGTCACCGAGCTGGTGCGCGGCTGGGACGAAGGCGTCTTCACCGAGAACGTGGGGCAGATGATCGTGCTGAACGATCGCAACCAGAGCGCCGGACCCCCGGCCGGCAGCGGACACGGCGGGAGCGGGAGCGGGTTTAGCCACGAGGACTGGATCAACTGGGGAACCAGTAGCGGATTCACCAGCGCCGCATCGGCCGGGCCGCAACTAGTGGTGACGGCGTATGCGATCCCCGAGCCGGCCACTTGGCTCCTGCTCGCCGGCGTGTTGCCGTTGTTGCGATTGGTTCACCAACGCCGCAAGGCCGCGCGCCGCTAGAACTCGAGGGCATATACGGTGGGATTGAGAACAGGCGTGCACAACCCGCTCGCTCCCAGATTCTCGCGCGGGTTCAACTATGGAGAGGTCTGTCAAGCGAAGCGCCCTCGACGGGTGCCACTGCTGGCCCCTCCAGCAGTGTCTTTGAGCAACGTCGCTTGCCAGACGATTCGCCTCATCGACGACCCGCCGAGACGCCGCCTCGCGCGACAACGCCCCTCCGCAGTCGCGGTTCCGCGACGAAATCAGAAGACGACCCGCGCCAAGGAGCGGGCACTGCTGGACAAGCCAGCAGTGGCACCCAGCACGGGTGAGGCGTCCGTGGCCCCCGCTGGCTTTACGCTCGTCGAGCTTTTGGTGGTGATCGCCATCATTGGGATTCTCGTGGCGCTGCTCTTGCCGGCGGTGCAGGCGGCGCGCGAGGCGGCGCGGCAAACGGAGTGCCGCAACCATCTCAAGCAGCTTGGCTTGGCGATGCACAACTATCATCAGACGCACGGCACGCTTCCTTATGGCTCGGCCGGGTGCTGTTTTAAGTCGCAACCTTTCACTTGGGGCGGCGTCTGGTCGACGATGATTCTGCCGCACCTGGAACAGCAGCCGCTGCACGACCGGATCGACTTTAACAAGCACGTGCAGGATTTGCCGATCGAGGTGCTGACCACCGTCATCCCCTCGTATGTTTGCCCGTCGGATGCGGCAGGCTCGGAAGCGATATTGGCTGGCCGCTTCAGTCGGGACAATCCGCCGCGCGCGATGGGCCTGTGGTACGTCGGTTCGATGGGGCCGACCGATCCGCAGCGCTGCGTCTTCTGCCCCAACAAGACCCCCAGCCCGGACAACTGGTGCTGCCAAGGCTTTTCGTACGGCTCGCACGACGGCGCGGGCTATTCGCGGGGGAGCCATGTCGGCATGTTCGCCCGCTTTCGCAACGCCGTGCGCTTTGCCGCCGTCCGCGACGGCCTCTCCCAAACGATTGCGCTCGGCGAGACGCTGCCTGGGCAGTGCTCCTTCATCTCCGCCTTCGCCGTCAACTTCAACGTCAGTCCGACTTGCATCCCGATCAACACGTTCGACTCCACGGCCAGCGGCGCGACCTGGGAGCGGGCCTGCGGTTTCAAAAGCCGGCATCCGGGCGGGGCCAACTTTTGTCTGGGCGATGGGAGCGTTCACTTCTTGAGTAGCTCGATCGACTTCAAGCTCTTCAATGCGCTCGGCACCCGCGCCGGGAGCGAAGTCACCGCGATCCCTTAAGCGGCGCCGCATGCCCGCTTTACCAATCGCCGATGCTGCCGTCGGGGTAGAAGACGCGCTGGGGCAGTTCTTGCTCGAAGGGATGCTTCGCCAGTTCCTTCTCGTTGATCGTGATGCCCAAGCCCGGCCGGTCATTGGGGCGCACCAGGCGTCCGCGCGGCTGGACGACAAAGCCTTCTTCCACGACATCGTTGCGCCAAGGAACGTCGGCATGGACCGCTTCGCAGATAATGTAACTCGGCTGTGAGAAGCCAAACTCCAGCGAAGCGGCGGTGCTCACCGGGCCTTGAGGATTGTGCGGCGCGAGCGCGATGCGATATGCCTCGGCTAGCGCGGCGATCCGCCGGGCTTCGGTCAGGCCGCCGCAATGGGTGATGTCGAGTTGGCACACCGAGCAGCCCTGCTGGGCAAACAGGTCGCGGAACGCCGCCAAGCTCGTCAGCCGCTCGCCCGTCGCGATCGGCGTGGTAATCTCCTGGCTAATGCGCGCCAGGCCGTCGAGGCTTTCCGGCCAGCAGGGTTCTTCGAGAAAATACAGGCCATACGGCTCCAGTGCTTTGCCGAACTTCAGTCCCATCGCGGGCGAGGGGCGGGCGTGGCAATCGACCATGATGTCGATTCCTTCACCCACCGCCTCGCGCATCGCGGCCACGGCCGACTCGGCGGCGCGGATTGGCCGCTGCCCTTCGACGGGCATCGTCGGCGGCACGGCCATGGTCTTGAACGCCGTGAAGCCCGTTTCCACGGCCTCCTGGGCCAGCTCGGCAAACCGCTTCGCATCCTCGGCACGGGTTTCATAAAAATCTTCCATTTTGCCGCCGCCGAGATGGCAGTAGGTCCGCACGTAGTCGCGCACCGGCCCGCCCCAAAGTTTCGAGCAGGGCAGCCCGGCCACCTTGCCGGCGATGTCCCACAGCGCGATGTCGATGCCGGAGATCGCCGTCGAGCGGACGATGCCGTTTCCGTGCCAGAAGTGCTGGCGATACATCATCTGCCACAGATACTCGACGCGCGTGGGATCTTCGCCGACCAGCAGCGGCGCTAGATCTTCAATCGCGCCGACGACGCCGCGCGTGTGCCATTCGAGCGTCGCTTCCCCCCAGCCAAAGAGACCCGGTTGATCGGTTTGGATTTTGACAAAGATCCAGTTCCGCATCCGCGCGTGGCAGACGTGCGTGGTGATGCCGGTGATTTTCATGCGCGAGCGCTCCGAGTTCCGTTCAACAGGTGATGGCTTGGTCGGCGGTGAGCCGAGATGTCAGTTCTTCGATGAGGCGTTCCAGCGAGCCGGGGGCCAGCAGAGCGATGCTCGCCTGATAGATGCCTTTGCCGTAGCTGTCGGCCGTGGGCAGGTAACCCGGCAGCCAGTCATCGGCGAGCGTGGCGATCACAAGCGGCACCTTGCCCAGCCGCTTCCGGAGGACGGTTTGCAGCCGATTGTACGGCTCGCCGGGCAAACAGAGCCAAATCGCCTCGCCGACACGCCCCCAGCGGACCGGGAGTTGGTACTGCTCGTCCGGCGGCAAGCTCTTAAGCCGCGCGAGCAGGCGCGTGTGGCGTTCGAGCAGCGCTTGGGCTGCTTGATAATCTGCTTCATTGCCGGCCGCATGGGCCCGCTCCCTCGCCGCTCGACATTCCGCCAGTTCTCGCTCGACCTGCGCCGGGCGCGGCAGATCGGGGCGATAGTCGAGCGCGATCGTCGTGCTGTGCCACTGCCAGTGCGCGGCGCGCTGGGCCTGCGCATCGCTTAGCGGGCGATGAGCCCAGGTGCCGAGGGTCGCGCCCGAGACAACCGGCCCCTGGTAACAAAACTGCGTTCGCGGCGGCGGCAGCGCCGTGAGCGCCGCAAGCGCGGCGTAGCCCAACTGCCGGCCATTGCGATCGGCCACGGCCGGATCATCGACGAAACCCTCCTTCGGCCCGTTGTCGCCCGAAGCGCCTTGGAGAAAGACGCACGGCGCGCCAGTGTCGCGCTCCACCGTCTCGCAGAGCGCGCCCGGAAAGTCGGGGCTGAGGAGCGTATTGCCCCAGGCGAGCGTCGTGGGGTGACAAGCGTAGTTGACGATCGACGCCAGCGGCTCTCCCTCTTCGCCCGTCACACGCACGACGAGCACGGTATCGTCCGTTTCGCCGTGCGGATTGTAGCCGCAGACGTACTGCTGTCGCTGGGCGTCCCAAAAGTCGCGCTGCCGCGCCAGATCGCAGCGGCCGAAGCCGTAGGTGAGCGTGGCGCGCCGCCGCCAGGTGCGGGCTTCGGCAATCGCGGCTCCCAGCTGCTCGGCGAGCGTGTGCAAGTAGCTTGGGATCAGTTCGCCGCCGGGCAGTTCCGCGCGATGCAGGTCCATCAGGCCCGCGCCGTGGGTATGCGTACACAAGATGGCCAACCGCTGAGGAGCCATGCCGCCGAGGCTAGCCGCGCGCATGCGCAGCGCGGCCATCTCCTGTGGGCCAAGCAGACAGTGGTCGAGCGTGACCATCGTCTGCTCGTCGTCGTGGTGGAGCGCTTGGAAGGCTAACACCTTCGCCATGAGCGGCCGATGAACGCCGGTCGCGCGGTCGTGCCGCGCCGCGCCCCAGGCGCGATGGTGAATCCCCACCGGCGGCGTGACATCGATCTGCGCATAGCCGAAGCGGCAGATGCTATGGGGCGTCTCGATGTGCATCGTTGAGCGACGGGGGAC